>DASUFY010000251.1:0-31091 GCA_036274315.1 Planctomycetota bacterium | reverse complement strand
CGCACGATGTCAACGCGCCTGGCGCCCAGCGCCCGGCGGATGCCGATCTCGCGCGTGCGTTCGGTCACGGTCGCGAGCATCACGTTCATGATGCCGATGCCGCCGACGAGCAGCGAGATGATGGCGATCGAACCGAGCACGAGGTTGAAGATGCGGGCCGTCGCCTCCTTCTGACGCAGCAGCTCGAGCGGCACGATCAGCTTGACGTCGTCCTGCGCGCGCTCGCCGATCCCGAGCAGACTGCCCAGCAGCCGGGCGGCCGGCAGCACCTCCTCGGTCGTCGCGAGCTGCAGCTTGATCTCGCTGAGCTCGATGCGCGTGCGTTCCTCGCTGCCCTGGCGGATCTTGCGCGACTGGTCGCCGAAGCGCTGCTGCGAGGTCGTGATCGGCACGAACACGCACTGGTCGAGCGGCATGCCGCCTGGGCTCGCCTCGCGGCCCAGCGCGTCGACGACGCCGACGACCGTGAACCGCGTGTCGCCGCACTGCACCGGCTGCCCCAGCGGATTGCCGATCGGAAACAGCTCCGCTGCCACCTGCGCACCGAGCACGAGGCAGTTCTCGGCGCGGCCGACGTCGACCGCTGCGAGCCAGCGCCCCTCGGCCATGCCCAGGTTCATCACGGCGCGGTACTCGGGCTCCGTGCCGACGACGATGCTGTTCATGAGCCGCGCGCCGGCGCGCAGCAGCTTGGCGGTCTCGCGCACGGAGACGACATGGTTGGCGCGCGGGAACGTGCTGCGCACGCGATCGGCATCGGCGTAGACGAGGCCGTAGGCGAACGCGCGCCAGCGGCTCACGTTGCTAGTGTCGGTCGGATCGGGCGGGCGCTGGCTGCGCACCATCACGTTGGTCGGGCCCATCGACTTGATCTGCTCGAGCGCCTCGTGGCTCGCGCCCTCGCCGACCGCGAGCATCGAGATCACCGACGCGACGCCGAACAAGAGCCCGAGCACGGTCAGGAACGAGCGCAGCTTGTGCAGCAGCAGGTTCTTGACGCCCAGACGCAGGATGTGCCAGCCGGGCCACATCGTGCGATCAGCGGCCGGCCGCGCCGGCACCCTCGGCCGCGGCACCATCGATGCGGAGCAACGCGGGCTCGGCAGCGCCGGGCTCGCGCGGCGACTCCGCGGGCAGCACGCTGCCGGGCGGCGGCACGAGCCACACCTCGTCGCCGTCGCCGAGGCCACGCGCGATCTCGACGTGCGTCAGGTTGCTGACGCCGAGCTCCACGCGCCGCGCCAACGGGCCGCCGGGTTCGGCCGCGAACACGTAGTAGGTGTCGCCGCGCCGCTTCACGGCCGTCAGCGGCAGGCTCAACACCGCGTCGACGCGGCCGACGGCGATCTCGACGGTCGCGTTCATGCCGGGGCGCAGGCTGCCATCGCGGTTGTCGGCATCGATCTGCACCGCGGCGCGATAGACCTTGACGTCCTGGCTGCGCGGACCGGGATCCGGCAGCGTCGACACACGCAGCACCCGGGCCGAGAAGCTGCGCTCCGGGAACGCGTCGACCCTCACCGTCGCGCTCTGCCCCACGGCGACCTTGTCGATCTGCGCCTCGTGCACCTTGATCTCGGCCAGCATCGTCGAGATGTCGGGCAGGATCACGACCTCCTGTCGCTCGCGGATCTCCATGCCCTCGTGCACGGGCTCGTCCCAGTCGAAGCGACCGTAGACGACGAGGCCCGGCGACGGCGCCTTCATCACGGCGTTGGCGATCTGCTGGTCGTAGTTCTGGAGCCGCTCCTTGGCCAGATCGAACTCGAGCTCCGAACTCTTGAGCTCGGCCGCTTCGCGCACGCGCCGCGCCTCGCCCGACGCGCGCACGCTCGCGAGTCCGAGCCGCGCGTTGTCGATCTCCTGCAGCAGCGTGATCCGGTTCTCGGCCAGCGTGTAGTTGACGAGCACCTGCAGGTTGTTCCAGGCGACGGTCATGCGCGACGTCTGCCGCCGGTGGTTGATCACGTCGCGTTCGAGTTCGTTGCGCGTGATGAACTCGCGCGCCGCGAGCTTCCGGCTGTACGTCAGCGTGTCCTCGGCGAGCTTGAGGTCGGCGCGCGCGAGCCCGACCTCGTCGATGAGCTGCAGCACCTGGTTGGCCGTCTCGCCCATGCCGTGCCCGAGGTTCGCCTCGCCACCGAGCAGCTCGATCAACTTGTCGTCGAGGTCGGCATAGCGCGTCTCGGCGAGCGGATCGCGCTCTTTCTCCTCGACGACGAGTTGCCGCAGACGATGGATCATCTCGGCGTTGGTGTCGCTCGTGTCCGCGGCCGGCTCCGCCTCGACGGGCGAGTCGAGCGCGGCCGAGGCGCCGTCGCGCGGCTGGCCGATGAACTTCTCGAGGCGCATCTCGGCGATCGTGAGCCGGCTCTGCGCCGTGCGCTCGGCGGCGAGCAGTTCCTGCTCCATGATCTCGAAGTTCTTGCGCGCCTGCTCGAACGCGGCCTCGGCCTTGGCGACGGCGATGGCCTGGTTGGCGCGTTTCTCCTCGATTGCGCTGCTGTCGAGCCTGGCGAGCACGTCGCCCGTCTTGACCACCGAGCCCTCGCGGATCAGGTGGATCAACGTCGCGCGCCCTTCGAGCAGCGACGCGACGCGCGTGTCCTGCGCCGCCTGCAGTTCGCCGCGTTCGCGCACCGTGATGAACAGGCTGCCGCGCTCGACACGGCGCACGAGACTGCGATCGCCGATCGCGTCGTTCCCGCCGCAGGCGGCGAGAACGGCCGCGACGGGCAGCAGGCGCGCGAATCGGGTGATCTCTGGCATGTCGGAGGCGAGGCGGAGCGGCAACTCTACCGGATTCTGCAGGCCTGCAACGGTAGGATCCGACGCGAAGGCACATGAACCACTCGCCGCTCCGAGTCCCCCTGCAGCTCGCAGTGATCTCGTGCGCGCTCACGGCAGTCGGCGCCCAGGAACAGCGCGTGCGCTTCGTTCCGACGGCGCCGATGGTCCGCATGGCCGTGCACGACCTGCCGGCACTGCTCGCGGCGCTGCCCGGCACCAGGTTCGGCCAGCTGTTCGCCGAGGCCGATGTCGCCGACGCGTTCGCCGCGGGCCAGCGCGTCTACGCCGAGAGGCGCGAGCACTGGGCGCGCGCCTTCGACGCGCTGTCGGCGTTGGCTCCCGACTCGCTCACGGTCGAGGATCTCGCCGAGCGCGAGGGTCTGGCGCTCGACTGGCGCGAGCTGCACAGCGGCGCCATCGTGGCCAGCCGCCCCGAAGGCGCGCAGATGTTCGAGATCCAGGCGACGTGCCTGCTCGAGCCGATCGCCGCGGCCGAGCCGGGCTGGACGCAGCACTTCGAAGCGCTCGCCGAGAAGGTCGCGAAGATGGCGGACCCGCACGCGGCGGCCGGGCCCGCCCAGTCGATCGACGGCTTCCCCGCGTTCGTGATCGGTCCCGGCGAACGCCGCCAGGAACAGGACTTCGGCGGTGTGCCCGGCACCTGGCTGCTGCACGTGCCGGGGCAGTTCGGCGGTGGATCGGGCGTGCCGGCGGACGCGGGCCACTGCCGGCCGTGCGCCGACCCGGCGCCGGGCCTGGTGCTCGAACTCGACGTGCTGTCCTACGCCCGCATGATCCTGCGCGTCGTCGGCGAGAGCGAGTTCTCGTCGATCATCGAAGCGCTCGGCTTCGACGGCGTCGGCCTGCTGAGCTGGCACGTGCACCCGGCCGGCGACCTGCTGCAGGAGGACCTCGCGCTCGAGTTCGACGCGCGCCCCAAGGGCGTGCTCGGTGCGCTCGTGGACGGCATGGCGCCGCTGGTCGAACAGCCCGTGCCCGAGCAGACGATGCTGCAGATCCGCTGCGGCTTCGATGTGCGCGCGCTGCTGCGCGCCATCGGCACCCCGCTCGAGCAGGCCGGCATGCCGGCGCTGGCGAGCTTCGAGGAGGACCTCGACAAGGCTTGCACGGGCGGGATCGCGTTCGCGATCGCCCGCCCCGCTCCGGGCGGCCTCGTGCCGCGCTTGTTCGCGAGCATCGGCATCGCCGACGAAACGGCGCTCGCGCGCGTGCTGGCGAAGCTGCTCGCGGACGCCGAGATCAAGACCAAGGAAGTCACCTACGAAGGCCAGCCCTGCGTGCAGCTGCGCATCGACGGCTTGCCGGCCGGCCTGCAACCGTGCTACTGCGTGCACCGCGGCGTGCTGCACTTCGCCGAGAGCGGCCAGAGCCTGCGCGCGCTGCTGAAGGCGGCGGCCGCGGGAGCGCCGCCGGCGCTCGACGTCGGCGACGCACCGCGTCCCGAGGGCGCGGGCGCCATGCTGCCGGGCTTCGACCTGCGCTTCGACGGCGCGGCGATCCACTCGACGATGCAGGAGCTGTGGCTGCCGCTCTGGACGAAGCTCATGGGCGACGACGTGTCGACGAAGCCCCTCGTGCCGCTCGAGGACATGCCCCCTGTGCGCGTCGTAACCGGGCACCTGACGAAGGGACGCGGCGTGCTGCGCCGCCAGCCGAAGCGCCTCGTGCTGAGCATGAGCGGCACCGCCGGCGGGCCGGAGCTGCACGCGCTGCTGACCCTCTACGGTCCCCTGCTGTCGGGCAGTATGACGAGCAGCTGGCACTGGCGCGCGCAACAGTTCGAGGAGGCGCTCGCGCGCGCGGAACTGGCGAAGATCCACGCGGCGATCGTCGCGTTCACGCAGCGCACCGGCGCCGCGCCGAGGTCGCTCGGCGAGCTGTTGGCGGGCCCCGAGATCACCGACAAGGGCCTGCTGCTCGTCGAGGGCGACGATCTGGCCGAACCCGTGTTGCACGACGGCGTCGAGGTGGCGAAGACCTCGTTCCGCTACTACCCGGAGGGCATCAAGGTCTCGCCGCAGGGTGAGGAGGTCACCGTGCAGTTGATCATGATCAAGGCGCTGGCGTGGCAGCGACTCGCCGCCGACAAGGACGGCACGGTGCACGAGGGCTACGGCGACTTCGCCACGCGCACGATCGACGAGCTCACGGGCGTCCGGCCGGTGCACGGCGCGGGCAAGGCACCGTGAGGGTCGCACCGACGATGCTGGCTGCAGCGAGCCTCGTGCTGCCGCTGGCGGCGCAGGGCGGTGCCGACGCCGCGCACGACGCCGTGTCGGCGATGTTCCGGCAGCGCGCCGAGCGCCGCGCGGCGTTCCGCAACGAGAAGGTGCGCAACGCGATCCACGCGGGCCTCGACTGGCTGCTCGCACACCAGGACGACGACGGCCACTGGGATGCCGACGACTTCATGAAGCACGACGCCGAAGGCGCGAAGAGCGACGGTCCGGGCACCGCGACCAACGACATCGGCGTGACCGCGTTGGCGTTGCTCGCGCTGCTCGCCGAAGCGGATCCCGCGCACCTCGACGCGTGCCACCTGGCCGCCGACTGGCTCGGCGGGGCGTTCGATCTGCGATCGGGCCACTTGCGCAGTGATGCGCACGACTTCATCTACTCGCAGGCGCTCGCGACGATCGCGATGGCCGAAGCCGCGGCGCTGCTCGGTCGCGAACGGCACCGCGACGCCGCCATCCTGGGCCTGCACTACCTCGAAGCGCACCGCAACCCGGGCGCGGCCTGGCGCTACCAACCCCACGACAGCGACAACGACACGTCGGTCACCGCGTGGTGCCTCGCCGCCTACGCCGCGTGCCGGCACGCCGGCATCGAAGTGCCTGCCACTTCGGTCGGCGAAGCGCTCGCCTGGCTCGACTCGGTCACGAACCCGGCGACCGGCCACGCGGGCTACGTCAATCCCGGTGAGACCTCGTCCCGCATGCCCGGCGACCACGGCACGCGCTTCCCACCCGAACGCGGCGAGGCGATGACGGCGGCCGCGCTGCACGCGCGCCTCTTGTGCGGCGCGGCTCCCGATGGCGATCTGTTGCGCGCGGGGGCGGCGCTGCTGACCGCCAAGCCGCCCACGACCGAGGCCCCGGCCGTCGACTTCTACTACTGGCTGCACGGCAGCATGGCCATGTCCCAGCTGCAGGGCACGACCGAACAACGCCGCTGGGAACAGGCGCTGCACAAGACGCTGCTCGCGCTGCAGAAGAAGGACGGCCCCGCGGCGGGTTCATGGGACCCGACCGACGTCTGGGGCGGCCCCGGCGGACGCATCTACTCCACGGCCGCCGTCGTGCTGTGCCTGTCGAGCAGCTACCGCCTGGGTGCCACCGACGCGCTGGCGCAGATCCCCGACGCGCCGCCGTTCCGCCGCGTCTACGGTCTCTGGAAGAAGGGCACGATCGGCGCCGCCGCCGCCGCGTTGGCGCTGATCCCGGCCGCCGACACGCCGGGCGAGATGGCGTTCGTTCGCGCGCGCATCGAGTGGTACGCGGCCGTCGAAGTCGCCCACGCCGAACGCCTGATGGCGACGCTGGACAAGGTCCGGCCCGACGTGCTCGATCAGTGCGACCTGCTCGAACAGATCACCGCCTCGCTGGCGCCGCTGCCCGTCGCGACCGCAGCCGGAGAGCGGCTCGACGCCATGCGGCGGGACCCCAAGATGCACGGCGAGGTGCTCGCCGCGAAGGAACTGCGCGCGCTGCAGAAGACCGTCGACGCCGCGCTCGCGTCGAAGAACGCGCGGCAGCGTCAGAAGGTGCGCGAGCAGCTGCAGAAGCTCGCGGCGAAATACCCGGACACGAAGGCGACGGAGAAGGCGAACGCGTGGATCCAGCAGCTGCAGTGAGCAGCGCGCAACGCGCGTTCGCCTCACCGCAACTCGAGCGAGCGGGGCTCGACGGGTGGGATTGACCGCGGGGAGCCGGTCTGCAACCGTTGCCATCGGGATCCTGCCGGAACCGCTTCGGGCGGTCGGGGGTCCGCTCCTTTCTCAACTCCCACTCGACCAAGATCTGCTTGGAAAGGTGAACCCATGCCTGCAGCCTCGAAGGCCGTCGCGATCGCGGCGGCGTTGTTTGCCTCCTCGTCCCTCATCGCCCAGGTCACGCTGCCGCCGCACACCGCCATCTACAATGGCTTCACGCGCGGCTACAACTTCATCTCGAGCATCCCGTTCAACATCATCGGGCTCGAGCTGCCGCCAAATGCCCAGCAGGCCGGCGACACGGCCAGCTTCATGGTCCGCGTCAACAACATCGAGGTGCTGCGCAACGTCGGCGGCGTGGTCAACCCGCTCGCGACCGCGATCCCGATCCTGCCAGGCGACTCGGTCGACATCCTCGGCAACTGGTCGCCGGCCGCCACCGGCAACTTCACGGCGCACAACTCCTACAGCGCGTCCTACACGCTGCCCGGCTTCAGCACGCTGATCGAAGGCGTCGCGCACGACCTGCGCCGCGCCGGTTGGCAGTGGGACATCGGTGATCCGAGCTACGCGAGCGGCGCCTACCTCGCACCGACCTCGGGCCAGCTCGGCCGCGTGTTCATCTACACGTCGCCGGCCGCGGGCACGATCGCGACCAACACCACGCTCGGCAGCGGCTGCGTGCGTCAGTACACTTCGTTCTACGAGAACTTCGCGACGCCGGCCGCCTTCGATCTCGCGGGCACCGCCGTCACGATGATCCCGAACGCCGGTGGGTACCTCGTCACGACGGCGGGCTCGTTCCTGCCGATCGGTTCGGTCCAGGCCGTGCCGACGGCGTTGGCACTCGGTGACGACGCGGGGATCGTACAACCGCTCACCGTTGGCTCGTTCATGGGGCCGGCCGGTCCCTGGACCAGTCTCTACGTCATCAGCAACGGCCTCGTCTGCCAGGCCGCGGGCAACAGCCTCGTCGCGGCGCCCGCCGTGTCGACGCTGCTCGGCAACCCGCAGACGGCCTTCTACACGCAGGCCGACTTCGACCCGATCGGTGGCGCCGGCGCCGGCACGATCTGGTTCGAGGAGAACGCCTCCGTCATCACCGTGACCTGGGACAACGTCGCGAGCTGGAACAACCCGGGCAGCCAGAACACGTTCCAGATGCAGCTCTACCCCTCCGGCGTGGTCACGATCGCGTGGACCGCGCTCGCCGCGGTCGGCTCCAACGGTGGCGTGCTCGTCGGCTATTCGCCGGGTGGTGCCAGCCTCGACCCGGGCAACACGGACCTGTCGGCGCTCGGTGCCGGCTCGCTGATGCTGACCGCGACCGACAATCCGGAACTGCAACTCGCGGCCACGACGCGGCCGGTGCTCGGCACGAACTGGAACCTGACCTGCAGCAACATCCCGGCGACCGCCGTCTTCGGCCTGACGATCTTCGGCGCGTCGGACCCGGGCATCCCGGATCTGTTCTTCCTCGGCATGCCGACCTGCGGGTTGCGCGCCAGCCTCGATGTGATCAACGGCCCGTGGTTCCCCGGTGGCCCGACCTACAACTACAGCTTCGCGGTGCCCGCCACCCCGGCGAGCCTCGTCGGCTTCCAGTTGTTCACGGAGACCGCCGTGTTCCAGGTGCCGCCGATCAACGCGTTCGGTGCCATCACGAGCAACGGCATCAAGGGCACGCTCGGCGACATCTGATCGCCAGCCCGAGCAGCGGCCGCACCAGCCTGCGGGCTGGCGCGGCCGCTTGCACGATGACCCACACGAGGCGCGGATTCTCGGGCGCGTCGTCGCGACGAGGCGCACGGGCAACTAGCCTCAGGCCTCCCACTTCCCCAGGATCACGCATGAAGTTCATCTCGTTGGCACTCGTCACGACGACGGCCCTGTTGACCGCCCAGGCCCCCGGCAAGCCCTCTGCGGCCAAGCCCGCTGCCGCCAAACCCAACGCCGCGGCTCCCGCCGCGACGGCGGCAGGGCACGCGACGCTCGAGGCGCTGACGCGCGACTTCCGCGAGAAGAAGCTCGCGGCGCTCGATGCCTATGCGAAGAGCCACGGCAACGCGGACGACGTCGGCGACGCGCTGCAGGAAGCGGTCGAGATCGCGCAGGCGTTGAACCGCCACGACGACGTGCTGCGGCTCGCCGACCTCGCGCTCACCAAGACGGATGGCGAGGCGGCGATGGCGATGCACATGGCGCGCGCCGGCGCGTTGAGCGAGAAGGGCGACTCAGCGGGCGCACAGAAGGCCTATGAGAAGATCGTCTCGGACGGCACCAACCTGAACGCGCAGGTCGCCGCCGTGACGGCCCTGGCCGACATGCTGGTCGCCGCGGGCAAGAAGGACGAGGGCTTGAAGGTGCTCAACGACTTCGGCCAGTCCAAGTCCAACGTCCGTGGACTCGCGCAGCACCTCGATTCGATCGCCAAGAACTACGAGCTGATCGGCAGCGACCCGATTGCGCTGGGGCAGGAAGACATCGCGGGCAAGGCGATCGAGCTCGCCGACTACAAGGGCAAGGTCGTGATGCTCGACTTCTGGGCGACGTGGTGCGGCCCGTGCATGGGCGAGCTGCCGAACGTGCTCGCGGCCTACGCCAAGTACCACGACAAGGGCTTCGACATCGTCGGCATCAGCCTCGACGAGGACAAGGCGGCGTTCGAGAAGTGCATCGCCGATCGCAAGATGACCTGGCGCCACTTCTTCGACGGCAAGGGCTGGAAGAACGAGGTCGCGCAGGCCTACGGCGTGCAGTCGATCCCGGCCACCTACCTGATCGGTCCGGATGGCAAGATCGCGGCGATCGGTGCGCGCGGCGACCGGCTCGAGAAGGAGATCGCGCGCCTGCTCGGCAAGCCGGCGAAGGCCAAGTGACCGTCGATCGGCGCCGTCGCGCCGTTCACGCGCGCACGCCCGCCGCCGGTGGGCGCGCCGCGCGAGCGCCGAGCACGCGCGCCTCGTGCTCGAGCAGCGTTCGTTTGGCGTCGAGGCCGCCCGCGAACCCCGTCAGGCTGCCGCCGGCACCGACGACGCGGTGGCACGGCACGACGATCGCGAGCGCGTTGCGCGCGTTGGCCGCACCGACCGCGCGCGCCGCGCGCGGGCGGCCGACCGCCGCGGCCTGTTGCGCGTAGGTGCGCGTCGCGCCGAACGGGATCGTGCACAGCGCGCGCCACGCCGCGAGCTGGAACGGCGTGCCGACGGGATCGAGCGGCAGCTCGAAGACCGTACGTTCGCCGGCGAAGTACTGAGCGAGCTGGTGGGCGAGCTGCTGCAGCACCGCCTGCCCAACGCCGGGCGCGCTGCCCGCGGCGAGCCGCGCGGCGTCTTCGCCGGGCCACGACAGCGCACGCAGGCCGTTTTCGCTCGCGAACGCGCGCAGGGTGCCGACGGGGCTCGGCAGGTCGATGGTCCACATGGTCATTGCTCCTTGGTGTCTAGTGTGCGTTCGCCGGGCGCCGCTCCGCCGGCCGGGATCTCGGCCATCCACAGGTACGCGGCGGCGGTGCTGCGATGCGGCCGCCAGGCCTGGGCGAGTTCTTCGAGCTCGCGCACCGCCACGGGTTCCGTGCGGCCGAGCAGCGTCGCCGCGGCCTTGCGCAGGCCGAGGTCGCTCGCGGGGAACGCGTCCGGCTCGCCCATGACGCGCGCGGCGATCAGGTGCGCGCTCCAGGGGCCGATGCCGGGCACCGCCTGCAGCGTCGCCAGCGTCTGCTCGAGCGGAGCCGGGCGCGAGAGGTCGAGTTCGCCCGACGCGACCCGCGCCGCGAGATGCACGATGGTCCTCGCGCGCGCCTCGGGCATGCCGAGGTCGCGCGTGCCGGCCTTCGCGAGCGCGCCAGCACTCGGGAACAGGAAGCGCAGCCGGCCGGGCAACGCCACGGGCACACGTTCGCCGAAGCGCTCGGCGAGGCGACCGGTCACGGTCGACGCGCCGCGCACGCTGACCTGCTGGCCGACGACGATGCGCACCGCGGTCTCGAAGCGGTCCCAGGCGCCGAGCAGGCGCAGCCCCGGCTGCCGCCGCACGAGCGGTCCGAGCAGCGCATCGCGCCGCAGCAGCTTCTCGGCGCCCTCGGCGTCGCGGTGCAGGCCGAACAGGTTGCGCACGCGCTCGACCTGTTCGACGATCGAACCGAACGTGGCGAGGTGCAGCACGGCCTCGAGGTGACCGCCGCAGCCGGGATCGCGCACCTGCAGCACGCCGGGATGACCGCAGGTGTTCAGCGTGCGCCAGTAGCTGCCGTTCTCGACCGCCTCGACGCCCGGAGTCGCGCGCGCGGCCAGGTGGCCGATCAGGCGGCGAGCATCGAGTGCACCGCGGTACGGAACGCGCAGCCGGAGCCCGCCGTCGAGCGCGTCGAGCGCGACGCCGCGCGACCTCTTGGCGCGCAGCACGGAGGGCGCGAAGCCGAACAGCTCGCGCATGACGCGGTTCATCTGCCGGATGCTCGAGAAGCCGGCCGCGAGCGCAACCTGCGTGATCGAGAGGTCCGATTCGTCGAGCAGCCGCCGCGCCAGGTGGGCGCGCAGCGCGCGCGCGACGAAGTCGGGCGTCGCGCCGATGTGCTGCTCGAACAGCCGCACCAGGTGCCGCGTGCTGTAGCCGATGCGCGTCGCGAGCTGTTCGGTGCTCGCTTCGTCGAGGTAACCCTCGGCGATCATGCGCACCGCGTGTGCGATCTCGGGCGGCGCCAACGTCGCACCATCGAGGCCGAGGTCGGGCAAGCGGTCCGGCCGGCACAGCAGGCACGGCCGGAAGCCCGCCGCGAGCGCCGCGAGCGCGTTGCGCACCGGACGCACGTTGCCCGGCCTGGGCCGGGCCGTGCAGTCGGCGCGGCAGTAGATGCCGGTGGTGGTCACGCCTTGGAGCTGCATGCCGGAAGTCTGGCATGACGCAGCCCCGGTGTCTGGCCACATTCGGACATGGGCCGCGGCGCGGCCCACGGCGCGTCAGGCGCCGCCCAGCAGCTTCTCCGGCTTCGAGTCGGCACCCTCGGGCACGGGCGGGTTCCACTGCGCGTCCTGGTACTCGATCTCGTAGCTCTTGTTCGTGTTGCGCACGAACTTGCGCGGCAGCAGCAGCGGCCCGACCCGCATCGTGCCGTCGATCGTCCACGGCGTCGTGCGGCCGCCCGCGCGCGGCGTCTCGTCGATCGCCAGCAGCGCACCGCTCGAGGCGTCGACGTGCAGGACGTGCACCTCGAGCAGGTCGGTGCAGCGCCCGGCCAGGTGGACCTCGAGCTGGCGATGACCTTCGGCGTCGTCGGGCAACCGCCGCAACGTGGTGCCCGGGTCGAGCAGCAACAGCGGCAGGAACAGGCGCTCCTGCAGTTCGCGGAACGAGCCGCGGCCCGACACGAACGGGCGCGGTTCGGGTCCGCCGCCGCGCAGCAGGTCGGCATCGGCCGCCGTGTCGAAGATCGCGACCTGCCACGGCGTCGCGAGGTTGCCGGCCGGGATCTCGCCGCCGTTCTCGACCCGGAAGATGCCGCGCCGGCGGTCCCAGAGGCAGCGCTCGTCGCCAAACCGGCACGTGAAGCACTGCAGGTCGTCGAAGGCGCGGGCACCGCCGTGGAACGCCACGATCTTCGCGGCGAGTTCGGCCGCGACCGGGTCGCGTTGCGCGTCGCCATCGGCGCGCGAGGGTCCGCTGAGGTCCGCGCTCTTCTCACCGCGCCAGTAGGCGAGCGGGTCGAGGCGCCAGACGCACGAGTGCACGTCGAAGCACATCGCCGGCTCGCGGCCGTGCAGCCAGTTGCGCCAGTTGTTCGGCGTCGTGTCGGCACCGGGACCGTCGGGCACGAGGCGCAGGAGCAGCGCGCGCGCCCGATCGGCGGAATCGCCGCGCAGCAGCTCCGCGAGCTGGCCCAGCACACCGGGTTTGCGCACGTCGACACCGAGCTGCAGCGCGTCGTCGTCGAACGCGAACCTGCCGCCGTCGACGCACAGCGCGCCGAGCCGCTCCTGCACGAACGCCCGCGCGTCGGCGAGGTCGAGCGACGCCAACCGTTCGCGCCACGGCACCGCGAAGAGCCCCCCGAGGTACGCCGCGTCGGCCTTCGGCGAGTGCAGCATGAAGTCGAGCCAGTAGATCGAGGCGCCGCCACCCTGCGGGTCGACGAAGCTCCTCGCGCGCACGATCGGCCGATCCGTCGCGAAGCGCGCGATGTACGCGATCGCGTTGAGCAGCAGCCTGCGGCCGGTCTCGTTGTACTCGCTCGGCCGAGGTTCGAAGCCGAAGTGCAGCAGGTTGCCCTGGCGCCAGATGGCGGCGTAGCCGGGCTGCTTGCTGTTGATGCCGCCGCACACCACCTCGAACTCGGGCCCCTGCAGGTCGGATCCCACCGCACACCAGCCGGGCATCGGCGGCCCCTTGCCGTCGCAGAGACGCAGCACCGGCACGTGTTCCTGGTCCGGCAGCGCCGCGCGCCACGATGCGGGCGTCGCGACGTCCACGGTCCGGTGCACGTCGATCGCCTGGGGCGACTGGAACAACACGTGCTCGCGCAACCCGTACGCGAGGGGCGCGAGGCACGTTCAACCGTTCGTGCCGGGCAGGTTCCACGCCGCGGCGAGGTTGAGGCCCGCGCTGCCGAGCAGCACGGTCGGCCGATCCCAGCGCGACAGCTCGCCGAGCGGTTGTTGCCGCGGCTTCTGGCCGTCCTGCTGCCAGAGCATCACACCCTGGTCCTGCGGCCAGTCGAGCACGACGACGTCGGCGGTGCGCAGCTGGTCGGGTGTGCACGTGCTGCGTTCGACGCCGTCGACGCGCGGGAACTGCGAACGCAGGAAGCCGACGAAGTCGGCGCCGCGCTCGCTCTGCAGGTCGCCGACGAACGCGACGTGCAGCGCCGGGTTCTTGGTCTTGTCCTGCGCGAGCACGGCCAGCGACAGCAGGAACATGGCACCGGGAAGGTGGTACGACATGACGCGGTTGTACCGACTGACCGCGCCGAGATCAGGGCGCTCGGGCGAAGCTCCCGACGTACGCCCGAGGCGCCGTTGGCACGGGCGCGCCGCGGGCCGCACGGGGCGCCCGCCGGCCCGCCATGCAACCGTGAGGTACGGTTCTGGTTGCCCAACCCGCCCACCATGTCCACACTCGCCCGGACGTTCACGTTCGCCGCCATCGTGCTGTCGTGCGCGAGCCCGCACCTGCCCGGCCAACAGCCCCCACCCGCACGCGGCTCGCGCAGCGCGCCACCGGCCCTGTCGACGCGCGAGTTCGCGGGCGTGATGGAGAACAACGGTGCGCTGCTCGGCACCGCACGCAGCTACCGCGCCACGTTCGAAGCCGCGGGCGTCGAGTACCTGCCAGCGCTCGGCAAGCTCGCGCCGCGCGCCGAGCCGTTCCGCGTGCGCTTCGCGTCGCTGCGGCGCGGCGACGGCACGCCACTCGTCACGGCGGGGGTCACGCCGGCGCGCACGCACGACCGCCGCACCGTCGCCTACCAGTGGCCGTGGCTCGTCGAACGGTACGAAGCGCGCGCCGGCGGCCTCGAGCAGAGCTTCGTCTTCGCCACCCCACCCGCGGGCCGCGGCGACCTCATCGTGCGGCTCGACGTCGAGACGGCGCTGCCCGCGTGCCACGACGGGCGCATCGCCTGGCTGTCGCCGAGCGGCGGCGTGACGTTCGGCGACGTCGCCGGCATCGACGCCAACGGCACGCGCTGCGCGGGCCGCGCCCGGCACGTCGACGGTGGCGTCGAACTGTCGCTGCCCGGCTGGTTCGTCGACGGCGCCGCCTACCCGCTCACGCTCGATCCGCTGATCGGCACGGCCGTCGAGGCACTCAGCGGCGCCGACTGCGACTTCCCCGATGTCGCCTACGACGGCTACTCGAACACGTACTGCGTCGTCTGGACGCAGTTCTTCGGCGGCGGTTCGACGGGTGCGGTCGGCAGCGTGTTCCTCGCCGACACGCTCGGCTTCGGCTACGCGTTCGCCATCAACCAACCCGGCGACGAGGACAGCGTGCGCGTCTGCGACATCGGCGGCACGGGGGTCTTCGTCATGATGTGGGTCAACTACGGCAGCGGCGGCTCGTCGATCAGCGGCCTCGCGTTCGAGCCCGTGCAGGCCCAGGCGACGAACGTGTTCACGCTGTACGGGCCCGCCAACGTCGCCTCGCCCGTGCTCAGCAGCGAGGCGACCGTCTACGACGACGACTGCCTCGTCGCCTTCCTCGACGACACCTACGGCCTCATCGGCTGCACGGTCGCGGTCGATCAGAACCTGCAGCCGAGCGCAACGCAGCTCGTGCAGATCGCCGCCGGCTTCGTCACGGAGCCCGCGATCAGCAAGCAGGGCGGCAACCCC
Organism: Planctomycetota bacterium; assembly: GCA_036274315.1. Lineage (GTDB taxonomy): Bacteria > Planctomycetota > UBA1135 > UBA1135 > UBA2386 > DASVAL01. The sequence goes on along the minus strand of DASUFY010000251.1, from coordinate 16,019 downwards.
GGCGTGCACCTGATCACGTGGATCGACCGGCCGCCGGGCCTGCCGGGCTGGGTGCGCGCGCAGGTCGTCGACCACGACATGAACCTGATCGGCCCCGGCTTCTGGGTGCAGAACACGCCGCAGAACTGCGGCTACCCGGCCGTCGACGGCGACGGCTTCAAGTTCCTCGTCGCCTGGGAGGAGCAGGAACTCGCCAACCCGTCGGCGAGCGACATCCACGGTCGGCTGCTGACGATCGGGCCGTCGGGCGGCATCTCGAGCCAGGGCCCGACGATCGCGCTCGTCGCCTACCCCAACGACGCCGACTTCGCCGTCGACGTCGCCCTGCTCGGCGACAAGTTCGGCATCACCTACATGGGCGAGGCGCCCGGTGCCGCCTACTGGGACGACGTCTACTTCAAGGCGCTCGCCGCCAACGGCACGCCGATCGGCGACGAGATGCGCTGCGACCTGACGCCGGGCAACAACTACCGCTACGAACACACACCGCGCCTGATCGGCCGCCGCGACGGCAACCCAAACACGAGCGCCGACGACGGCCTGCTCGCCTTCGCCGACCAGAGCGTGACGACCTACGACAGCGACGTCGGCCTGCAGCTCGTCGAGGCGATGGGACCCGGCGGTGCGATCGCCGACCTCGGCGGCGGCTGCGGCCCCGGCGGGCTGGCGGTCGCACCGGGACCGTTCGCGCTCGGCAACACGGCGTTCTCGTTCGAGCTCTACGGCGCGCAGTCGCTCGCGATCCCGTTCCTGCTGCTCGGCGTGCCCGCGCCGCTGCTCACGTGCGGCGTCTGCAGCGTCATCCAGCCCGTGACCTTCACGTTCGTGGCCAACACGGCGGGCACGTCGCAGAGTCCGTTCGTCGTGCCCGGCGACGGCTCGCTGGTCGGCTTCCAGCTCGACTTCCAGTTCCTGAGCTTCAACGTCAACTACGTCGGCTGCCCGCTGCTGCCCGGCGTCGCGGCGAGCAACATCGTGCGCGCCACGCTCGGCTACTGACGGACGCTACCGCCGCCGCGTGGCCGGTCCCGATCCGGGACCGCCCGGTTCCGCAAGCTGTTCAAGAAGTCGACACCGCGCGTCGATCCTGCCTGCGCATGAACCTGCCGAGCACGAGCGCGACGTTCTCCCTGCTGCGGGCCATGCAGCAGACGCAGAGCCGACTCGATCGCACGTTCACCCACCTGGCCACCGGCAAGCGCATCGCGTCCGCCAGCGACGATGCCGCCGGGCTCGCGATCAGCCAGCGCCTGCTGGCCCAGGAACGCGGCTACGCGCAGGGCGAACGCAACCTGCAGGACGGCGGCGGCTACACCGCCACGACCGAGGGTTCGCTGCAGTCGAGCAACGAGACCCTGCAGCGCATGCGCGAACTCGCGGTGCAGGCCGGCAACGGCACGCTCAGCGAGACCGACCGCGCGACCATCCAAGAGGAGTACGATCAGCTCGCCGCGACGCTCGACCAGACGTCCACGGGCAGCCTGTCGACGACGTTCACGGACGGCAACGGCGGCGAGATCACGGTCGACGTCACCGACACGAGCGCCGCCGCACTCGGCGTCGGCGGACTGGCCGTCGGCGACCCCGGCACGCTCGAAGCGCTCGACCACGCCACCGACCAGGTCTCGGCCCAACGCGGCCGGCTCGGCGCCGCCGAGAACCAGCTCGGCCGCCGTTCCGACGTCGTGGCCCAGATGCGCGAGGCGATGGCCGCAGCGCGCTCGCGCATCGAGGATGCGGACTACGCCACCGAGATGGCCAGCCTCATGCGCGATCGCATCCTGCACGGCATGCAGGCCGCGGGGCTGCGGTTGATCCTGCGCGCGGAACGCACGCCGCTCAACCTGCTCGCGTAGCGCGAGCGTAGCGCGAGTGGAGCGACGAATCTGCTTGACAGATCCCGCGCCAAGGCTAATCTCTGCGGAATCAGAATGACCACCGACTTTCGCCAGCCATCGAAGAAGAAGCAGCAGCCTCAGCAGCGCGTGCTGCCGTTCCGCCAGAACGGCGGTCGCCGCGCCGGTGCCGGCCGAAAGCCGAAGGGCGACAAGGCCGGTGTCAGCCACGCACCGCGAGCCCGGCTCGCGGCGCGGTTTCCCGCGCACGTGACGCTGAAGCTGCGACGTGGCCTGCAGCGGTTGCGCAGCCGGCGCGAGTACGCGGCGCTTTGCGCCGCGTTCGCCGCCGGCTGCGATCGGAACGGCTTCCGTCTCACGCACTACGCCGTGCTCAACGACCACCTGCACCTGCTCGTCGAAGCGCGCGACCGCGACGCGCTTTCACGCGGCCTGCAGGGGCTTGCGATACGGATCGCGAAGGCGCTCAACAAGGTTTGGGGCCGCCACGGCACCGTGTTCGCGGATCGGTACCACGATCGCATCCTCAAGACGCCGCGTGAGGTCCGCAACGCGCTCGTCTACGTGCTCGCGAACGGTAGGAAGCACGCGGCCGAAGGCCGCGAGGTCATCGTTCCGCAGGCGATCGACGTGTTCACTTCGGCGCCCTGGTTCGACGGGTTCCGCGAGACCGTGACGGTGCGTGGCATCGAAGCGATGCCACGCCCCGTCACGGACGCCCGCACCTGGATGCTGACGATCGGTTGGCGCCGGCACGGACTGCTCTCCGTGCACGACCTGCCCGCGACCGGCTGACGCTCAGTTGGCGATCAGGAAGTTGCAGACGTCGCCGTCGCGCAGCACGTACTCCTTGCCCTCGAGCCGCAGCTTGCCGGCGTCGCGGATCGCCTTCTCGGTCCGGTACGTCATCAGGTCCGCGAACTGGTAGATCTCGGCGCGCACGAACTTCTTGGTGAAGTCGGTGTGGATGACGCCGGCCCCGACCGGCGCCGTGTCGCCCTTGTGGATCACCCACGCCCTGACCTCGATCTCGCCGGCCGTGAAGTACGTCTGCAGGCCGAGCAGGTCGAACGTGCGCGCGATGATGCGCGACAGGCCCGACTCGGTGAAGCCGAAGTCGGCCATGAACTGGGCCCGGTCCGCGGGTCCCATCACCGCGAACTCCGCCTCGAGGTCGCCGCACAGGTGCGCGACCTCGGCGCCGGTGCGTTCGGCGTAGGCGCGCAGCGCCGCGACGTGCTTGCTCTGCCCCGCGAGGTCGTCGTCGCCGACGTTGGCCAGGAACAGCACGGGCTTGATGGTCATCAGGAACAGCGGCTGCAGCAGCTTCTTCTCGGCCGGCGTGAACGCGACCTGCCGCAGCGGCGCGCCGTCGGCGACGATGGCGATCGCCTTCTCGAACACGGCGAGCTGGGCCTTCGCCTCGGCATCGACGCCCTTGGCCTTCTTCGCGACGCGGTCGATGTTGCGCTGCAGCGTCGCGCGGTCGGTGTGCGCGAGTTCGAGTTCGACGATCTCGGCGTCGCCGGCGGGGTCGATCGACCCGCTCGAGTTCTGCACGGACTCGTTGGCGAAGCAACGCACGACGTGCAGCAGCGCGTCGCTCTCCTTGATCGAACCGAGGAAGCCCACACCCATGCCCGCGCCCTCGCTCGAGCCCGACACGAGTGCCGGGATGTCGGTCACGTGCAGCTGCGCGTGCACGATCTTCCTGGTCGGGATGCACTCGGCGATCTGCGCGAGCCGCGCATCGGGCACGTCGACGACGCCGGGCACGGGGGCTGTCGTCGAGAACATGTTCGGGCTGCGCGTCGCCGACGCCGTGCCGGTGATCGCCTGGAAGACGGTGGACTTGCCGACGTTGGGCAGGCCGAGGATGCCAGCGGATAGTGCCATGGGCTCGCGTGGGCGCGGGTGGGCGGCCTGTCTTACTGGGCTGTGCAGCGACGGGCAATGGCGCGGCTCGGCACCGCGCGGGTGTTGAGGTCCGGGTCGAGGTCACGCGGATTCGCTGCAACCGCTGGCGAACCCGGTGCACAGAGAGCATGGCGCAAGCTGCGCCCCCACAGGAGCACCGAGTGGTACCATGCCCATCATGCCAATCCCGACGATCACGACTGCCGAACAACTGCTGGTCCTGCACGACCCGGGCTACCGTCACGAACTCGTGCGGGGGGAGCTGCGGCGCATGAGCCCCGCCGGCTACCGACACGGCAACGTCGGCATGCGACTGGCCGAGCGGCTCAGCCGATTCGTGCGGCGCAAGCGTCTGGGCGAGACGTTCCTGGCCGAGACCGGCTTCATGCTCGAACGCAACCCCGACACGGTGCGCGCCCCCGACGTGGCCTTCGTGCGTGCGGGGCGTTTGCCCGACCCGCCCTCGAGCGGCTACTTCCCGGGCCCACCCGACCTCGCGGTCGAGATCACTTCGCCGAGCGACACCTTCACCGCCGTGCACGAGAAGGCCCTGTGCTGGATCGAACACGGCACGCGCATGGTCTGGGTCGTCGACCCCGTGGCGAAGCGCACCACGGTCTACCGCAGCGCGCAGGACGTGCGCATGCTCGGCAACGACGACGAACTCACGGGCGGCGACGTCGTGCCGGGCTTCGCGGTGCGCGTGCGTGAGCTGTGGCCCGACGGCGTCGGCTGAGCGAACCGTCGCGGCAACGCGGGGCCCGGGTACCGCCGGCGCGCGTGCTCGCACGGCTTTTCAGGCGTTCTCCACAGGCATTGCACGCATCGCCCCACGAACCGCGCCAGCACCGTGCACGCGCCCCCAGTTTCCGCTCGCACCGGGCCCCCTGTTCCGGTGTAGTCGCTGCCCGAAATGCCACGCCGTTCGGACCTGCACTCCATCCTGATCCTGGGATCGGGGCCCATCGTCATCGGGCAGGCCTGTGAGTTCGACTACTCGGGGGTGCAGGCCTGCAAGGCGCTGCGCAGCGACGGGTTCAAGATCATCCTGATCAACAGCAACCCGGCGACGATCATGACCGATCCCGAGATGGCGGATCGCACCTACATCGAGCCGATCACGCCCGAGGTCGTCGCCAAGATCATCGAGCAAGAACGGCCCGACGCCATCCTGCCGACGCTCGGCGGCCAGACCGCTCTCAACTGCGCCATGCAGCTGCACGACATGGGCGTGCTCGCGAAGTTCGGCGTCGAGATGATCGGCGCCAAGCCGGCATCGATCGCCAAGGCCGAAGGGCGGCTCGAGTTCCGCGACGCGATGGAGAAGATCGGCCTCGTGTGCGCGAAGTCGGCCCTCGCCTACTCGATGGCCGAGGCGCGCCAGGCGCTCGACCAGATCGGCCTGCCGGCCGTGATCCGGCCCGGCTTCACGATGGGCGGCAGCGGCGGCGGCATCGCCTACAACCTCGAGGAGTTCGAGGAGATCTGCGGGCGCGGCCTGTCGATGTCGCTCAACAGCGAGGTGCTCGTCGAGGAGTCGATCGCCGGCTGGAAGGAGTTCGAGCTCGAGGTCGTGCGCGACAAGAACGACAACTGCATCATCATCTGCTCGATCGAGAACTTCGACCCCATGGGCGTGCACACGGGCGACTCGATCACCGTGGCGCCGGCGCAGACGCTCAGCGACCGCGAGTACCAGCTCATGCGCGATGCGGCGATCGCCTGCATCCGCGAGATCGGCGTCGACACCGGCGGCAGCAACGTGCAGTTCGCGATCAACCCGCGCGACGGCCGCATGATCGTCATCGAGATGAACCCGCGCGTCAGCCGCAGCTCGGCGCTCGCGAGCAAGGCCACGGGCTTTCCGATCGCCAAGATCGCCGCCAAGCTCGCCGTCGGCTACACGCTCGACGAACTCGACAACGACATCACGAAGACGACCAAGGCCTGCTTCGAGCCGACCATCGACTACTGTGTCGTCAAGTTCCCGCGCTGGGCCTTCGAGAAGTTCCCGACCGCGGATTCGGTGCTGACGACGCAGATGAAGTCGGTCGGCGAGGTGATGGCGATCGGGCGCACGTTCCGCGAAGCGATGCAGAAGGCGCTGCGCGGCCTCGAGACGGGCCGCAACGGCTTCGGCAACGTGCCCGGCAAGCCGCACTGCAAGCCCGAGGACTTCAACGCCGAGTCGATCCGCCCGCACCTCGCGACGCCGCGCGCCGACCGCATCGACTGGATCCGCGCCGCGATGCTGGCCGGCATGAGCGTCGAGGAGATCCACGACTACTCGCGCATCGACCCGTGGTTCCTCGACCAGCTCGCGACGCTCGTGCAGCACGAACAGGAACTGCTCGCCGCGACGAAGGGCGGCCTCGCGGGCCTCGGACGCGACCTGCTGCGCCGGACCAAGGCGCTCGGCTTCAGCGACCGGCAGATCGCCGCGGCCTGCCCCGGCAAGGTCTCGGAGTGGGCCGTGCGCGAGCACCGGAAGGGCCTCGGCGTGCTGCCGGTCTACAAGCGCGTCGACACCTGTGCCGGCGAGTACCCGAGCTTCACGCCGTACCTGTACTCGACCTACGACGGCAGCGAAGACGAGGTCCACGGCCCGCCGCGCGAAGCTGCCGCGAAGCAGCGCGTGATCGTGCTCGGCGGCGGGCCCAACCGCATCGGCCAGGGCATCGAGTTCGACTACTGCTGCGTGCACGCGGCCATGGCGCTGAGCGACCTCGGCTTCGAGACCGTCATGCTCAACAGCAACCCCGAGACCGTGTCGACCGACTTCGACACCTCGGACATGCTGTTCTTCGAGCCGCTGACGCACGAGGACGTCATGAACGTCGTGGACCGCATCACGCCGCGCGGCGTCATCGTGCAGTTCGGCGGCCAGACGCCGCTGAACCTCGCGCGCGGCCTGCAGGAGCACGGCGCGCCGCTGGTCGGCACGAGCGTCGATTCGATCGACGCGGCCGAGGACCGCGAGCTGTTCAGCAAGCTCATCACGAGGCTCGGCATCGACCAGCCGCCCAACGGCATGGCCGCTTCGGCCGAAGAAGCTCTCGCCGCCGCCGAGCGCATCGGCTACCCGGTGCTCGTGCGGCCCAGCTTCGTGCTCGGCGGACGCGCCATGGAGGTGGTCTACGACAAGGCCGGGCTCGACTCCTACATGGAGCGCCACCGTTCGTTCTCCGAGGAGCGCCCGCTGCTCGTCGACAAGTTCCTCGACGCCGCGATCGAGGTCGACGTCGATGCGATCGCCGACGGCGAGACCGTGATGATCGGCGGCATCATGGAGCACATCGAAGAGGCCGGCGTGCACTCCGGCGATTCGAGCTGCTCGCTGCCGCCCTACACGCTGTCGGACGGTCTCATGGAGGAGATCGCCGAGAAGACGCGGCGCCTCGCGCGCGAACTGCAGGTCGTGGGCCTCATGAACGTGCAGTGGGCCGTGCGCGGTCCCAAGGTCTACATCCTCGAGGCGAACCCCCGCGCCTCGCGCACGGTGCCGTTCGTCAGCAAGGCGATCGGCCAGCCGCTCGCGAAGTTCGCCGCGCGCCTCATGCTCGGCGAGAAGCTGCGCGACACCGGCCTCGTCGAGCGCCTCGACCTGCCGTACTTCTCGGTCAAGGCGCCGGTCTTCCCGTTCAACAAGTTCCAGGGCGTCGACACCTTGCTCGGGCCCGAGATGAAGTCGACGGGCGAGGTGATGGGCATCGACGATCGTTTCGGCACCGCGTTCGCCAAGGCGATGGTCGGCGCCGGCAACACGCTGCCGCGCGAAGGCAAGGTGTTCGTGTCGGTGCGCGACGAGGACAAGCGGCTCATCGTGCCGCTCATCGACCGCCTGCACGGGCTCGGCTTCGAGATCGTCGCCACGAGCGGCACGGCGCGCGCCCTCAAGAACGCGGGCATCCCGGTGCAGCGTGTGTTCAAGGTGCACGAGGGCCGCCCCCACGTGCTCGACCTCGTCGTCAACCGCGAGGTGCGCCTCATCATCAACACGCCGAGCGGGCGGCGCGAGCGCAGCGACGACCGCCAGATCCGCAGCGCCGCGGTCAGCCACCGCATCCCGTGCATCACGACGCTCGCGGCGGCCTCGGCGACGATCCAGGGCCTCGAGAGCTGGCTCAAGAAGCCGCTCGCCGTGCGGCCGGTGCAGGACTACCATGCGACCCTGCGCAGCTGACGCCCGGCCGCGCCAGTGAACGCAGGAGCCAGTGACCGCAGGAAGCACCATGCACGAAGCGCCCCGCCACGATTCCCGCCTCGCCCAGGACGTCGCCGAGTTCTGCAAGAAGCACGTGACCCAAGCCCAGCAGAGCCGCGCGAGCTTCCCGAGTTCGCCGCTGTGGGCCGGCGTCGCCAAGACCGGCACGGCGCTGTGGCTCGACACCGGTGACGTCGATGCCGCCCGGGCCCTGTGGGTGCGCGAGTTCACGGCGCTGACGACCAACAACACGCTGCTGAACAAGGAGGTGCAGAAGGGCATCTACGACCAGCTCGTGCCGGGCACCGCCGCGCTGCTGCGCGCCTCGGACGCGAAGATGTCGAGCGACCAGCTCGTGCAGGAGATCGCGTTCGTGCTCAACGCCGTGCACGGCCTCAAGCTCGTGCGCACCTTCGACGCCGACGTCTCGGTCGAACTGCACACCGCGATCAGCAACGACGCCGAGGCCAGCTATCGGTACGGCAAGCGCTTCGCCGCGATCAGCCCCGATCGTTTCATCGTCAAGGTGCCGCTGACGCCGGCCGGCCTGCTGGCCGCGCGGCGCCTGCACGACGACGGCATCCGCCTCAACTTCACGCTCGGCTTCTCGGCGCGCCAGAACTGGCTCATCGCGTCGTTGGCGCAGCCGACGTTCTGCAACGTCTTCATGGGCCGAATCAACGCCTTCATCGCCGACAACAAGCTCGGCGACGGCGCCAATGCCGGCGAGAAGGCGACGCTGGCCAGCCAGCGCGGGCTGCGGCGCCTCGAGCAGAAGACGAAGCGCGAGGTGCGCCAGATCGGCGCCTCGATGCGCAGCGGGCAGCAGTGCGCGGACCTGCTCGGTCTCGACGTGTTCACGATGCCGACCGCGGCCGCGAAGGAGTTCGTCGCGATGAACCCCGCGCTCGCCGCGCTGAAAGACAAGACTGCCAACGATCCCGCGGTCACGTTCGCGGCCGGCATCGACGCCAGCAAGGAGCGGCTCGACGTGTGCTGGACGATCACGCCCGCGTTCGAGGCCGCCGCCGCGGCCGCCGCCAGGCTCGACGCCACGAAGGCGACCGCCGACGACGTGAAGAAGACACTCGCCGCCAACGGCGCTGGCGACCTGTTCCCGCAATTCACGGCGGACGAGGCCGCGCGCGTCGCCAAGGAGGGCAAGATCCCGGTCTTCAAGAGTTGGAGCGAACGCGTGCGCGCGGGCACGGCGAGCTGGGACGGCATGCTCACCGCGGCCGCGCTGGCGAGCTTCACGCAGGACCAGCAGGCGCTCGACGACCGCATCCGAAAGCAGCTTTGAGCCGGTCGCCGGCGATCCCGCGCTGTGCGTGCTGCGGCTACCCAGGCGACGGCGCGCCGTGCTCGCGATGCGGCGGCCACGCGCGCCGGCTCGGCCACAAGACCGCGCTGCGCGTCGGGCGCGGCAACCCGGCCATCGACGTCGCGCGCGGCGTCATGGACGTGTTCCGCAGCGTCTTCGCGCTGATCCACGAACGCGAGTTCATCGGGCGCCTGCGCTGGCCGGTCGCCGCCAACCTCGCGGCGTTCGTCGCCACGATGCTGCTCGGCTGGCTCTGGCTCGCGCCCGCCTTCCAGAGCTGGTTCGACGGCCAGCGCGCCGTGTCGGCCCACGACGGTCCGGCGATCTGGCTCGTGACGAGCTGGCTGCTGCTCGGCGCGCCGCTGCTCGACCTGATCGCGGGTCGGGCGCAGGAGCCGCTGCGGCTCGCCACCGAGCAGCACATGCTGCACGGCTCCACGGGCGGCCCCACGCCCGCCACCACACCGCGGTGGCGCGAGCGCATCGTGATGCTCGTCGCCGCGGTCGCCGCGCTGCCGTTGGCGCTCGGCCTCGCGCTCGTGCCGTGGGTCGGCCTGCCGCTCGTCGTCGTGCTCGGCGCAGCGGTGCCCGCCATCGTCTGGTTCGAACCGCCGATGGCCGCGCGCGGCATCGACCTGCGCCACCGCCTGCTGCTGTTGCGGCACAATCGCTGGCGCGCACTCGGCGTCGGCTTCGGCCTGCAGTTCGCCGCGGCGGTGCCGTTCGTCAACGTGCTGGGACTCGCGCCCGTCGCCACGATCGCGGCGACGAGCAGCTACCTGCACTTCGACAAGCGCGTCGACGGTCCATCCGCCGTGTAGGCGGCGCGCGCCCGCTGCCGGGTCGGGAGGATCGCCGTCCCTCACCCGGGAAACGATCCCTTCGCGTGCCGCGGCCGCAGGGCGTAACAGTGCGCCGGCCCGGCTGTCGCCGTACCGCTTCCTCGACCCTGGAGAATCGATGCATCTCTCGCGCGCCCTGTCCCTGTTCCTGTCCCTGGCCGTGCCCGCCGTCTGCCAGACCCCCGAACCCGCCGTCGACATCAAGCAGGTGCGCAAGGAAGCGCAGGCCGCGTTCGAGGCCGGCGACTTCGCCGCCGCCGCAGCGGCGTTCCAGAAGGTGACGGTGGCCAACCCCAAGGACGGCGAGGCCTGGCATCGGCTCGGCTACAGCCTGCACGTGACGGGCAAGCTCGACGAAGCGCTGCCGGCACACCTCAAGGCCGCCGAGTTCCCGGCCCAGGCCGCGGTCGGCTCCTACAACGTGGCCTGCGTGCATGCACTGAAGGGCCGCACGGACGAGGCCTTCACCTGGCTCGAGAAGGCGATCGGCGCCGGCTTCCGCGATGCCGAACTGCTGGCCACCGACAGCGACCTCGACTCGCTGCGCACGGACGCCCGCTTCAAGAAGCTCGAGCAGGCGCTCAAGGCCAAGGCCAAGGGCCCCGCCGGCGTGCAGGCCTTCGCGCAGACCACCGAACGCCGCAGCGCGCGCGTCGCATGGTTCGGCCGCGCGGGTTCGCCGGGCCAGCTCGCGATCGACTACCAGCCGATCCCGTGGAACGCGAAGTACGACCAGGCGCTGGCGTCCGGCGAGTACCAGGGCAAGAAGTGGCGGCTCGGCGCGAACTTCTGGACCTCGCTCGACACGTCGATCCCGCTGCAGTTCGGCGCCGTCGAGGTGCCGGCCGGCTACTACTACCTGACGCTCGAGCAGCGCGACGAGAAGACGTTCGTGCTCGCGCTGCACGACGCAGCGGCGGTCAAGAAGCTCAAGCTCGACGCGTTCCAGGCCGAGAAGCTGCAGGGTGGCATCGAGGTCCCGATGAGCCACGCCGTCTCGGACGAAGAGGCCAAACAGCTCGCGATCGCGGTCACGCCCGACAAGGGCTCGATCGAGAGCGGTGCGCTGAACATCCGGTTCGGCGGCCACGTGCTGTCGGCCGCGGTCGGCATGAAGGTCCAGTAGCGACCGGCCAGGCGGCCCCGCGGCGGGGTCAGCCGCCGTCCTTCTTGCCGCCGGCCGGTTGCGCGGCCGGCTTCGGCTTCTCCTCGACGGCCGGTAGCACGATCACCTGGGCCTGTTGCGCGCCAACGGTCTCCACGGCGCGCACCGTCATGAACACGAGCGACGCCAGGCTGTTGCCGAGCTCGGCCGCCGCGGTGCGCGCCGCGCCGAGGCCAAGGCGCGCAACCACGTCCTGGCCGTCGACGGTGACTTCGACCTTGGACCAGAGCCGCTTCAACGCCCCGTACTGCCGGTGCTGCTGCAGCAGCTGCAACTGGTCGCGCAGCCACTGGGCGGCCTTGGCCGGAGCCACGTCGCCGCGCGCGAAGCGCAGCGTGCCCTGCAGTTCGAACGTGATGCCGTCGCCGTCGCCGACCTGTCGCACGCGCAGCATCAGGTGGCTCAGCGCATCGTCGTCGGGCGCGGGATTCATGCCGCGCAACTCCGCGGGCATGTCCTCGAGCATCGCCGGACTCATCTGCACGACCAGGTGCGCGAGGCCACCGCGCCCCGAAGTCAGCGACAGGAACTCGGGCGGCGGCACGCCGGGTGTGGCCTTGCCCTCGAGCACGGGCGTCACGAACGACTGCCCGGCGCAGACGAGCAGGCCGGGCCTGGGGCTGACCCAGACGTCGGGGTTCGTCTGGTTCCAGCCCCAGTCCTCGATGCGCACGTCGTGCCCGGCGAGCGTGTCGGCGCGCAGGTGTTCCTGCTCGCTCACCGCCGGCAGGCGAACGTGCTCCGCGCCTTCGAGCACCAATACGCGGCCGATGCGGGTCGCCGGATCGCCGCCGACCGTCTCGGGGAACACGCGCACGCGATCGAGGTCCGGGAGCATGGCGCCGAAGTGGTCCGACCTGGACGACACCAGGTTCACCACGAACGAGCGCTGCAGGTGGTCCCACAGACCGCTCTGGCGCAGCGCGACGAAGTCGACGAACACCTCGCACGGATAGTCCCGGGGCACGAACGCGCGCGGGTCGGTCGGCGCCTGGGCCAGCGCTGGCAGGACGAGAACGAGACTGGCGAGGGATCGGATCATCATGGCGCTCCGTGGGGCGTCAGCGTAACGCGCCGCCGAGGCCGCGTGGCGCGGAGCTTGCCGCGGGGGCCGTCGAGCTGCTCGCGAACCCGGCCCCACCGCGATTCCCGCAGCGAGGAAGAGCCGCCACAACTCCGTGGGAACCAGACGCGAACGAGTGCATTCCCATCCCTGCGCCACCGCTGGGCCGCGGAATCTCGCCGGGGATCCGGCGGCCTCTCGGCACAATCGAACCAATGGCGGGCGAACTGAGCCGGGCACCGTCCACCTCCGTTCGCCCTGCCACCCGCGGCCTCACTCCAGCCCAGTCCAATGTCACGCCACTGCTACCGCAATCACGTCACCTCCACACTCGCCCTCGCCGCGCTGACCGCCGCGCTGACCGCACAAGGTACCCCGATCGGGTTCGAAGAGACGTATGCGCTCGCCGGCGACCGTTCCCAGGTCGTCTCGGGACTCATTCCCGGCACCGACGACTGGTACTACTACCACTGCCGCGAACGGCTCGACGCGCGCGACTTCGAAACCGTGCGCAAGGTGCTGCCGACCTGGATCCAGCGCCACGGTCGCAACCAGCGCGTGATCGAGATCGAGAACCGCGAGGCGCTGCTCAGCTACGGCGACAACAGCGAGCGCACGTTCACGTTCCTGCGCCAGCGGCTCGGCCTCACCTTCGACCACCAGCGCACGGTGCCCGGCGCGTCCTCGGACCTGCCGAGCACGCTCGACCCCGGGCTCCTGTCGCCGATCGCACTGACGCGGCAGGCGCTCGCGCTGCACCCGGGCACCGTCGACGGCTTCCAGGACCGCGCGCTGGCGGCGCTCGCGAGCACCAGCCTCGACGCCAACACGCTGCACAACCTGCTCGGCCGCCTGCAGCGACCCGACGTGGACAACCTGGCGGCGCTGGTCGTGCGCGACCTCGACCACCCCCAGAGCAGCGGCTTCGGTTCGCTCGGTATCCACGGCCTGTTGCGGGCCAACCAGCTCGAAGAATGCGTGCGCCTGCGCCCGGCCCTGCTGCAGGAGCCGCGCTTCGTCGACGCCTGGCTCGTGCGGCTGCAGCCCTCCGCGGACACGGCCTGGCAGCAGGATCCGGAGGCTCGCCGGGCGCAGCTCGCGCGCCTGTGGGAGTTCGCCCAGCGCCTGTCGCCGGCCCACAACTCGCTCAAGGCACACATCCTCTACCACTGGCTGCAGAACGACCTGACGACGGGTGCGCCCGACAAGCAGCGCTTCCTGACCTACATCCGCCTGCCGCGCCGGAGCGGCCACGCCGCCGAGGCGCACCTGCGTCGCTACCAGCGCGCCGACGAGTTCGTCGCGGCCGACAAGACGTATCCGACCGGCCTGCCCGCGATCGGCGACGACGAACCGCTCGTGCGCGCCTGCCTCGAGCACTTCTTCGCCACCGAGGACGGCTACGAGGCCTACGCCGAGTTCCTGCAGGCGGACTGGCTCAAGGCCGTGCTGGCCGAGACCAAGCTGCTGCTCGGCCAGGGCGACATGGAGCGTTGGTACTCGCTGCTCGGCGACCCCGTGCGCCTCGACCAGATCGAGAAGCGCGTCGAGATCACGTTCCCGCCGACCATGCGCACGCACTACGGCGCCAGCGACCAGGTGAAGCTCGAGGTCGACACCAAGAACGTGCCGACGCTGCTGGTCAAGGTCTTCGCCATCGACAGCTACCGCTACCACATCGAGAAGCAGGCGGAGGTCGACGCCTCGATCGACCTCGACGGCGTCGTCGCCAACGCCGAACAGACGCACGCCTACGACGAACCGCCGATGCGCCGCGTGCGCCGCACGTTCGACCTGCCGGCGCTGCGCGAGCCCGGCACCTACGTCGTCGAGTTCGTCGGCAACGGCATCAGCAGCCGCGCCGTGATCCACAAGGGCAGCCTGCGGCACGTCGAGCGCACGACCGCGGCCGGCCAGGTCTTCCGCGTCTACGACGAAGCCGGTGTGCACCAGCGCGACGCGATGTTGTGGTTGGGCGGACGCGAGTACACGGCCGACAAGGACGGCGAGATCCTGGTGCCATTCTCGACCGACCCGTCGACGCGCAAGGTCGTGCTGCGGCAGCGCAACCGCTCGACGCTGGCCACGTTCGCGCACCGCGCCGAGCGCTACGAACTGGTCGGCAGCATGCACATCGAGCGTGAGTCGCTGGTGTCCGGCCAGAAGGCGCGGCTGCTCGTGCGACCGCAGCTGCGCCTCGCCGGCCACGACATCGCCGTGAGCCTGCTGAGCGAACCCGTGCTCACGGTCGTGGCGACCGATCTCGACGGCCTCGAGACGACCCACGAGGTGCGCGGCCTCGCGTTGGCCGACGACCGCGAGTTCGTCCAGGAGATCGCCGTGCCGGTGCGCCTGATGTCGGTGCGCGCCACGCTGCGCGGCAGGGTGCGCGACCTCGCGGGCAAGGACGTCGACGTGCAGTCGTCGACGCACGACTTCCCGTTCAACGGCGTCGACCTCACGCCGCAGACCGGCAGCACGCTGCTCGCGGCGACGACCGACGGCTACGTGCTCGAACTGCGCGGCAAGAACGGCGAGCCGCTGCGCGGCCACACCTGCCAGCTGCGGCTCGTGCACCGCGACTACCGCGACCCGGTCCAGGTCGTGCTGCAGAGCGACGGTGCGGGGCGCATCCACCTCGGCTCGCTGCCCGGCATCGAGCAGCTGTACGTGCAGCAGGCCAATGGCTTCGCGGGCGCCTTCGCGGTGCCGACCGCGCGGTGCCGGCTGCCCGACACGCTGCAGGGCCGCGTCGGCGAGACGCTGCGCATCCCGTACCAGGGCCCGGCGAGCACACCGTCGCGCGCCGCGTTCTCGCTGCTCGGCACCGAGCGCGACGAGTTCGAACACCTGGCCCTCGCCGGCGGCTTCCTCGAGCTGCGCGACCTCGCGGCCGGCGACTACGAACTGCAGCTGCACGACACGGGGGCGCGCATCCCCGTGCGGGTCACGGCCGGCACGCGCGACGGCCGCTGGCTGGTCGGCCAGGACCGCATCCTCGAGGCGACCGGCAACAAGCCGCTGCACCTGCGCGGCATCGAGGTGGTCGGCGACGAACTCGTCGTGCGCCTCGCCAATGCGTCGGCCTCCTCGCGCGTGCACGTCGCCGCGACCCGCTTCACCGAGGCGTTCGATGCGTTCGAGCAGCTGCAGGGCGCACCCGCCGAACCGACGCTCGCCATCGACACCGAGCGCACGCCGAGCAGCTACCACGCCGGCCGCAAGCTCGGCGACGAGTACCGCTACGTGCTCGAGCGCCGCTTCGCGAAGAAGTACCCGGGCAACATGCTGCACCGCCCGAGCCAGCTGCTCAACCCGTGGTCGATCGACGACAACTCGTGGAACGCGGCGGTCGGCCTCGGCGGCGGTGCCGGCGGCCGGTACGGCGGCCGCGCCGGCAGTCGCCGCGGCGGTGGCCCGTCCTCGCCCGCGGCGGGCAACGGCGGCGTGGGCACGAATCCGGGCGTGTTCGCCAACCTCGACTACCTGCCGCGCCCCGCGACCCAACTCGCGAACCTGAAGCCCGACGCGCAGGGCATCGTGCGCGTCAAGCTCGCCGACCTCGGCTCTGGCCAGATCGTGCACGTGCTCGCACTCGACGGCGACCAGGCGATCGAGGACACGCTCGTGCGCGCCGAACAGCCGCTG
>DASUFY010000250.1:0-33730 GCA_036274315.1 Planctomycetota bacterium | reverse complement strand
GCGGAGATCCTGAGCTCGATGCTGCCCGGCGAGAGCGCCGAGTGGCCCGAGTTCGTGCGCGTGATCCACGAGGAGGGGCTGCAGCTGACGCGGCTCGTCGACGGCATCTTCGACTTCCTGCAGCTCGAGAGCGGCGAGGCGTCGTTCCACGACGAAGAACTGGAAGGTGGTGCCGTGCTGCGATCGGTCCTGGGTCCGTTCGAGGCGATGGCCGCGGCACGGCACATCGACCTGCAGGTGGTCGAGGAAGGCGCGCCGCCGCGGCTCTGCGTGGACCGCCGCCGCCTGGCCCAGCTCATGCGCCATCTGCTCGACAACGCGATCAAGTTCGCGCCGGTCGGCGGCTCGGTGCGCATCACGGTGGGATGCCGCGAGGATTGCTGGGAGCTGCGTGTCGAGGACTCGGGGCCCGGTGTACCGCCGACCGACCGCATGGCCGTGTTCGACAAGTTTCACCAGCTGCCCGATCACCTGACCGAGAAGCCTTCGGGCACGGGACTGGGGCTCGCGACGAGCCGCGCGATCGTCGCGCGCTTCGGTGGCATCATCTGGTGCGAGGGTTCGATGCTGGGCGGATCGGCCTTCGTCGTGCTGCTGCCCGGCATCGGACAGCCGCGGCTCTCGCCGATCGCCGCGACCGGCGCCTTCTGAGATCCCGGCCCGGAGCCGGGGCTCGCGAGAGCCGAACTGTGAACCTCCACGAGCGGAGCCGCGCAGGATACATTCCTGCCCCTATCAAGATGGTCACGCGAACCGCGAAGAGGCAAACCGGCGCTGCAGGGGAGGCGATGTTGCCGTTCCCACCCCGGCGCCAGCACGGCGGCCGCCGTGCCGGCGCGGGCCGCGCCGTCACCTTCCGCCTATGCCGCTACGCGGTGCTCAACGACCACCTTCACTTCCTCGTCGAAGCCAGTGACCGCCGATCGCTGTCGCGCGGCCTGCAGGGCCTCGCGATCCGCATCGCCAAGGCCCTGAACAAGCTCTGGCAACGGCGTGGCAAGGTGTTCGCGGACCGTTACCACGATCGCATCCTGAAGACACCGCGCGAGGTGCGCAACGCGATCCGGTACGTGCTGGCGAACGGCAGGAAGCACACGGCCGAAGGGCGCGAAGTCGCGGTGCCGCAGGCGATCGACCCGTTCACGTCCGCGCCTTGGTTCGAGGGGTTCCGGGAGACGATGACCGTGCGTGGCATCGAAGCGATGCCACGCCCGGTCACCGAAGCCCGCACCTGGATGCTGACGATCGGCTGGCGCCGGCACGGGCTGCTCAGCGTGCACGAGATGCCTGCCGCAGGCTGAGCCCTCCCGGCGGAGTTCAGACGCTCGTTCCCTTCGCCGCCGCGGCCTGCGGCTGCGCGACGGGTCTGCTGGGCGGTGTGGGGGCCGGCGGCTCGGCGGCGGCCGGGACCTTCGAGCGGTGTCGACTGACGGCCGCCAGCACGCGCAGCGCCTCGTTCGCGGCGATGTTCGCGGTCTTCGTGGCCGGCCCTTCGGCCATCGCCGCCGCCAGGTCGTTGAGCGACAGCAGCCCCATGAGCTTGCCCGCCGCATCGACGACGGGGATCCGGCGCACGCCGTGCTTGCACATGCGTTGTGCGGCGACCGCGACGTCCTCCTGCGGGCGGCAGGAGACGAGCTGCTTCGACATGGCGTGGGCGACCGGCAGGTCCGCGAGCCTCTTGCCGGTCGTGAACGCCGCCATGCAGAGATCGCGGTCGGTGATCATCGCCATCGGTCGCCCGTCGTGATCGACGACGGGCAGGCAGCCGCAGTCGTGTTCCCACATCCTCGCGGCCGCGGCGTCGAGACGGTCGTGGGCGGAACACGTCGACAGCGACATGTTCATGATGTCCTGAACCTTCATCTGGCACCTCCTCGTGCTGACCCGCAAGCCTACCGCCCCGACGGCGCGAACGTGCAGGGCCGAGGTGGGTAGGTGCGCCACGCGCCGGCACCGCGGCGTCGGAAGTTGGCGGCATCCAGCGGCTTGTCGCTTAGTCTTCCCGGCGCGATGTCCGCCACCACGCCGCCGCCCGAACCCCGCCCCGTCGCCGACAGCAAGGTCGAGATGACGGAGATCGTCTTTCCCAACGACGCCAATCCGCTCGGCAACGCCATGGGTGGTCGCGTCATGCATTGGATCGACATCTGCGCGGCGGTCGCCGCCGGCCGCCACGCGCGCACGCCGGTCGTCACGGCGAGTGCGGACCAGATCGACTTCCACAACCCGGTGCCCGTCGGCGCCGTCGTCGTGCTGCTCGCGTCGGTGAACTTCGCCGGGCGCACGTCGATGGAGGTCGGCGTCAAGGTCTGGCAGGAGGACCGCGCCACGGGAGCCCGCAAGCACGTCGCGTCGGCCTACCTGACGTTCGTGTCGCTCGATCCCGTCAGCAAGACGCCGCGGCCCGTGGCGCCCGTGCTGCCGCAGACACCCGACGAACAGCGCCGCTTCGACGAGGCCAGGCAGCGGCGCGCGCACCGGCTCGCCTCGCGCAGGTAGCCCGGGTATATCCGGAGAGAACCGCCGGCCCGGGTAGCGCACCTCCGACCCCGTCGCTAGAGTCTTGCCCCCTTATGTTCGAGGACTTCGCCGAGAAGAGCGTTCAGGCTGTCAAGCAGGCGGAAGAGCTCGCCACGAAGCTCGGTGACGACTCGGTCGCCACGGGCCACATCATCTACGGGCTGACCGTCGACCGCAGCACCTGCCTGCACTACATCTTCCAGGACCTCAACGTCGACCCGGACATGTTCTCCGGCTACGTGAACAGCCTGCCGCGCGAACCGGCGGTGCCGAACGGGCCGTTCAATCGGCACGTGATGACGGTCTTCGAGCGCGCCAGGGACGCCGCCCAGCAGTTGGGCAGCAAGAAGGTCGAGCCCGAACACCTGGGCCTGGCGCTGCTGTCGGTCAAGGCGGGTTCGTGCTACGAGACGCTCAAGGAGTTCTCGATCGACCCCGAATACGTGCAGGCGCTGATCCTGCAGGCGATGGGCCTCGACCCGGAGATGATCCCCGAGTGGTTCTGAACGTCACCGGCGCGCGCGCAGCCAGGTGAGCAGGTGGTCGGGCCACGTGGAGAGCACGGGGTCGTCGGGCGCGAGGCCGAAGCCGTGCTGGCCCTTCTCGTAGACGTGCAGTTCCGCGGGCACCTTGGCGCGCCGCAGCGCCAGATAGAAGTCGATGCTGTTCTCGGCCGGCACCACGGTGTCGGCCGACGTGTGCACGAGGAAGCAGGGCGGCGTCTGTGCACCGACACGAAGCGCGGTCGACAGGTCCTTGACGAGCGTGAGGTCGTCGGCCTGGTCGCCGAGCAGGTTGCGCTTCGAACCCTGGTGCGTGTACGGGCGATCGAGCGCGATGACCGGGTAGACGAGCACGCCGAAGTCGGGGCGGCAGCTGACGCGATCGATCGGGTCGCGGGCGTCCGGGTCGCCGGCGTCGAAGTGCGTGAGCACCGTCGACGCGAGGTGGCCGCCGGCGGAGAAGCCGAGCACGCCGATGTGCGCCGGATCGACGTGCCACTGCGCCGCGCGTGCGCGCACCGTGCGCACGGCGCGCTGCACGTCGAGCAGCGGGCACGGGTGGTGGTACTCGGGGGCGATGCGATAGGTGAGGATGAACGCGCTGATGCCGTGCTGGTTGAAGAACACACCGACGTCGTGGCCCTCGTGCCCGGTCGCGAGCGCGCCGTAGCCGCCGCCGGGACAGACGACGACCGCCATGCCGGTCGCGCCGTCTGCCGGCGCCTCGTAGACCGACAGGTTGGGTCGGTCGCGGGCCTGGTCGCCGTGGGCGAGCGGCGCACCGCCGGGCCACAGGTACTCGATGGCACCGGCCAACGGCGACGCGGCGGCCTTCGGTTGCTGGCCGGTGAGAACGGCGTTCCAGAGCAAGGCGGCGACGCACATGGCGTGGTGGGCGATCGGCATGGTCGGGCTCGTGGGGACTCCGCGCATCGTCGCTTGCGCGGCCCCGTCTTTCGATGACAGTCTGGCGAAGGCGTGCCCGTGTGGCCGAGGCGACCAGGGATGACAAGCCGCGTGGCAGCGGCCATCATGGCGCACGCCATGCAAAGCGCTCTCCGGCTGCTCGCTCCGCTCGCGATCCTCTTCGGTCTGACCAGCGTCTCGTTCGGGCAGCAAGCGGCGGCGGCGGTCCGCGCGGCGTGGCAGACGTTCCAGCAGGAAGCGCCGGGCCACTGGATCGTCGAATGGCAGGCCGCCACCGGCACGCCGCGCGCGATCTACGGCGAAGGCCGGGCACTCGCCGACTGGCGCGGCAACTCGCTCGAGGAAGCGCGGCGCCAGGCCAACGCGGCGCTGCAGCGGTGGCCCGACCTGCTCGGTCTCGGCGCGAGCGACCTGCACGAGACGATCGGCGCGCGCATGGGGCGCACGTGGTCGTTCACGTTCGAGCAGTCGTTCCGCGGCGTGCCGGTGCTCGATGGGCGCGTCGACGTGCGCATCCACATGCGCGGGCGATTGTGCTACCTCGGCAGCACCGTGTGGCCCGTGCCCGCGACGTTCGACACGACGCCCGCGATCGGCGCCGAGAACGCGATCGCGCTCGCCTGGCTGTCGCTCGGCACGGAACCCAACCACGTCGCGCAGCCGGGCCGCGCCCGGCAGCCGAGGCTCGTGATCTGGGGTGACGCGGCGGCACCCGCGCCGGCGCCGATCCATCTGGCGTGGGAGGTGCCGGTGTCCGCCGTCGACGAGAACGGTCAGGGGCCCGTCGGCCGCGTCTACATCGACGCGCGCACCGGACGACGGCTGCATTGGGTCAGCGACAAGCACGAGTGCGGCGTGCCCGGTTGCGCCGGCCGGTGCGTGCCGACGCCCGCCACCTACACCGTCATGGCCTACCTGCATTCGGCACTGTCGCCGGCGTCGACACCGACCAACGAACCGCTCGTCGGCGTCGAGGTCGACGTGCCGGGCATGGGCACGTTCGTCACCGACGCGAACGGCCAGTTCTCGGTCGACCTCACGAGTCCGACCACCGTCACCGTCGATCTCGACGGCGTGCACAACCGCCTCGTGCAGGGCCCCGGTGCGCCGGTGGCGACGCTGCTGCTGCAGCCCGGCGTCGGCCAGACGTTCCAGCTCGGTGCGCCGGGTTCGTCCGCGAACGAACTCGCGCACACGACGACCTACTACTGGGTGCACCGCGTCAACGAGTTCGCGCGCAGCATTCTCGGCAACACTCCGCAGCTCACGATCGCCGACCAGGTGCAGCCGACGGTCAACATCACAGCGACGTGCAACGCGTTCTACGCCGGCAATTCGATCAACTTCTACAGCGCCGGCGGCGGCTGCAACAACACGGCCGGGGCGTCGGTCGTCGCCCACGAGTGGGGCCACGGCCTCGACGACCGCTACGGCGGCATCTCGCAGGCCCATGGCCTCAGCGAAGGATGGGGCGACATCTGCAGCATGTACCTGCTCGACGACCCGGTCATCGGTCACGACTTCTTTGCGGGCGGCGGCGGCATCCGCAACGGCAACAACAACCGCCAGTATCCGACCGGCAGCGAGGTGCACGAACAGGGGGAATCGTGGATGGGCTTCGCCTGGCTGTTCCGGCAGAACCTGCGGGCCACGGTCGGCAACGCCCAGGCGATCGCGATCAGCAACGACGTCGTGATCGGCTCGATCGTCGCCAATGCGAGCGACCAGCCGGCTGCGGTGCTCCAGGTCTTCCTGGCCGACGACGACGACGGCAACCTCGTCAACGGCACGCCCCATCACGCCGAACTCGCCGCCGCCTGCCAGGCGCACAGCCTGCCCTATCCGCCGATCCTGCCCGGATACCTCAACCAGGCGAACCCGCTGACGACGACGATGAACCAGCTGGTGCCGCGCCTCGTCGAGTGCGACGCCGTGCCGAGCTTCGGCACGTTCACGCAGGTGCGTGTGCACTACGACGACGGTGCGCTGCACCAACGCGACATGATCCCGACCGGGACGCCGAACCGGTACCGGGCGATGCTGCCCGGCATGCTGTCGCCGCAGATCCTGCGCTACCACTTCGAAGCCGTGCACAGCGGCGGCACCACGTTCCGGCTGCCGGAGACCGGCGAGTACGCGTACTCGACGCTCGCGCAGCAGACGATCTGGCGCGAGGACTTCGAGAGCGGCGCACCCGGCTGGACGCACGGGGCTTCGGCCGGCACCGACGACTGGGAGATCGACGTGCCCGCGGGCTACGGCAACGCGCTGTGGACCGATCCGGCGGCCGCCGCGAGCGGCAGCCGCTGTGCCGGCACGGACCTGACCGGCGATGGCGCCTACTCGGCCTCGAGCGATTCGTGGCTGCGCTCGCCGCCAATCGACTGCACGGGCAGATCGAACGTGCACCTGCGCTTCCAGCGCTGGCTCAGCTGCGACGTCGGCTTCCAGGACCGCATGGAACTGCGCGTCAACGGCATGCTGCTCTGGGTCAATCCGCAGACGCTGCTGCAGCAGACCGCGTGGAGCACGTTCGACGTCTCGGTGGCGATCGCGGCCAACAATCCGTCGGTGGTCGTCGAGTTCGTGCTGCAGAGCAACGCGACGAGCCAGTTCGGCGGCTGGAACATCGACGACGTCGAGCTGTATTCGGCTGCCGCCACCGTGCCGTTGACGAACACGCTGAGCCTCGCGCCCGAACAGGCGCAGCAGGGTTCGCCGCTGTCGTTGTCCGTGCACACCGCGCCGACGCAGGTGTTCCTGTTCGTGATCGGTGACTCGCCCGGGCCCACGGTCGTGCCCGGCATCCCGCCGATCCTCGTCGGCGGCAACTTCGCGACGTTCTTCGACGTCACCGACGCCGCGGGCAGCTGGACGCTCGGCTTCCAGGCGCCGGCATCCGTGCCGCTGACCGGCGCGCTCTGGTACAGCCAGGCGCTGACGATCACCGCGGGCCTGCAGTTCGCGACGAGCAACCAGTGCGTCAATCTCGTGACGCAGTGAAGCCCGGGATCTGGCGCGGTTCTCGCCGCGTCACGCCGAGCCGAGCACGAACTGGTTGCCGTCCGGGTCCATGAGCATGGCCGACGTGCCCCACTCGGCGACCTGCGGCTCCTGGCTGAACTTCACGCCCTTGGCGCTGAGTTCGCGCCACGTGGCCTGCACGTCGTCGCACAGCAGCGAGATGCCAGTGAACGTGCCGATGCGATCCTCGTGCCCCGGCGGCGTGAACAGCGCGATGCCGGCGCCGGTCCTGCCGACGCCGAGTTCGATCCAGCGTTGTTCGGGACCGAACGGCTGATCGGTGATCACGCGGAAGCCGAGCTTCTGCGTGTAGAAGTCGAGCGCACGCTGCTGGTCGCGCACGGGAACGCCGACGAACTTGATGGCCTTGATCATGGGAATCCTGTTCCTGGTGGGTTGGCAGCGCGGGATTCTGGATGCGCGCCGGGGCGGCGCAAGGCGCGACGTGATTGCCATGGCAACGATTGCTATACCGGCGCCATGGCCACCGTCGAAGTCGACGCCTACGTGCTCGACAGCCTGATGCCGGATCTCGTCGGTCACGACCGCCAGCCGTCGGCGTTCGTGGTCTACCTGTTCCTGTGGCGCGGCAGCCGCGGCGGACAGAAGGACCTGCAGGTCAGCCTGCTCGACATCGTCGCCGGCACGGGCCTGTCCAAGCGGGCCGTGCAGGCGGCGCTGCAGACGCTCGGCAAGCGCCGCCTCGTGACGATCGCACGCGCCAGCATCACGGCGGTGCCCGTGTACACGCTGCGGCGGCCGTGGCAACGCTGAGCGCGCGCCGCCGTCGGTTCACTCGATGCGCCAGCCCTCGCGATAGCTGCGCTTGACGAGCGCGTTGGCGCCGTCGTGGTCGAAACGCAGCCTGGCCGAGTCCCACTTCAACAGGCGATCCTTGAAGCGTCCCGCGATCGTGCCGAGCAGCACGGCTTCGGTCAGCGGGCCCGCGTACGCGAACGGCGTCGACGTCGCTCCTTCGCCGCGGCAGGCGTCGGTCCACTCCTCGTAGTGGTTCCTCGCGCCGTGCTGCTGCAGCTCGACGTCGAGCACTTCGCCGTCGCGGTAGAACGACGGCATGGCCCAGTGCGGCAGCACCATGACCCCCTTCTCGCCGACCACGAACGAGCCCGATCCGGGCAGCTTGCACTCCTTCGGTTTGCCCTCCTTCGTCACCCCGACCGACTTCGGCAGCTGCGCCTTCGCGACATCGGGGGCGACGCCGCCGTCGGTCCAACGGAACGGCAGCGCGCCGACGGTGCGCTCGGTCGCCGGGAACGTGTAGAGCACGTCCTCGTCGCCGGCGAAGGTCTCCGCGTGGTGCTGCGGTCCCCTCGACACGACGTCGAGCGGGGCGCCGATGCCGAGTGCGGTGAACACCGGATCGAAGATGTGGCAGCCCATGTCGCCGAGCGTGCCGCTGCCGAAGTCGAGCCAGCCGCGCCAGTTCGCCGGGTGGTAGATGTCCTGCACGAACGGGCGCTCGGGCGCCACGCCGAGCCACAGATCCCACGCGAGCTCGGCCGGCACCGGATCGGTCTTGTCGGGGCGGCCGTTGGCGGGGCCGGCCCAGCTCTTGCCGACCCAGAGGTGCGCTTCCTTGATCCTGCCGAGCACACCGCTCTGCAGCGTGGCGACCGCGGTGCGGTACGCCTCGTGCGCGTGGATCTGCGTGCCCATCTGCGTCACGAGCCGGTGCTTCGCCGCCAGCTCGGCCATGCGCCGGCACTCGTACAGGTTGTGCGCGATCGGCTTCTGGCAGTAGACGTGCTTGCCGAGCTGCATGGCGGCGATCGCGATCGAGCCGTGCATGTGGTCGGGCGTCGACACCACGACGGCGTCGATCTCCTTGCCCATCGCGTCGAACAGCCGCCGGTAGTCCGCGAACGTCTTCGCGTCCGGGTGGAGCTTGGCCGCGGCGTCGAGGTGGTTGCGATCGACGTCGCACAGCGCCGCGATGCGCACGTTGCGGCAGGCGGCGACCGACGCGAGGTCGCTGCCGCCCATGCCGCCGACGCCGATGCAGGCGACGTCGAGGGTCGCGAGCGGGCTGTACGCGTACCAGCGCGGCAGCACCAGCGGTGCCGCCGCCAGCGCGACCGAGGACTTGAGCAGCGAACGACGACTGAGGCGGGTGGTCACCGGCGCATGGTAGCCGGCCCGTGACATGAAACGACTCGCGACCCCGCAGGTTCTCGCCGCGGAGCCGCGCGCCTCGAGGCGCGTCAGCTCCGGCGCAGCGGGGCGAAGCCCGTTCCCCGCCCGTTGGTCAGTAGAGCCGCACGGCGACCGGCTCGCTGACGAACGTCGAGGTCAGGTTGCCGTCGAGCGTGATGATCGCGTGGTGCAGCGTCTGCGGCCAGCCGACCAGAGCCGGCGGCACGTGGAACGTCGCGGTGCCCTTGCCCGCCGCGTCGAGGAACCACAGGGAGTTGGTCCAGACGACGCTGTTGGCGAGTGCCAACGACGTGTTCGTCCAGGTGTCGAAGTTCAGCGGGATGGTCTGCGGGCCGAGCGGCGACGGGGTGCCGGGGCGCGTGCCGCTGCTGCTCGCGATCAGCGCGTAGATCTCGAACGCGTGGGCCGCGCCGCAGTCGAACGCGAAGCTCTGCGTGCCGCCGGGGATCGTCGCGATCGACGCCGGACCGGCCTGCAGCGTACCGACGTGGCCGCGCACGATCGCCGCGGTGCCGGTCGTGAGGCCGGCCTTGACGACGAAGTCGCCGCTGTTGTTGAAGTGCGACTGGCCGCCGTCGCCGCCGTTGAAGCCGGCGTTCGTGACGAGCACCGTCCAGGTGCCGGGACCGGCGCTGGTCGTGAACGTGTCGGTGTCGTCGAGCATCAGCCGCAGCCCGAGGCCCTTGACCCACGCGAGCAGCACGGTCTTCGTCGCGACGCCGTCGGTGACGTCGCACTGGAAGAGCACGTCGCCGTGGCCGTTGAGCAGCGGGTAGTTGCTGCCGGCGTTGAATTGGTTGAAGCGCCACGGTCCGTTGACCGACGGCGGCAGCGCCGGCACGACGTCGCCCTCGCGAGCGATCAGCTGCAGGTTGCCCGCGCCGCCGACCCAGATCGTCGAGTCGGTGGTCGAGGTGGCGCCGATCAGGTTGTTGATGAAGGCCACCTCACCGGCGTCGTTGCAGGTGAGGCTGCTCGTGTTGGTGGTGCCGAACGTCTCGCCGCCGGTCAGACCCGGGGCTGCGTCGCCCTTGCGTTCGATCAGCGTCAGGCCGGTCAGGTCGCCGATGTAGAGGACCTGGTCGGTCGAGGCGGTGATCGGGCCGCCGATGACGGTGGCCACGAACGCGGTCTTGCCCGAGGCCGTGAACGCGGAGGTGCCGAGGCTCGGACTCCAGGTCGACGTCGAGTTGCCGAACGCCGCGCCGGCCGGCAGGCCCGGCGCCGGATCGCCCTCGCGCGCGATGATCGTGTCGATGCCGCCGGTCCAGATCGCGAGCGCGCGGTCGTTCGCGGTCGTCGCCGTGCTGGGCGCCGCGGTCGCGAACCGCAGCTCGTGCAGCACCTGGCCCGACGAGTTCATCTGCGTCACGTTCGTCAGGCTCGAGCCGGAGACCACCGTCACCACCGCGCCGTCGGGGAACACGTCGCCTTCGCGCGACACGAGCGAGAGGTTGCCGGGCAGACCGGTCACCAGCAAGCTGTCGTCGGCCGTCGTCGCGCCGAGGATCGACGCGCCGAACACCACGTAGCCCGACTCGTTGATCTGCGTGTTCTGCAGCGCGGCCGCGAGGTTGCCCCACGTGAGGCCGGCGGTGAGGAAGGGCACCTGGTCGCCTTCGCGCGCCAGCAGCTGCAGGCCGCCGGCTGGACCCCAGAAGAGCGCGGTGTCCGCGGTCGACGGCGTGTTGGCCGGGTTGGTCGGATCGTAGAGCGCGCTCTGGAAGAACAGGAACTCGCCGAACGGGCTGATGCGCGGATAGGCATTGAGCCCGGCGCTGCTCGAACTGTTGCGCAGCAGGATGCCGGCCGGCAGACCGGGCGCCTGCGTGCCAGCCTGCAGGACCATCTGCAGATCGCCGTTGCCGCGGCCGAGGAAGTAGGCGCGGTCGTCGGTGGCCGAGGTGGTGCCGCCGACCAGACGGCCGCGGAACACCACGGTGCCGTTCTGGTCGATCTGCGGCGCATCGAAGTTGCTCTGCGTCTGGATGGTGACGCCGGGCATGCCGGGGACCGGATCGCCGGCGGCCATCACCACTTCGTGGTTCTGGCTCATCACGCTCTGGGCGGCGGCGGAGGAAGCGGCGAGACCGAGCACGAGCAGGGTGCGCCACGGGTGCGAAGAAACGATTGCGTTCATTGGGACGGGACGTGTGCGATGGCTCTCGTGGAACGATCCGCTCGAGGGCCGGGAGAGATGCGGCCGGCAGTCAGTGGGGGCGTTCGCGCCGCCGGCTTGCCCAGAGGAGACATTCCTGGCCGCGACGGCCAACGGAGGACAGAAGCGGCGCCCTCTTCCTGTGCGCCGTGCTGTCAGAGGCGCCGGCGGCGGGTCAGTGCCCCGCGGTCTCGCGCCCGATGCGCTCGCGCCACTCGGCTTCGATCGAGCGCACGCGTTCCTGCGTCAGCGGCACGGTCCGCTGGCGCACGATCGCCTCGTGGTCGACGATGGTCACGTTCGGATCGAACGCCTCGATGTAGGCCGCCGGCGCCCGCCGGTCGTGGGCCATGAACCGCATCGTGGCGAAGGTCGGCACGATCTGCGCGGCTTCGTGGGCGCTCAGCGAGTCCTCGCGCTCGCAGGCGAAGAGCAGCAGCAGCAGGTCGACGACACCCGCGACGTCGTCGGGCGAGCTGCCGGGCAGCTTGCCGAACGCGGCGCGCAGCTCCGCGGTCGTGAGGCGCGTGTCGCCGTCGGCGTCAGCGCTGGCCAACAGCGGCTCGAGCACGGGCCGCGGGATCACCCAGGACTGCGAACGGTCGATCGGCGCGCGCGCGGCGACCCAGTCGTTGAGGCCGAGACGGTCGAGCACCGCGTAGTCGGGCAGCGCCCAGCCCGCGTAGCCGACGCCCGTGAACACGCCGACGGGGCGGTCGTCGGGGTCGACCTTCGCGCGGCGACGCGGCGGCAGCTTCTGCTGCTCGCCCTCGAGGAACAGCTCGTGCAGGTGCCGGCGGCCGCAGAGCACCTGGATCTGCAGCCAGGCCTGCGCGCGGTCGTGCCAGTGCCAGACCGGCTGCAACCAGCGCGGCAGCTTGGGCGCCAGCGGCTGGTAGAACACCGACAGGCGCGGTTCGGTCAGCGCGAGGTGGACCCAACCGACCGAGCCCGCCAGCGCGAGGCCCAGCGTGCACGCGATCGGCAGCGCCGATCCCGCGCGCAGCCGCGCCGCCATCGCCGCCGCCGACAGCGCGCCGAGCGGCACGAGCTGGCTCAGCACCCGGTACTCGAACGGATCGCCGCCGACGCGCAGCGTGTAGTAGGCCGTGTGCGCGAGGGCCGCCGCGACCGCGGCCACCGCGGGCAGGTTCTGCGCGAGGTGCCGCACGACCGCGGTGCGTTCGCGCAGCACCTCGACCACCGCCCAGGTGATCGCGAGCAGCGACCACAGCCAGGTGCCGTGTTCGAAGCCGAAGCACAGCAGGTAGCGCACACCGGCCTCGGGCCACGGCGTCGAGACCTTCGCGTAGTAGGTGTTGGGCAGGCACTCGCCGTAGAACCACAGGTGCCACAGCAGGTGCGCGCCGACCGCCAGCAGCGGCGTCAGCGCGAGCAGCGCCGCGGCCGGGCGCCGTTCGCGCCGCACGACCGACAGCGCCGTTGCCGCGACGGTCGCGGCGACGAACAGCAGGCCGTCCGGCCGCGCGAGTGCTGCGAACGCGGCAGCACCGGCCCACATTGCGAGCCATCGCGACGTGCGCTGCTCGCGCGAACGGAAGCCGAGCACGACCCAGCCGACGAAGCCGAGCTCGAACAGCGACGTGCCGAGTCCGCCCGTCATCCATTGCAGGAACGTGCGGTTGCTCACGATCGCGAGCAGCGTGCAGAAGACCGCGAGGTCGCCGAGCCGTTCGCCGCGCCGGTCGCGGATGCGGAACGCGGCGAAGGCGATGACGGCGAACAGCAGCAGGCCGTAGCCGATCGAGATCGCGTTCGCCGACTGCGGCGGTTCGACGCCAAACCAGCTCCACGCCGCCCACAGCGACGCGGCCCACAGGAAGCTCGAGTAGCCGTCGACGGGCCGGAACGGCGGTGGGTTCCAGACCAGGCCGAGGCCGTCGTGGGCGTTCGACGCGTAGCGGAACGTGATGTAGGCGTCGTCGGGGATCAGCGCGAGCTGCAGCGCGCCGACGACGAGCGCGGCGGCGAGTGCGACGAGCATGGCGGCGCGCAGTGTGCGGCGCCGACCTGCCCCGTGTCGGACGCCGGCGCCCGTCGTCGACTCCTCGTGGGCAGTGGTGAGATCGGTCATCGCCGTCGTGACCCGGCGTGCGCGCTGGCTCACGAGTCAGGATCGCACGCTAGCGAGGTGCTCGCAGCGGGTCAAATGCGAGCGTCGGTCGGGCCAGCAGGGCCGGCGCGCTTCGGCCCGGTCACTGCACCGTGAAGCGCTGGCCTGCCGTCGAGCCGCCGATCGACGTCCAGCCGAGCGCCATCGCTTCGACCGAGGTCAAGAGAGCCGCCGGTACCGGCGCGAGAAGGCTGCGACTACTGCTTGCGGAGCCACTTCTCGAGGCCGCACGCGTGCCAGTCCATGTCGTCGCCAAACAGCGTGCGGTAGCGACGCCCGGCCGCGTGGTCCCGGGCCGCCTTGTCGGGATCGTCAGCGTCGTACTCGATGACCGTGACCGCCACGTCTGGGCGCGACAAGCTGCGCTTGAGCAGGTAGACGACCTCGATGTCGTCGTCGGGCAGGCTGTAGCCGACGAATACCACACGGCGCGCGGCACGCAGCACGCGTTCCGCCTCGTACCACACCTGGGACAGGTGCGGATTGCGGTAGTCCTTCAGATGCGTCGGCGCGATCAGCAGCGGCCGCAACAGGGTCCGGCAGGTCGGGCACGGATCGCCGTCGGGCGTGAACATGCTCTGCACGTCGGGGCCGTTCAGCCGCTGCATGACCTTGACGTAGCGCTTCGCCGACGATGCGCCGAGCTGGAGCCGCCGGCAGGTCTTGCAGTAGAGCCAGTTCAACGAACCGTGCAGCTTGAGCAGCGTGCCGAAGCGCGGCGAAGCACCGTTGTCCATCATCGTCGCGATCGCGCAACGATAGTCGGGCAGGCCGCCCTCGCCGTCGCCGCGCCGTTCGCTGAGGTACATCAGCGTCGTGTCCGCGATCAGGTCGTAGTTGGTGCTGATCACGCACGGGGCTTCGCCGCCGGCGGGGAACAGACGATCGAACAGCAACCAGTGGCTGTTGGTCGGCGACTGCTGGAGCTGCTCTTCGAGCAGGTCGTAGATGCCGAACTCGACTTCCTGGCGAAGCTCGTTGAGCGCGGCGAGGTCCCAGCGTTCGTTGAAGGCCTGACGACGATCGATCGCAGTGTCGATCAGGCTCATCAACAGCGGCAGGCCAGGGTAGTGTTCCGCCGGCATCCCGACGTCGACGTGGAACTCCTGCTTCAGGAAGTCACAGAGCCTGGCCAGCGACCAGCCGGAGTTCGAAGCCGCGACGCGCTCGTGCATGCCGGGCAGGATCTGGTTGGTCAGCGGCCCGCCGCAGGACTTGGTCGCACCGGCACCGAGGAACACGACGGTGCCGGTTGCGCCGGGTTCGAGCGCCGCGAGCTGTGGCGACGGCGCCGGTCGTGCACTCCGGGTGCGGACGGAATGCGCGGTCTTCGGCGTGCGCGTCCGCTTCGCCGTCCGGCTCTGCTTGGCCTGCCGCGCCTGCTTTGCCTTCTTCGTCGCCACCTGGAACCGCTCTTCGTCTCGGGTTCGATCCAAGCAAACCCTGTGCGCCCGAGTCCGCCGGGGGTCGAGAGCCAGTGGGCAGTGGTGAGACGGTCATCGCCGTCGTCACCCGGCGTGCGCGCTGGCTCACGAGTCCGGAGCGCACGCTAGCGAGGTGCTCGCACCGGGTCAATGCGAGCCGCGGATCGCGCGCCGCGCGTCAGGGCGTGGCCAGCGCCACCTGCACGGCCTCGGTGATCGACGCACGCGCCGCTTCCCACTGTTCGGGCTGCCACCCGACCACGGCGAGGTCTTCGGCCAGGAACGTCGATTCGGGCTCGAGCGTGCCGGCGCCGTGGCCGTTGGCGGTCGCGCAGAGATCGGCGAGCCGCACGACGGCGATCGCGTGGCGGTGGTCCTTCGGGCAGGCGCGGAAGTGGTGGTGCGTGATGACCGCGGTGACCATGGGCTTCAGGTTCCACTTGGCGGCCACGAGGCCGCCGGCCTCCTGGTGATCGATGCCGAGCAACCGTTCCTCGGCGAGGTGCACGGCCTCCTTGCCCACGGTCAGGTCTTTGCCCATGCTGCTCAGGAACGGCCCCAACAGCAGCTTGCCGAGGTCGTGCAGCAGGCCGGCGACGAACATCTCCTCGGCGTCGTCGGGTGAACCCGGCAGCTGCTTGGTCAGCAGCTTGGCGCCGGTGCCGACCGCCATCGCGTGCCGCCACAGCGACTTCGCGTCCTTGCCGTAGCAGGCGTAGCGCGGGCCGAAGAACTTGTTCAGCGACGAGCCGAGCAGCATGCCGCGCAGACCGCGCAGGCCGAGGCCGATGATCGCGTCGCGCACCGTCTCGCGCTTGTGCACGAAGCCGTAGATCGGCGAGTTGGCGAGGCGCAGCATGCTCGCGACCAGGCTCGGATCGCGCGACAGCAGCTTCTCGAAGTCGGCCGGACCCGCCTCCGGGTCCTCGAGCAGCTGCATCGCCTGGGCGACGACGTCGGGCAGGGAGGGGATCAGACCGGGGTTGGCCCGGATCTGCTGGACGGCGGTGGCTGCTGACATGGGCGGCGCTCTCTGCGGTTCGGTCGAGGCTCGACGTGGCCGGACCGGCATGGCATGCATCGAACGCCGCGGGGTGCTCGATGGAGTCGGCTCGCAACCGCCCCATGCGTTGGGCCGGACGCAGCGCATGCGGCTGCGCACCCTGCGAGCGCCCAACGAACGCGTACGGGATCGTGTCGCCGGTGGTAGCTTGGGCACGATGACGAAGATCACCGTGAACGACAATGGCCCGCTGCGACTCGAAGGCGACCTGTCCCTGTGCGACATGACCGGCAAGGAGTTCGGACTCGGCGGTCGCACCGTGATCTCGCTGTGCCGGTGCGGCCACTCGGCCAACAAGCCGTTCTGCGACGGCCAGCACGCGCGCCAGGGCTTCCAGTCGGCCTGCCCGGCGCGCGACCTGCCGCCGCCGAAGCCCAAGGTCTAGCCGCCGCGCAGCGTCAGCGGGGCACGAGCCGCATCGTGTAGTGGTAGCCGCCGTCGGGCAGCGCCAGCGCGGCGCCGGCCCGCGGCACGAACGTCAGCTCCAGCGGCGTGCCGTCGGCGGCCCAGCCGGCGAGCGGCAGGTCGAGGTTGACCCACGACGTGCCGCGGAACGAGGCGCCCTGCCCGCGCAGCTGCGTCCCTGCATCGCGCTCGGACACGGGCACGTCGCGTGCCGCCGCGTCCGTGTCGAACGCGAACGAGAGCCGGCGATCGCCGATGCGCCAGCGGACCTCGCCCGCGAACTTGCCGCGCACCATCGCCCCGAGCGTCAGCGTGTCCCCGACCACGAACGCCATGAGCGTGTAGCGTACGCCGTCGCGTTCGTGGTGCAGCCGCAGCGTCTCGGCGACGAAGCCCGCCGTGCCGACGCGCGCATCGCCGGCGGCGAACACGGGGACCTGTGCTTCGGGACCGGCCTTCGTCGCGCCGGCCGGACTCGCGCAGGCCGCGGCCAGTGCGGACCCCAGCAGGTGCCAGAGTGCCCACGGTTCGCTTCGCGCCGGCATTCCGCTTCTTGGCATGCGCCGAGCGTAGGGCGCGCGCTGGGCAAGCGCCAACGATCTCGTCGTCGCCGCGATTCCCGGGCGCGCCGGGCGAGTGGCGGTGTCCGTCGCGTTGGGCTCTAATGCCCGGCCCTCGTCCGCACTTCCGCACGCCAAAGGAGCAAATCATGTGCACAGGATCCTCTTCGACTTCGACGAACGCCGGTCTGCACGAGACGAAGCGCGCGATGCCGCGCATCGGTGACCCGGCCCCGGACTTCAAGACGGCCACCACGCACGGCGAACTGCAGTTCTCCGAGTGGCAGGGCAACAGCTGGACGATCCTCTTCTCGCACCCGGCCGACTTCACGCCCGTGTGTTCGACCGAGCTGACCGAGCTCGCGAGGCGCAACAAGGAGTTCGAGTCGCGCAACTGCAAGCTGATCGGCGTCTCGATCGACAGCATCCACAGCCACCTCGCGTGGGTCGAGAACCTCGCCAAGATCATGGACCAGCGGCTGACGTTCCCGCTGATCGCCGACAGCGACCGCAAGGTCGCCGAGCTCTACGGCATGATCCACCCCGGCGAATCGGCGACCGTGACCGTGCGCGCGCTGTTCTACATCGACCCCAAGCACACGATCCGCGCGATCATCTACTACCCGCTCAACGTCGGCCGCAACGTCGACGAGGTCGTGCGTGTGCTCGAGGCGCTGCAGACTTCGGATGCGAACGGCGTCGCGTGCCCCGTCAACTGGAAGAAGGGCGACAAGGTCATCGTGCCGCCGCCGAAGTCCGAGAAGGAAGTGGCCGCGCGCGCCGCGCTCAAGGACGTCGAACGGCTCGACTTCTACCTGGTCAAGAAGAGCCTGTAGCCGCGAGCCGCACGCAGGGCAGGCAGTTGGCGCGCCACCCGACCATGCCGTCGCGCACGTTCGCGACCTGCGTGAAGCCGGCCTCGCGCAGCAGCGCGGCGGCGGCTGTGCTGCGGTAGCCCGTCTCGCAGATCACCGCCGTGGGGCTCGCCCGATCGAGCCGCTCGAGCGACGCGGCCGCGCCGAGGGCGGGGCCGAGTTCGGCGTGCACGGCGCCTTCGACGTGGCCGGCCGCGAACTCGGCCGGGCGCCGCACGTCGATCACCTGCCAGGGCCGCGCCGACTCGAGGTCGACGAACAGTTCGGCCGCGTCGACCTGGCGCAACTGCGCCGGAGCGGCCGGCAGGGCCTCGGTCCAGCCGGCGAGGTGCTCGTTGCCGATGCGCAGCAGGCGCAGCCGGATCTCGGCCGCCTGCTCGGCCGTCGTCGTGTGCACCACGACCTCGGCTTCGAGCGGCAGCAGCGCGCCGCACCAGGGCTCGAAGCTGTCCCTGAGGCCGATGCCGATCGCAGAGGGCCAGTGACCCGCCGCGTGCTGCGCCGCCGAACGGGTGTCGAGCAGCACCGCGCCGTTGGCGAGCGCGCGCGTCACCGCGCCGGCACCGAGCTGCGGCAGCGCCGGCAGTTCGGCGAGCAGGCGCGGGCCGTGCCGGTTCATGGCGGCGGCGACCGCGAAGTAGCGCGGCGCGGGCCGCTGGTTCTCGATGAGCTTCGTCGCGAACAGCTCGGGGTCGTGCACGCCGAAGGCCCAGTTGCCGAGCCGCTGCAGCCCGATCGTCGACGACTCCTCGCAGCCGATCGCGGTGCCGCAGGCCGAGCCGGCGCCGTGCGCGGGCCAGACCTCGGTGGCATCGGGCAGCTTCGCGAGCCGGTCGTGCAGGCTGTGCCACAGCGTCTTCGCCATGTCGCGCGCCGAGAAGCCGCGCGCCGAGACGAGGTCGGGGCGGCCGACGTCGCCGAGGAACAGCGCGTCGCCGCTGAGCAGCTTGTCGGCCTGGCCCTCGCCCGGGTGCAGCAGGTAGCTGACGCTCTCGGGTGTGTGTCCGGGCGTCGGGATCACCGAGATGCGCACGGAGCCGAGCATGAGTTCGTGGCCGTCGTCGAGCCGCGTGCACGGCAGCTCGCCGTCGAAGCGCGCGCCCATGCCGATCTCGGCGCCGGTGGCCGCGTGCAGCTCGGCGAGCCCGGCGACGAAGTCGGCGTGCACGTGGGTCGCCAGCGCCCAACGCAGGCGCAGGCCGTGCTGCTTGCAGATCGCCAGGTACTCGTCGACGTCGCGGCGCGGGTCGACGACCGCGGCTTCGTCGCCGTCGGCGAGCACGTACGAGGCCTGGGCCAGCGAGTCGAGGTAGCAGCGGCGGAACAACATCTTCGCCATGGTAGCAGGTCGGCAGGTGGAGCCGTCTGCCGGCGTGCTCGCGGCGACGTGCGCGCCGGCGAGGATGGCGCGCACCGGGCTTGCATCCCGTGCGCCGTCGCGTAGGACTCCGTCGCCGATGCCGCGTTTCCTCGCCACCATGCTGTTCGCGACCGCGGCGATCGCCCAGATCCCGTTGCCGCAGCGCTACCGCGACGCGGGTGTGCTGCGTTGGGGCTCCGACGCCGAGGGCGGGGCGCCGTTCGTGTTCGGCGACCCCAAGGATCCGAACGGTGGCGAGATCGGTTTCGAGGTCGACCTCGCGCGCGAGCTCGGCGCCGTGCTCGGCGTCGAACTGCGCCGCGTGCAGGCGCCGTACGAGAGCCTCGTGCAGGTGCTCGACCGCGACGACTGCGACCTCGTGCTCAACGGCTTCGAGCCGACGCCGGCGCGGCGCGGGCTCGTGCGCTTCACGCGCCCGTACTACGTCTTCCAGCAGCAGCTCTCGGTCGGACCGGCGGTCACCGGCGTGCGCGGACTCGAGGATCTCGTCGGCAAGCGCGTCGGTGTGCTCGGCCAGTCGCAGAGCCACCAGCTGCTGCTGGCCCAACCCGGCGTCGAGGTCGTCGTCTACGAGAGCAACGTCACGGCCTACGAGGACGTCGTCAACGGGCGCAACGCCGGCTCGCTAGCCGACCTGCCGATCGCGCGCGCGCTGCGGCCGCTGTTCCCGCGGCTCGTCGACGTCGGCGAACCGTTCGGCGCGTTCTACTACTGCATGGCCGTGCGGCGCGGCGAGCCGGAGCTGCAGCATGCGCTCGACGAGGCGATCGGCGTGTTGTTCGGCAACGGCACGCTCGAACGCATCTACCGCAAGTGGGACCTCTGGGTGCCCGTCGAGACGCGGCTCGGCGACGACGCGCTCGCGCGCGCGTTCGCGGGCGACGTCGAACAGGGCGACGTGCACGAACTGGCCTGGGGTCCGGCGATGTCGCTGCTCGGGCTCGGGGCGCTGCGCACGCTGGGCATCTCGGTGGTCTCGTTCGCGCTCGCGGTGCTGCTCGGGCTCGGCATCGCGCTCGCGCGGCTGCACGGGCCGCGACCGCTGCAGTGGTGTGCGCTCGCCTACGTCGAGCTGCTGCGCGGCACGCCGATCCTCGTGCAGATGCTGCTGCTCTACTACGGGCTCGGCCAGATCGAGAGCCTTCGCCTCAGCGCGACGACGGCCGGCATCCTCGGGCTCGCGCTCAACTACGCGGCGTTCGAGGCCGAGATCTACCGCGGTGCGCTGTCGGCGATCCCGCGCGGCCAGCGCGAGGCCGCGCTCGCGCTCGGTTGCACGGGCGCGCAGACCCTGCGCCACGTGGTCGTGCCGCAGGCATTGCGCCTGTCGCTCGCGCCGTCGACGAACGACTTCATCGCGCTGTTCAAGGACAGCTCGATCGTGATGGTGATCACGGTCGTCGAGCTGACCAAGCAGTACCAGATGCTGGCCAACGCCTCGGGCCGTTTCATCGTGCTCGGCCTCGTCACGTCGGGCCTCTACCTGCTCATGAGCCTGCCGCTCGCGTTGCTCGCGCGGCGTTTCGAGCGGCGGCTCGATCGGGACCACGAATGATCCGGCTGCAGAAGGTCGGCAAGCGCTTCGGCGGACGGGTCCTGTTCGACGGCCTCGACCTGGACTTCGTGCCCGGCAAGACGACCGTCATCATGGGCAAGAGCGGCAGCGGCAAGAGCACGCTGCTGCGCCTGCTCAACCAGCTCGAACGGCACGACTCGGGCACCGTGAGCCTCGCGCCGATCGAGATCCCGGCCGGCCTGCCGCACGGCGAATGGCAGCGTCGCGCCACGGCGCTGCGCCGCCGCACCGGCATGGTGTTCCAGGGCTACCAGCTGTTCCCGCACCTGTCGGTGCTCGACAACGTGACGCTCGCGCCGCGCGTCGTGCAGCACGTGGCGCCGGCGGCCGCCGCGAGCAGGGCGCGCGAACTGCTCGCACTGGTCGGCATGGCCGCGGCCGCCGATCGTTTCCCGGCCCGCCTGTCGGGCGGCGAATCGCAGCGCGTCGCGATCGCGCGCGCGCTGGCGACCGAACCCGAAGTGCTGCTGCTCGACGAGCCCACGTCGGCGCTCGACCCGGCCAGCACGGCCAGCGTCGTCGAGGTCATCGCCGACCTGCGGCGGCGCGGCTTCACGCAGGTGATGGTGACGCACGACCCGGACCTCGGGCGCAGCCTCGCCGACCATCTCGTCGAACTGGGATAGCGGCGCGCGCGCGACGCGTTCCTGAGGTGGAGACTTGCTGCCGTCGACGCGCAGGCCGCTACTGCGGCACCTGGCAGCCGCCGTCGACCCAGGTCCGGAACGCGGCGACGAACTCGGCATGCGGCACGGGCACGGGCTCGCGGCCGAGCCCCGGCTTCCAGCCCCACAACACGAGCGGGTCCTCGGTGACGTGCTGCAGCAGCGCCGACGGCGATTTGTCGCCGTTCTGCGCCGGGTCGGCGAGCTGGCGGGCGAGCTGTGCCGGGCTCCTGCCCTCGAACACGAGCGGCATGTTGCGCGGCGGCAGGTGCCAGCGTGGGGCGCCGGGCGGCATGTGTTCGCCGGCCGTGTTCTCGTCGCGGTGGCAGGTCGGACAGGTCATCGCGAACAGTCCCATGCCCGTCGAGCCGCGCTGCACGTTCTGCGGATGTGGCTCGCCGTGCTCGCCGACGAGCGGCCGATCGCCGGCAGGATGGCAGTTGAGGCAGCGCGGATGCTGCAGCACCTCGTAGACCAGGCCCCAGGCCGCGGCGCTGCGGGACCTGTCCACGGACGCGGCGGCGG
This sequence comes from Planctomycetota bacterium, assembly GCA_036274315.1. Classification (GTDB taxonomy): domain Bacteria; phylum Planctomycetota; class UBA1135; order UBA1135; family UBA2386; genus DASVAL01. Next base: position 11,812 of record DASUFY010000250.1, on the reverse strand, counting down.
CGGACTGGCACTGTGTGGCGCAGAACGCGGCGGCGACGACGGCGACGAGGCCCAGGATGCGCGGAATGCGGCGGCTCATGCGAGGTCCTCCTTGCGGATCGGCAGGCGGCGGATGCGTTTGCCGGTCAATCGGAACAGCGCGTTGCACAGCGCGGGTGCCAGCGGCGGCACGCCCGGTTCGCCGACGCCGGTCGGCGGCTCGTCGCTCGGGACCACGTGCACCGCGACGGCCGGCATCTCGTAGACACGCAGCATGCGGTAGTCGTGGAAGTTCGACTGTTCGATGCGGCCGTCGGCGAGCGTGATCGCGCTGTAGAGCGCGGCGGTCAGACCGAAGCCCGTCGCACCCTCGAGCTGCGCGGTCACCGTGTCGGGGTTGATCGTGCGGCCGCAGTCGACCGCACACGTGACGCGGTGCACGCGCGGCCAGCCGCGTTCGAGCGAGACCTCGACGACGGTCGCGACGTAGCTCGCGAACGAGTGGTGTACGGCGAGGCCGCGCGCGCGACCCGCCGGCGCCGGCGTGTCCCAGTCGGCCTGCCTGGCGGCGAGCTCGAGCACGCCGAGGTGGCGCGGGTGGCCGGCGAGCAGGCGGCGGCGCAGCGCGAGCGGGTCCTGCCTGGTGGCCGCCGCGATCTCGTCGAGGAAGCTCTCGATCACGAACGCGGTGTGCGAGTGACCGACGGAGCGCCACCACAGCGTCGGCACGGGCACCTTTGGCGTGTGCAGCGAGACGAGCACGTTCGGGATCGCGTACGGCATGTCGTCGGCACCCTCGACCGAGGTCCCGTCGATGCCGTCCTTGACGAGGAACTTCTCGAACGGCGTGCCCGCGATGATCGACTGGCCGACGATCGTGTGCTTCCAGCCGAGGATCGCGCCCTTGTCGTCGTGCGACGCGGCGATGCGGCTGTGCCACATCGGCCGGTAGTAGCCGGCGCGCAGGTCGTCGGTGCGCGTCCAGATCAACTGCAGCGGCGCCTTGGCGGCCTTGGCGATCTTGACCGCCTCGACGATGTAGTCCGAGGCCGGGTTGGCGCGCCGGCCGAAGCCGCCGCCGAGGAACGTCGTGTGCAGCTTGACCTGCTCGGGGCGCAGGCCCGCGGCCGCGCAGGCCGCGGCGTGGTCGACGGTCTGGAACTGCGTGCCGGCCCAGATCTCGCAGCTGTCGCCCTTCAGGTCGACGACGCAGTTGAGCGGTTCCATCGGCGCGTGCGCGAGGTAGGGCAGCTCGTAGTCGGCGCGCAGCACCGTGCCTTCGCCGAGCGCCTTCTCGGCGTCGCCGTCGTTGCGCGCGACGAGACCGGTGCCGTTCGCGAGCTCGCGATACCGCTCGCGCAGCGCTTCGCTCGACAGTCCAGTACCCTCGCCGAGGTCCCAGTCGACCTCGAGCTTGTCGCGGCCGAGCTTGGCCGGCCAGAACCCCGTCGCGATCACCGCGACTCCGGAGCCGACGTCGACGACGTCGACGACGCCGGGCACCGCGCGCGCCGCCGCATCGCGGATCGCGCGCACCTTGCCCGTGAACGTCGGCGGGTGCGCGACCAGCGCGGTGCGCATGCCGGGCAGCTGCACGTCGATCGAGAACACCGCGGTGCCGCGCACCTTGGCGGCGCTGTCGAGGCGGTGCGTCGGCTTGCCGACGAGGCGCCATTGCTGCGGGTCCTTCAGCGGCACGTCTTTCGGCACCGGCAACCCGGCCGCCGCCGCCGCGAGTTCGCCGTAGCTCGCGCGTTCGTGGTTCTTCTCGTGCGTGACGAAGCCGTCGGCGGTGCGGCACTCGGCGGCCGGCACGCGCCACTTCTGCGCCGCGGCCGCCACGAGCATCGCGCGCGCCACGGCGCCGGCCTGTCGCATCGGTTCGGTCATCGCCATCGTGCTCGTGCTGCCACCCGTCATCTGGATGCCGTAGCCCGGGTGCGCGTAGACAGGATCGACGGGCGCGAACTCGAAGCCGACCTTCTGCCAGTCGGCGTCGAGTTCCTCGGCGAGCACCATCGGCAGCGACGTGCTGATGCCCTGGCCCATCTCCGACTTGTTGACGATGACGGTGACCTTGCCGTCGGCGGCGATGCGCACGAACGCGTTCGGCGCGAAGTCCGCGGGCGGGCCGCCTGCGGGCCCGTCGCCGGCACGCTTCCCGCGCGCGGGCAGCTGCACGGCGACCAGCATGCCGCCGGCGGCCGTGGCGGTGACGCGCAGGAACGCGCGCCGCGACAGTGCGGAGGCGGGCATCACCGGCCTCCCGTCGCGAGCGCTGCGGCGCGGTGGATGGCGTTGCGGATGCGCTGGTAGGTCGCGCAGCGGCAGACGTTGCCGCCCATGCACGCGTCGATGTCGGCGTCGGTCGGCGCAGGCTTCTCGCGCAGCAGCACCGCGGCGCTCATGATCTGACCGGTCTGGCAGTAGCCGCACTGCGGCACGTCGAGTTCGATCCAGGCCGTCTGCAACGCCGCGCCGGCGGCGCCGCCGAGCCCTTCGATCGTTGTCACGGCCTTGCCGGCGGCGGCGGCCACGGGCAGCACGCACGAGCGCATGGCGTTGCCGTCGAGGTGCACGGTGCAGGCGCCGCACTGCGCGGCGCCGCAGCCGTACTTGGTGCCCATCAGGTGGAGGTTCTCGCGCAGAACCCACAGCAACGGCGTCGCCGGATCGACGTCGACGGTGGCGCGTCGTCCGTTCACTTGCAATTCGAGAGGCATGGTCACTCCGAGGTGGATGGACTGCGCCGCGTGGCGCGAATCGGAGTGCGCATGCTACCGAGCGGCCGGCGTGCGGCGACGGTTCCTTCGCCGCGTGCCGCGCCGCGCGCGCGGGCTCAGCTGCCCTGCAGGCGCCAGCTGATGCAGTTGCTGAGTGCGAAGCCGAGCGCGCCGCCCGGGGCGACGCACAGCTCGAGGCACTGCGAGCTGTAGACGTTGCCGACCAGCGAGCCATCGAGCGGCAGCGGCAGCACGAACGTCGTGCTGTTGCCGCAGATGCTCGTGCTGGGGCCCGAGATCAGGTTGGGTCCCAGATAGCCCAGCAGCGGCAGCGTGTAGATCGGCCCGCACAGCGGCGGCGTGCTCGCTCCGATGCCCAGGCACGGCCCGTCGCCGATGAGGCAGAACGAGAAGCTGTTGCCGGGCGCCTCGTCGAGGCGCAGGCGGAACTCGGCGTTGCCGAGGATGGGGTCGTTCGCGAGCGAGTGGTGCATCGGGCAGTTCGGGCACGCGCCGTTGTTGCACGGCGTGCCGACCGAGGTCGTGCGGCCGGGGCGGATGGCGAGGCCGACCAGCGTGTCGATGCTGATCGCGACGCCGCAGCAGGTGACCGTGCCCGGCACCACGGACGGACTGACCCAGCCGTAGTTCAACGCGAGCGTCACCGAACCGTCGGTCGCGTACAGCCGCCGGTTGCCCCAGTCGCAGGCCAGGCCCGTGACGACGCCGAATCCCGGCAGGCAGTGCGGCAGCTGGAAGTGCGTCAGCGGCTGGCACGGCGTGTTGAGCCGCGACACGTAGATCCAGTTGGTGCCGGTCGCGGCATCGGGGAACGCGATGAAGACGATGTTGCGCAGTTCGTCGACGGCGAGGCCCGTCGGGCGCTGTGCGACCGACGTCGAGATCAGGCCGGCGTGGCACGTGCCGATGGCGTTCGGCGGGCACGTGTTGGTGTAGAAGTGCAGGAAGCCGACGCTGTCGATCATCCACAGCTGGTTGCTGCTCGTGACGACCTCGAGGCCGGTGATGTAGGCGTTCGCGGTCAGCGTCGGCACGGCGATCGGTGCGCACTGCGCGTTGCAGTCCTCGTCGAACTTGGCGAGCAGCAGGCCGTTGCTGACCCAGGCGCCGCTGCGCACGGGGTCCCAGGCGGTGCCGCCGGCGTAGGCGGGCAGGGCCGCCGAAGAGAGCGCGTTGGGCAGCGCGCACTGCCCGAGCACGCTGCAGTTCGCATGGTCCAGGTGACGCAGCGCCGGCACGAGGCGCGTCATGCCGACCAGGTGTTCGGGCGTCTGGCCGGTCAGGATCGGGGCGAGCAGGATCGGGGCGAGCAGAGGCAGGACAGCCAACAGGGAGGGTTTCATGGTCTTGGCCTGGCGGCCGGGGCAGGCGAAGCCGCCTTCTGCGAAGAACCAACGCCTCGCGAACGCACGCGGATTTCGTGGATCGTCCGCCCCGTGCTGGTGCGACGCACGAGTTCAGCGGCGCGCGATGATGCGCCCGAGCAGCTGGCCAGCGAAGGCGACGACAACGCCGACGCCGGCGTAGACGGCGTAGAGCGCAAACTCGATCGGCAGCAGGTTGTGGCCACCGTGGCGGGCCAGGTCAAGCAAGGCGCCGATCGGGAAACCCGACATCGCGGCCATGCCGAGGTGCAACGCCGGTGCCTTGCGCGAAGCCCCGGCGAGCAACGCAAGCACGCCGCCGAACCCGAGCAGCATCAGGGGATGGTCTCCCGGCTGTCGGTGCGATCCCGCGAGCAGGACGGCCACCAGCGTGCTCAGCCCGGCCACGACGAAGATGACCACGAGGCGCTCACCGGACGACTGCGGTGGCGCGTCCTCGGGCGTGTTCACCGACGGCAGTGGCGGTGGCGTCACTTGCCGCCGATCACCGCGGCACCGTGGTTGCCGACGATCAGGTTGGCGGCGTTGGCGCCGACGTCGAGCGCGCCGCCCTGGTTGAAGAACTGCGCGCCGAGCAGCGTTGCGGCCTGCGGAATGGGCAGCATCCACACCGCCGTGTTCCCGACCGGCAGGATCGCGTCGATGAGGAACGGGTCGACCTGCAGCAGGCATCCGGGCATGCCGATCGCGGCCAGCGATGCGGGCAGCGAACCGAGCGCCCACATCGTGTCGCTGAGGCCGGAGATCATCAGCGCGATCGAGTTGTTCGGCAGCTGGCCGATGGTGACCGCGAACGTCTCGCCGAGCCACGGCCGCAGCGTCGTCGACAGCGACGGCGACAGGCCGTTGGTGCCCGGGCAGCCCCCGCCCGCGACCGTGTAGGTCGCCGGCGTGACCGGTGCGTAGCGCCACGTCTCGGGTGTCGGCGAGCTGCCGAACATCGTCATCTCCTCGCGCACCCAGTCGTAGGCGAGGTAGGTGTCGACGCGCGGGGCCGGCATCGGCAGGCTCGTGCGGTCGATCCAGGTGGCGCCGTTCCACTCCCACGTGTCCGCGGCGTTGAGGTTGCCGTACAACACGACGCGGTTGCGCGCGAGGTCGGTCTCCATCGTGTGGTCGTAGCGCGCCGGCGGCGACGTCGCGGGGAACTGCTGCACCCAGTTGGTGCCGTCGAACAGGAACGTGTCGTTGGTCTGCAGGTAGCCGCTGAACAGCAGCATGTTGCCCGTCACGGTGTCGAACGCCATGTCGGTGGCGCGGCGCGGGCTCGGGCTCGAGGCCGTGACGATGGGGGCCCAGTCGACGCCGTTCCACTCCCAGAGGTCGTTGACGTTGCCGCCCGAGTAGCCGCCAAACAGCAAGGTCGTGCCGCGCAGCGGGTGGAACGCCATGCAGTGCGCCCAACGCGGCGGTGGCGACGTCGCCGGGTTCATCTGCGTCCAGTCGGACCCGTCCCACTCCCAGGTGTCACCGAGCGTGGCGCCGCTCGCCGACAGGCCGCCGAACATGACGAGGCGCGCGCGCAGCGAGTCGTAGCACAGCGTGTGGGCGACGCGCGCCGGCGGCACGGTCGCGGGATTGGCCTGCGTCCAGTTGCTGCCGTCGAACAGCCAGGTGTCCGAGTAGCGCACGCCGGCGAACTGGCCGCCGAACAGCACCGTCGAGTCGGTCGGCAGGAAGTAGGCCATCGCGTGCGCCGTGAAGGCCGGCGGCGACAGCGCGGGCGTGAGCTGGGTCCAGGCGGTCTGGGCCGACAGCATCGACAGGGTCAGCAACGTGCACGGGGCGAGGTGGTGGTTCATGGCGGTCGGGTCGGGCGCTGGCAAGCCCGCCGCGCTGCGGGCGCGGCAGCACCATTCGAAGGCCTGCCGCGCCCGGCTGCAACCGCCACGAGGCGCCTGAGGCGACCGTTCGCCTACGGGCAGCCCGTCGTCAGACTGCCGACGCGGATGCGCAGGCCGTTGCTGAGGTTGAACGTGCCGAGCACCGGGCCACCGGCCACGAACGTCAGCATCTGGAAGTCGAGGTCGCTGCCCTCGAGTGCGGGGTCGTTCGGCACCGGCAGCGGCAGCGAGGCGAAGCCGCTGCCGTCGGCGAGCGCGACCACCGGGCCCAGCATCGAGAGCGGGTTGCCCGTGTAGGCCGTGCAGCCGGGGCCGATCGGCGTCGTGCCCGGCGAGGTGCTCAGCAGGAACGCGCACAGCGCACCGCCGGGATTGCCACCGCTGCGCAGTGCGAACGTCGCGTTGCCGAGCAGCGCACGATCCGGCGTGCCGGTCGCGTACAGCGTCGGCGCCGCCGGGTTGCCGCAGCCGGGGCCGAGGTTCTGGTTGAAGACGCCGCTCGGCGTCGACGAGGCCACCGAGACCGTCAGCGCGCCCGGCCCGATGTCGTACTGATCGAGCAGCACCGTGCCCGGCAGCGGCGCCGCGTCGCTGTCGAACCAGAAGTTGAAGATGCTGTTCCAGCGCAGCGGGTTCGCGGTCACCGGCGGGCTCTGGAAGACGATCTCCGCGCCGACCTTGGCGCCGACCCAGTCGCTGAGCGGGTTGCGGTCGAAGTCGTGGAAGCCGAAGTTGAGCACCTGGGCCTCCGGGCACACCGGCAGGCGGAACGCGCCCATGCCGCGCTTGTTGTCGCGGTTCTGGACCGCGTACTCGTAGTGGTAGAGGCCGTTGTTCGGGCCCGTCACCTTGACCGCGACGTAGTAGCGACCGTCATCGGTGCCGTTCGGGGCGGAATCGACCGAGGCGCCGCTCCACTGCTGCAGGATCGAGCCGAGCACGTAGGTCGGGCCGTCGCTGAAGTTCCATTGTCCGCTGCCCGAGCTGTAGGTCGGCGTGAAGCGGCGCGAGCCGATGTTGTTGCCGCGGTTGGCTTCGGCTTCACCGGGCACCAGGTAGCCGGATTGGTAGTAGAACGTCGCGCCGGGCACGTTGAGGTCGTCGTCGTAGACGCGCATCGCGTCGCCGATGGCCGCGTTGAGCACGTTCGCCTGCGTGTGCGTCAGGCTGCGGATGCCGTCGCACTGCTGGGACAGCGTCACTTCGGGGTTGCCGCGGTCGAACAGCGAGCAGATCGGGTTCCAGGCGCCGAGCCACGGATCGACCTCCCCGGGCGGGCCGAGATTGAAGTGGTCGACGGCCTGCGAGTTCGCGTACGTGTCGTTGCAGCCGGGTTCGACGAAGCTCGACGTCGTCTGGTTGATGCAGACGCCGCACGAGCTCGGGTTGTTGTTCGAGCCGAACGTGTGCTTGACCCAGGCGTAGTTCGAGATCTGCACGAGCCTGCCGCCCGACTCGCGCGCGACGATGTAGTGGATGAAGCCGTGGTTGGCGTTCATCGCCGCCTGGAACGGGATCGCGACCGAGCCCGGGTTGCAGCAGACCGTGTACATGCCGATCGCCTGCACGCCGTTCGGGAACGAGCCGGTGCGGCGGTAGCGCTGGATCTGCGAGGTGTCCTCCAGCTTGATGTCGAGGCCGGGCACCGTGTTGGACTGCGCCAGCGCACTGTGTGCCGTCGTGGCGGCGAGCAGCAACAACGGCAGGGGGAGCGGACGAGTGGTCATCGCATGGGTCCTTGTGCGGAAGACCATGGCGAGACGCCATGGTGGGGCGGCAAGAGCCTACCCGCCGCCGTGCGACGGCACCATCGGTGGGGCAGTGCGCCGAGCCGAATGACCGCGCCGATCAGGCGTGCTTCTCGACGTTGCCACCGAGGCGCCGCGAGGTGTCGGCGTAGCCGCGCAGGACCTTGCCACCGTGGCGGGCGCGCGCGATCTCGTCCTGGAGGCCCTGCAAGCCGGTGCGCATGCCGTGCTCGAGGCGGCCCCGTGCCGCGGCGGCCGCCTGCCGGAGTCCGGCCTCGGCCGCCGAGTCGAAGCTCGCGCCGGCGAGGCCCGCGAGGTGTTCCCCGGCGATGTCCATCAGCGCGCCCAGGCGTTCGAGATCGCCGCGGGCCAGGGCCTCGTAACCCTGGTCCCAGCATGCCGTGAGCTCCTGCAGCGCGAACGCGGTCGGCGTCGTGCGGACCGCCTCCGGGCTAGCCGGGGATGATGCCATCCCAGCCTTCCTTGAGCGTGCGCATGACCTGCAGCGCGTGCGTGACGCCCTTCTCGGTGCGCGTCAGGTTGGCCTGGCTGAGCTGGTCGAGCGCGAACTCGTAGAGGCGGTCGAGGTCGCGTGCGATCGGGCCGCCCGCGGCGTGGTCGAGGCTCGCACGCAGTTCGCCGAGGATGCCGATGGCGCGGCTCAGCGACTCACCGACTTCGGCCGAACGCGCCGTCTTGGCGTCGGCGAGGCCGATGCGGCTCTTCTCGAGGTGCTTGAGCGCGCCCTCGTAGAGCATCTTGACGAGCTTCTCGGGCGAGGTCGTGAGGATCGCGTTCTTCTGATAGGTCGCGGCCGCTTGGGCGTAGGTCATGGGGGTTCCTTGGATCGTGGGTTCGGATGTGGGTCACTTGCCGAAGCTCGAGAGCGAACTGCCCTGGCTCTGCAGCTTGGACAGCAGGCTCTCGAGGTTGGCGTACTTGGCTTCGAGCTGCTTCTGGTAGGCCTCGAGACGGCGCTGGCTCTGGTCGATGCGATCCTGCGTCTGCTTGACCTGGCGGTCGTAGCCGTCGCTGCGCGTCTTGATGAGCCCGTCGACGGAGTCGGTGTAGAGATCGAGCTGCGTGACGAGGCGGCCGGCGATGCCGCCGGTCGGATCGGTGAAGACTGCCGCCACCGCGTGCTCGTCGTCGGCGAGCGCCTCTTCGAACTTCGACTGGTTGAACGTCAGCTTGCCGTCGCGGTCGGACGTGATGCCGATCTGGGCGAACAGCTGGTAGGCCTGGTTGCCGGTGCCCGCCACCGAACCGCCGACGATCGAGCGCACGTTGGAACGGATCGAGCGCAGCGTGACGTCGCCGAACAGCGGGCCCTTGGCCTTGCCGTCGGCGTCGAGCGCATTCTGCGTGGCGAAGAAGTCGACGACCTTGTTGTAGGCGTCGACGAACTCGGTCACCTTCTTGCTCGTCGCCTCGGTGTCGGTGCCGACCGTGATCGTGATGTCCTTGGGCGGGACCGGGACCGACTTGAGGTCGATCGTCACGCCGGGGATCACGTCGCCGATGCTGTTCGAGCTGCGATAGACCGTGATGCCGCCGTTGAGTTCGATGCGCGCGTCGGAGCCGATCGTGCGCACGTTGGTGTTCACGTCGTCGATGAGGTTCGCGAACGCCGGGTCCCCTTCGGTCGCCGTGAGGCTGAAGCCGCCCGTGGAGCCCGTGGTCGTCGAGCGCACGACGAGCTGGTAGCGGTTGGCGCCGCCGCTGGCCAGGTTGCCGGTGTCGACGACCTCCGCGCGCACACCGAAGCCGAGCGTGTCGTTCTCGGCGTTGATCGCCGCGGCGATCGACTCGAGCGTCGGGTTGGCGACCGAGATCGGATGGCCCACGCCGCCCACGTCGAGCTGCAGCTCGCCGGACACGCCGAGGCTCGCGGTCGGGCTCGCGCTGCCCGAACTCGAGTTGACCTGGGCCTTGGCCAGATCGAGCACCCTCACCGTGTAGGTGCCGGGCACCGCCGAGTTGCTCGCGGACGCCGTCAGCACGTTCTCGTCGTCCGACGCGGCCTTGTACGACAGGAAGTTCGTCGTGCCCTGGATGGCCTTGGCCGCGGTCGTCAGCTTCTCGAGCAGACCCTTGAGGTCGCCGAACAGCGACTTCTGCTTGCCGAGCGAGGTCTTCTTGGTCTCGAGCGCGGTGATCGGCCGCTGCTCGATCGCGACGAGCGCGGAGATGATGGCCTTCGTGTCCAGACCGGACGCGAGCCCCCCGAAGCTGATTCCTGCGCTGGACATGGTTCGACGCGGTCCCGGCCCTGCTGTCGGACCCCCGCTGCCGGCAGTATCGGTCGGGGCTCGGCGCCCACTTGACCCGCTTCGCCCGTGGGCCGCGCTCCGCGAGGTGGGGCGTGCCTGCGGTCGCCGGGACGCCGTCAGAGCGAACGATCCACGAACGTGCCGTGCAGTTCGCGCAGCTGCTCGACGAGCACGCGGGCATCGGCCTCCGGCACTTCGCGCAGCAGCTCGCCCGTGTCGCGGTCAGAGACGCGGAACGTCACCTGGTCGTGCTGCAGGTCGACCTCGATGTCGATCGCCCGGTCGGCGGGCAGCCCCAGGAACGCGGCGATGGCCTGCATCGCGCGGCGTTGGCGGTCGCGGCCGCGCTCGCCGCGGTCCTTCGCGGCATCGTGCCCGGTGCGACTGGTCGCCACGACGCCCCCGTGCAGAGGGGCGGGCGGCTTGTCGGTCGACTCGAGCAGCCGACGCAGCGCCCCGACGACGCCCGGTGGTCTCGTGGGATCGGTCATTCGTGCCCCGGTGCCGGAGCCGGCGCCGGCGCGCCGAACGCAGCGGAGCGCACGGCGCCGGGCCGGCCGGCGAACGCTTCGATCAGCCGAGCAGGCGCAGTGCCGATTGCGGCAGCGCGTTGGCCTGCGACAGCACCGAGATGCTGGCCTGCTGCAGGATCGAGTTGCGCGTCAGCTGCGCGGTCTCGTAGGCGACGTCGACGTCGCGGATGCGCGATTCGGCGGCGCTGAGGTTCTCGACGGTGATCGCCAGGTTGTTGATCGTGCTGCCGAGCCGGTTCTGCGCCGCGCCGAGCGAGCCGCGCAGGCTGCTGACGGTGTTGATCGCGGCGTCGATGTTCGTGATCGCGGTGGTCGTCGCGCCGCCCGAGCCGATGTCGAGCGAGTTGAGCCCGAGCGACGTGCTCAGCGACGCGCTCAGCGAGACGGAGATCGTGTCGATGCCGGCGGTCGTGCCGAAGCCGACCTGGAAGCTGATGGAGCTCGCGGAGCCGTCCAGCAGCTTGATGCCCGAGAACTCGGTCGAGCGGCCGATGCGGTTGACTTCGCCGACGAGGCTCTGGAACTCCTCGTCGAGCGTGTCCTTGTCGGCGTTGCTGACCGAGCCGTTGCTCGCCTGCACCGACAGTTCGCGCAGCCGCGTCAGGATCGAGCTGACCTCGTTGAGGGCACCCTCGGCGGTCTGCACGAGAGAGATGCCGTCGTTGGCGTTGCGTTTGGCCTGGTCGAGCGAGCGGATCTGCGATCGCAGCCGCTCGGAGATGGCGAGACCGGCGGCGTCGTCCGCGGCGGACGAGATGCGGAGGCCGGTGGACAGTCGACGGAAGTTGCCGGACAGCTTCTCGGTGATCGATGACAGGTTGCGCTGTGCATTGATCGACGCCGGATTGGTGTTGACGCGAAGACCCATGTTCTTTCCCCGTTGCGTGACTCTGGTGGTGTGCGGACGCGAGTCGCGACCGCCTGCATGGGATCGGCACAGTGCCCCCGGCGATCTGAAGCAAACCGTCGGATTCCTGCACGTCGTGCCGCGAAACGCGACAACGACGCCGTGTCACGGTCGATTCCGCTGCGCGGCCCCGGAACGCGCAACGGCGGCGCCCCCGTGCGGGAGCGCCGCCGTCGTCGGGGGCGTGGTCGGGGGCGCCGTCGGGGGCGCCGTCGGTAGCCGGCCTATCGCAGCAGCGTGAGGGCCGACTGCGGCAGTGCGTTGGCCTGCGACAGCACGGAGATGCTGGCCTGCTGCAGGATCGAGTTGCGCGTCAGCTGCGCGGTCTCGTAGGCGACGTCGACGTCGCGGATGCGCGATTCGGCGGCGCTGAGGTTCTCGACCTGGATGGCCAGGTTG
>DASUFY010000249.1:0-18712 GCA_036274315.1 Planctomycetota bacterium | reverse complement strand
TTGCGCGCCGTGTAGGTCTCGTCGCCGAAGTTCGAACTGCCCGGGCGGCCGAGCGCCTGCACCTGCTCACCGAGGGCCTGCACCTGGCCCTGGGTCAGCTCGTACTTGCCGATCAGGAACGAATCGCCGTGCACCGTCTCGCACTCGTCCTCGATCGGCTGGCGAAACGGATCGTGGTGCGGCGCATCGGGGTCCGTCGACTGGCTGCCGATGGCGACGTCACCGCCGGGCACCAGCACGAGCACGATCGCCGTGTCGTCACCGATCTCGAGATGTCCCGCGGCGTCGCGCACCGGCACCCTGCCCGATTGCAGGTGGGCGAACTCCTCGAGCCCCGAGTCGGGATCCGGTCCGAGCGGCACGAGCCCGAGCGTCGGTTGCAGGTGCCAACTGCCGTAGCGGTGCGAGGCATCGACCGCCGCGATGGCGCGGTCCCAGTCGTGCTGCCGGTCCTCGATCGTGCGCTGGTGCACGGTGCGCGCGAACGCCGTGCGCTGTTGCATGCGGTGCAAGGCGCCGTCTTCGGCGGCGAGCGCGCGGAGGTTGTCGACGTGGTTCTTCAGGCGCTGGACCAGGAACTGGGCGCCGAGCCGCTGCTCGGCCGACATCGCCGATGCTTCGCCGGCCAGGCTCGCTTCGAGCGACGCGATGGCCTGTTCGTGCAGCGGGCGCCGCTCGAGCAGGCGCTCGGCGCGCGACAACCAGCGCTCGTGTTCCTCGAGCCGCGCCGGGCTCGTCGGCCAGAGTTCCTTCTCGGTCGTCTCGAGTTCCTCGAGGTCGAGCATGTCGGCCAGCCGCCAGAAGTCCTCGAGGTGCTGCTGTGCCTCGGCGGCGCTGGCCCTGGCATCGTGGTACAGCTTCGTGCTGACGACCGTGCCGAGCACGAGCGACAGCACCACGAGCGCGGCCGCCGCGACCGGCACGCGGTGCCGGCGCACGAACTTGCGCAGCAGGTAGTACGTCGAGGGCGGCCCCGCCGTGACGGGCTCGTGCGCGAGGAAGCGCCGCAGGTCGGCGGCGAAGTCGGCGACCGACGCGTAGCGCTCCGCCTCGTTCCTGGCCATCGCCTTGCGCAGGATCCAGTCGACCTCGCCGCGCAGCGCGCGCCCAGGCCATGCCGCACTGCTCGGCGCGCCCGCTGGCCAGCGGCGGCTCCTGCTCGAGCACCATGCCGCGCAGGTCGGAGATCCCGAGCGTGCGGTAGCGTTCGGGATCGATCGGCAGCACGCTCGTGAGCAGTTCGTAGAGCATCACGCCGAGCGCGTAGACGTCGGTGCGCACGTCGACGTCGCGCGCGTCGCCGCGCATCTGCTCGGGACTCATGTAGGCCGGCGTGCCGAGCACCGCCCCGTGGCTGGTCTCGACCGGGCTCATCACGTCGTTCTCGATGAGCTTGGCCAGGCCGAAGTCGATCACCTTCGGGTGCCACTGCCCGTCGAGCTCGGCGACGAGCACGTTCTGCGGCTTCAGGTCGCGGTGGATGACGCCGCGCTGGTGCGCGTGGTTGACGCCGTCGCAGGCGGCGAGGAACAGCTGGATGCGTTGCCGCAGGCCCGCGGCGCGCTTGGCGACGAAGTGGTGCAGCGGCTCCCCGGGCACGTACTCCATCACGAAGTAGGGTCGCCCGCTCGCGTCGACGCCCGCGTCGAAGATGCGGGCGATGGCCGGGTGGTTCATGCGCGCGAGCGTCTCGCGCTCGTTGAGGAACCGCGAGATCGTGTTCGGCGAGCACGCCGTCGTGTGCAGCAGCTTGATCGCGACCTCGCGCCGGATCGGGTCCCGCTGCTCGGCCAGGAAGACGACGCCGAACGCCCCGGCGCCGATCTGGCGGCAGACGTGGTACGGTCCGATCGCCGCCGGCACGTGCGCCGGCGCTGCGGTCGCCGGCTCCGCGAGCAGCGTGGCCGCGCGTTCGTAGTCGGCGCGCAGGCGCTGCAGGTGCGGGCGCAGCGATGGGTGCGCCGCGCACAGCTCCTCGAAGCGTTGTTCGAGCGCCTGCGCCGGCCCGAGCAGGATCTCGGCCGCGAGGTCCTCGACTGCCGAGGGCAGGTCCGTCGTCATGCGGGACCCATCGCCGAGCCGAGCGCCGCCATGGCTCGCACGAGCAGCTGGCGCACGGCGACCTCGCTCTTGCCCATGTGCTGCGCGATCATCGCGTGCGGCAGCCCGACGACGCGGGCCAGCGTCAACACCTCGCGCTGCGGTTCGGTGAGCTGCACGAACGCCGCCTCGAGCCGCTGCAGTTCCTCCTTGGCCATCGCGATGCGGCTCGGGGTCACCATGTCGGCGAGCATCTCCTGGAGCGGCGGGTGCGGCGCGGGGTCCGCCTCGCGCACCGCTGCGCGCTTGCCGGCGCCGTGGAAGCGGCCCTTCTCGCGGATCTTGTTCAGCGCGGCGGAGAACAGCCAGGCGCGGAACTCGATCTCGCCGCGCCATTCGAAACGCGGTTCCTCGAGCAGTTCCCGCACCGTCGACTGCACGACGTCGAGCGTCTCCTCGCGGGCGCGCAGCTGCGGCCCCAGGCGCAGGTGCACGAAGCGCTGCAGCCGCGGCAGGTAGGCGCGCAGCACGTCCTCGATCGCGGCCGGGTCGCCGCGCGTCGCGGATTCGATCGAGCTCTGGCTCGGCGGCGCCTCGGTCATTTCCTGGCCCACGGCATGGCGGAACGGCACCGCGGTGGCGCGGGCCGGGAACGGCGGGTGGCGACCATCGGCCCGCCGATCGCCGCTGTCAAGGTGGGGGGGCATCGGGCATCGGGCGGCTGAGTGCATGCCGGAGGAGGATGAACGCGAGCCGTTCGTGACGCGGGAAATCCGGCGGCCGGCGCCAGGGCTTTTCGGCAGCACCGCCCGTCACTGCCGTTGCCGCGCGGCACTGCCCGGTGACCAAAGACCATGGTCCCCATCAGCAATCCCGCACACCCGGCGAACGCGTCGACTCCCCCCTCATCGGCCGCCACCAAGACCCGCCACCACGACGCCTGGTCGTGCGGCGACTACTCCGTCATCGGCACGACGCTGCAGATCGTCGGGGAACAGCTCTGCGAATCGCTCGACCTGCACGCCGGACAGCGCGTGCTGGACGTCGCCGCCGGCAACGGCAACACGTCGCTGGCGGCGGCGCGGCGCCACTGCGACGTCGTCGCCACGGACTTCGTGCCGGCGCTGCTCGACCGCGCGCGCGAACGTGCGGCCGCCGACCGCCTGCCGATCCAGTTCCAGGTGGCCGACGCCGAGGCGCTGCCCTTCCCCGACGCTTCGTTCGACGTGGTCGTTTCCTCGTTCGGCGTGATGTTCGCGCCGGACCAGGAGCGCGCCGCCGCCGAGCTGGTCCGCGTCTGCCGGCCGCGCGGCCGCATCGGCCTCGCCAACTGGACGCCCGAGGGCTTCATCGGCCAGATGTTCGCCGTGATCGGCCGCCACGTGCCGCCACCCGCGGGGCAACGCTCGCCGGCGCTGTGGGGAACACGCCGGCGTCTCGAGGAGCTGTTCGGCAGCCACGCGCTCGCGTTCGACGTGCAGGTGCGCGAGTTCGTCTTCCGCTACCGTTCGGCCGAACACTGGCTCGAGGTGTTCAAGCTCGTCTACGGCCCCATGCTGAAGGTGTTCGCGGCGCTCGGTCCGGCCGCGCAGGCCGCACTGACCAACGACCTCAAGACGCTCGTGCACCGCCACAACCGCGCGAACGACCACAGCATGGTGGTGCCGAGTTCGTACTTCGACGTCGTCATCACGCGGCGGTAGCGACCGCGTCGCATGCGCATGCGTCCGGCCGCGCGGCTCAGGCGCCCGCCGGCGCACCCAACAGGCCGGCGAGCGCCTCGCCGACCCTCTGCTGCTGCGCCTCGTCGGTCACGGCGACGAACAGCTCCTGGAAACGCGGGTGCGTGACGCCGGTCTCGAGGAACGTGTAGCGCTTGGCGCGCAGCACGCCCGCCGTGATCTGCTCGCGCTCGGCGGCCGTGAAGGCGCGACCGAGGTAGCGCGACAGGTTGTCGACGTCGTGGCCGGTCTGCCGCTGCAGCAGGCCGTCGACGGCGGCGACCAGGCCGATCAGCTCGTCGACCGCACGATCGCGCTCGGCGGCGTCGGCCGCGTCGAACGCGCGCAGCGTCTCGAGGTGGTCCATCTTGGCGTGCTGGCACTCCTCGACCCAGTGCATCCGGAAGACGTGCTTGACGAACGGGTCGAGCCCTGCGTCGTCCTGGAAGCACTCCTGGTAGTGCTTCTGCGTGAACCACTCGATGCACGCGGTCAGCAGCAGCACGGCGCCGGTGCTCTGCTTCAGCACGTGCGCGGCCGTCGCCGTCTCGTCGCCGAGCCGCGCCAGCTCGAAGCCCATCTGGCCGTCGATGCGGTCGCGCAGCCGGCGGAACATGTTCATGTGCTTGACCTCCTCGGCGGCGAAGTTGGTCAGCGCGTCGAACGCGACGCGGTCATGGAGCTGGTGGTCGCGGGCCAGCGCCGATGCCTTCGGCGCGACGAACTCCTCGACGTAGGCGAAGAGGTGCGCGTAGGCGGCCATCTCGACGTGCGTCAGCTTCCGGCGCTCGTCGTCGTCGAGGCACGCGATCGCACCGGCGCCCGACAGCGCGCGCGGCAGCCAGCGCCTGTCGGGATCGAAACGGCGGTCACCGAGCACCTCTTCGATGCGCCAGTTGACCCGGTAGGCAATGTTCAGACAGTCGGCAAACGAGTAGTTGGTCACGGTGGTCCTCGTGGGTTCGTGCGCCCCGGCACGGAGCGCTCGACCCTTGAGGCGCATTCGCGCGCGACGACCGGCCAGCCTTCTCGACCGCCGCTCGCTCAGAGGTTGCCGACCCTGGCATCGATGCCGTTGCTCGTGATCGCGCCGAACGCGTTGACGGGCGGGATCTGGAACACGGCCGACTGCGTGTACAGGTGCATGCTGAGGATCGACGGGTTGTTCGGCACGAAGAAGCCGTAGGTGTGCGACGCACCCGACACGAACCACGGTCCCTGGATCTGGTCGAGCGCGGTGCGCAGCTGGCACGTGGGCAGGCCGAGGAAGGCGAGGTCCAGGATGCCGGGGTCGCTGAGGCCGAAGATGTCGACGCCGATGGCGCCGGTGGCCGGGATCTCGCTCGTCGTCAGCGACCAGTTCGTGTTGAGGATCGCGCGCGTCGTGGCCGTCAGGGTCAGCGGCAGCATGTCGGTCGCGCCGAGCACGATCGAGCCCGCGCCGAGCGCCGACAGGTCGTCGCCGCCCGGATCGGCGCTCGGGCCGCCCGGCGAGTAGCCGACGAGGTGGCCGTTGCCGAGCCCCGACATCTGGCCCCACGCGATCGTGACGGTGCCCGACGGATGGAACTGCATCTGCATGTGGTTGGCGTTCGCCGCCGACGTGCCGCCGTAGTCCCACACGCCGTCCCAGGTGACGACCGCGGCCGTCGCACTCTGTTCGAACTCGACCTGGCCGCTGCCGGGTGCCGCCGGGTTGAAGTCGTGCCACGAACGGAACGACGTCGCGGGGTCGTCGAGCAGCGTCGCGACGTACGGGTAGTAGCCGTTGCTGTTGCCGGGCGCGAGCGACACGAAGCCGTTCGAGCAGATCGTGAGGCCGGTGGCACCCGGGAACGACGCCGCGGTCAGGGCCTGCGTGACCGACGCGTCGTCGCCGAGCGGCAGCACGATCGGCGTCGAGGTGGCGCCCACCGGCAGGTAGCTGCCCGAACGCTGCACGGTGTAGCCACCGCCGCCGTTCGGCGTCAACGTGATCGCCGAGTTGGCGAGATCGAAGGCCGCCGGCGTCGCGAAGTCCTCGTAGAACGTCGTGTACCGGCTGATGCAGCCTTCGCCGAGGTTGGTGTTGGTCGCGAGCACGGGGCCATTGCCCTGGCAATGGTTGATGCGACCGTTCCACTTGCGCCCGTCGCTGGGCAGGCCGAACGCGGTGCCGAACGGGTAGGCCATGCCGACGCCGCAGCGCACCTGCAGGAACGCGTCGGAAGCGAACACGGTGCCGAGCGCGCCGGCGCCCGGCGTGTAGGCCACGGCGGCGCTGGTGTCGCTCGTGATGTAGAACGCCTGGGTCGCGCCGCTCGGAATCGTGACGTCGATCGCCGCGGGCAGGTGGTCGAGAACCGGGGCGATGCCATGCGCGACGCCTGGGATCGACGCGACCAGGGTCCACGCCGCGGCGTTGTTCTGGAAGCCGTTCCAGCTGCCGGTCTTCGTGTAGACGAACATGTTGTCCGACCCCGCATTGAGGAAGCACTGGTCGAAGCTCGCGATGTTGACCGGCGCCGGCGAGACGTTGACGACGTCGAACATCGTGCCGGCCTGGCCCGAGCCCGCCGCGGTCAGCGTGGTCAGGCTGCCGCACTGCAGGCAGTAGTTGATGCGGCCGTTCCAGAGGCGGCCGTCGGTCGGCAGCCCGAACGCACCGCCGAACGGGTAGGAGATGCCGATGCCGCAGCGCACCTGTACATACGCATCGGATCCGATGACCGTGCCGACCTGGTTTGTGCCCGGCGTGTAGGCGACCGTGCCCGACGTGTCGCTCGTGATGTAGAACGCCTGCGTCGCGCCCGCTGGGATCGTCACGTTGACCGCGATCGGCAGGTGGTCGAGCGCCGGCGCGACGCCGTGCGCCAGCAACCCGAACGTCGAACCGACCAGGGTCCATGCCGCGCCGTTGTTCTGGAAGCCGTTCCAGGTGCCGGCCCTCGTGTAGATCTGCATGTAGCTCGAGCCGGCGTTGAGGAAGCACTGGTCGAAGCTGGCGACGACGATCGGGCCAGCCGAGATGTTGACGACGTCGAACATGGTGCCGGCCTGACCGGTGCCGCCCGCGGTCAGCGTCGTCACGGCGTTGCACTGGCTCAGCACGGGTCCGCCGAGCACGGCTGCGAGCAGCAGGGAGAAGCAGCGGGTGGTTTGCATGCAGCACCTCGGAGGTGGGTTCTCCAGCTGAATGTTGGTCGCCGGCGATCGTGACGCGGAAACCGGGAATCCGGGTGGCGGTTGCGCGGGACGCCCGCCGGTCGGGCGCCGGCTCACTCGCGCACGCGTGCGACCACGACGAGGTGCTGGTCGTTGCCCGGCATCGAGGCGATGTGCAGCAGCGTCCAGCGGTTGTCCTCGACGATCGGCGCGACGTCGAAGTGCACGTTGCGCAGCCTGGGCAGCGCGATGTCGCCGAAGCGCGTGTCCTTGGTGTCGAACGCTTCGATCGCTCCGTCGAGCTCGGCGAAGCCGGCGTCGAGTTCCAGCCGGAACTGACCCTCGGCGACGGGCAGCACCTGCCCGCGCAGCGTCATGCCCGTGAACACAGTTCCGATCAAGGGGTTCGGGACCGACGAGTCCTGGGCGATCTCGACATCGTAGTCGCGCACGATCGACGCTTCCTTGCCGACGCGACAGGCGAACCAACCGTCGAGCAGGGACGCCGTCAGGCAGGCGTCGTGCAGGCGCCCGGCGATTTCGCCCATGTCGGTGCGCGGATTCAGCAGCACGGCCACTTCGTTGGCGTCCAGGTAGCCGTAGCGGACCTCGATCGAGACGTCGCGCGCGGCATCGGCCGACAGCAGTGCCAGCCGCTCGCGCACGGCCTGCAGTTCCGGTTCGGGTGCGCGCACAATGAGCACGCCGGCGCCGTAGTCGATGGAACGCGACGCTTCACCGCGCAGGCATTGCCTGAGGTCCGCCATGAGCTTGTCCTTGTCGAGCAGGCGCGGCGGCGATTCCTGGGCCTCCGCGACCAGCGGTGCGTCGTCACCGGGGCTCGCGAGCACGGGGAAGTGGAACCTGCCCCACTCGGGCAGCCCCACGCACAGGCTGCGCACGGGCAGCATCGTCCAGCCGATCCCCGATGGCGGCGCGACCGCCTTGGGCCGGCGCACGCGCAGGCACCATGCCGCGCCGGGTTGGCTGTTGCTGCCCCACAGCAGCGCCTCGCCATCACCGAGCATGGCCTGTGTCCATTGCTGCGTGATGCGCGTGCGAGACAGCTGCAGGAGGCTGATGACCTCCTGGTTCTTGACGTCGCGGCTGCGCACGGGGTAGGGCACGGGATCTGCATCCTGCTCGGCCCGATCGCCATGGACCTGCACGAGCAGGCGGCCGTCGTGGCCGTGTTCCAGGCGGACCTGCCAGCCGCTGCCCAACCGCAGCACGTCGACCTTCGGATCGGGGATGTTGGAACCCTGCGCGACCTCGACGTCGTAGTCGCGCACGTAGGCCTGGTCGCGGTTGGACTGCAGTACCTGCGAGCCGCCGACGCGCGCCGGGCAGACGAAGACCGGGTGCGGGGCCGACGACGACAACAGACCTTCGGCCTCGTCGCGCTTCAACACGCCGGTGCCGCCGGCCAGCGCGGACCCCGGCAGCACGTGCATCTCGAGCACGACCTGTTCGAGGAAGTACGCGCGGCACTGCGCGACCAACGCGGCGATGCGGTCGTGGGTCTTCGCGTCCGCGGTGACGAGCAGAATGCCGCTGTCGGTGAACTCGAGCTGCGCCGCGCCGTTGCCGGAGGCGACCTCGCATTCCTGCTCGAGCAGCGCCATGAGATCCGCCGGTTCCAACGCCGCGACGGGATCGAGCACCGCACCGCTCGACGGGATGTCGGTCGTGGACACGTCCGGCGTGGTGCGTTGGGCCGGCAGCATCTCGGCCTCCCGGGCCGTGAGGAAGCGCACGTCGTACTTGCGGAGCGTCGCCGGCTGTTGCGCGACCAGCGCCGGTGCCGACGACAGCAGTCCGACCAAGAAGAGCGACCTCCGTTTCCTGCCTGCAATCATGTGGATCGACCTCACTGCTTGACACACCAGAGCCGCACATCCGAATCCATGCGCGACGAACGCGCCGCGAGCTCCTTTCGCCACGCATCGCACCAGGCCGCGATGCCGTCCGAACCGCTGCGGCGCGCCGCCGCGAAGGCGCGCACGGGCTCGGCACCGGCCGACGCGTCGACCGCTCTGCCGGCCGTGATCACGGCCGGTGTGCCGCCGCTCCAGAACCCGAGGGCGAAGCCGAGCATGGCCTGCGATTCCATTGCGGGATCGATACCGCCGGCACCATTGCACACCAGGGCGAAGTCGGCCTTCGACTGCAGATCCCTGAGGTCCTGCCGCGAGAGGCCACCGTCGGCACACTGCAGGCTCGAGTGATGCAGCGCGCCCTCGGCACACTCGAGGTCCACGGCGAGAACGATGGCGCGGCGTGCCCGTGCGGCGCCCGGCACTGCGGTCGCGCCGCGGCCGACGAACAGATCGAGCGTCGGGCTGTGCACTTCCTCGGGCTCGGGCGCGGCGAGGGCGCGCAGCAGCGTCGTGTCGTCACCTTCGCCGAGCACGCCGCGCAAGGCCGCGGCGATCCAGCCGGCGCCGGCCGCGCGATCCGCGGGCTGCACGAGCGCGATGCCACCGCTGCCCGGGGCGAGGCGCGCCCGCCGCCGCTGTCGCAGCTGGTCGTAGCACGCGGTGCCGGACGGCACGTAGGCGACGTCGTGATGCGCGAGCAGAGGCTCCGAACCGCCGGCCGTACACAGCTCGAAGGGCAGGCTGCACAAATCGGGCGCCGGCGCCAGCAGCAGCGTGTGCACCGGCGGTCCTTGCGCGAGCGACGCGAACACCGGGTCGACGAGCATCGCGCCCAGTCGGTCGAGCACGGGTCGGCGTTCGGTCTTCGCGGCGTCGGCGATCAGCTTCAGCTGCTGGCCCGCCTCCGTGGCCAGCGGCAACGGCACCAGGGCGGCTCCCGTGTGCGTGGCGACGAACGCGATGGCGCCACCCCCGGCGCAGTCGTAGACGACGAGCGCGGTGTCCGCCGGCAGGACCTGTTCGACATCGGGCAAGGCCGCGACGCGAGGCAGCGCGACACTGCACCAGGCCGGTCGGTGGTCGCGCAGCTGCTGTTCCTGTTCGTCGAGTGCGCTCCGCAGCCGCGTCAACGCGAGCGTGAGCCGTCGGCGCTCGGCGACACGCGCCGGGTCCCCGGCATCGGCGAGCGCCGTCAGGCGACGCCAGGCCGCGCAGAGTCGATCGCGTTCCACCGAGGCGGGCAGGTCCGCGGGCCGCGTCAGCGTGATGCGCGACGGCAGCGCGCGGAACGTCTCGAGCACGCGCCAGGCCGCGTCGGTGTCCGCGGCGCCGAGCTGCGGCGCGATCCGGATCAGCGTCGCGATCGCACGCTGGCCGAGCGACGCCATCGACGCCAGCTGGGTCGGCGACGTGCACTCGGCCTGGAAACGCGAGTAGGCGCGCAGCCACGCGTCGAACGAGTGCGCGCCGCTGTCGAGCTGCGGCAGAGCTGGGCCGCCGACGGCCGCGAGTGTCTCGGCGATGCCGATGTGTGCGCGCACCTCGTACCAGGCGTCGTCGGGCCGCGGCAACGACGCGCGCACGGAGTCGACCAGTTGCGCCGCCTCGGCCGATCGGCCGCGGTCGTGCAGCAGCTGCATACGCAGCAACGAGGCCTCCGCCGCGTCGCGGCCGCCGTCGTCCGCGGCCTTGGCCAGGCACGCATCGGCGAGTCCGGTCCTCGCGCCACGTTCGGCCGCGGCCGCGACCCGCAGCAACGTGGCGGACGGGAGGTCGATGGGCTCACCGATCGCCGCTGCCGGCAGTCCGGCCACCGCCTCGATCGCCTCGTCGGCGCGACCGAGCTGCAGCAGCAGGTCGCTGCGCCACGTCGACAAGCGGGTTCGCGTCGACGCGCGCGCGGCCGGCACGAGCGCGAGCGCCGCCTCGAGTGAGGCCTGCGCCGCGTCCCAGCGCGCGAGGTCGGCCTGGCACTGCGCCTCCAGTTCGAGCAGCTCGGCGCGAAGCAGCGGCAGCAGATCCGGGCGCGCGAGCTCGGGGCACGGTTGCGCGAGCACGTCGAGTGCGGCCTGCGGCCGGTGCACGGCACGACACACGCGCGCCTCCTCGACTACCGACTCGTGCCACAGCAGCGCGTCCACCGTGCCCGATCGGGCTTCGCGCGCCGAGCGCAGCGCGTCGCCGGGCTGCCCGCGCAGGCGCTGGTTCATGGCCAGCATCGGCAGCCAGGTCGCGTCGTCTTCGGCCAACGCGCCGAGGTCCGCGGCGCCTTCGGCGAGCTGGCCCTGCTCCGTGCGCACGACTCCGCGCAGACCGCGCAGGCGCGGCGGTGCAGGGTCCTTCTCCGCGGCGCGGGCGCCGGTCCTCGTCGGCACGTCCGGGATGCGGTGTCCGTCCAGCCAGTCGCACAACGGACCGAGGTCGGATCGGCCGCGCGAGTTGGCGGCGTCGCGCGCGACGATCCAGGCGCACTCGCGTGCGGCCAGCATTGCCGAATCGGCGTCGACGCCGCCGAGCCGATCGATCGCGAGCGCGAAGCTGGCGAGGGCCTCCGACGTACGACCCGACGCCATGCAGGCCTCGGCGAGCGCCAGATGCAGCGTGCCTTCGAGCAGCGCGTCGGATTCGGCCTTCTGTTCGCCATCACGCGCGAGCGCAGCTCGCAGCAAGGGCGCGGCGGCGTCGGCTCGACCCGCATGGAGCAAGCAACGCCCGCGTGCCCAGCCCCGCCACGCGTCGCCGGTTCCTTCACCGGCTACCTGCGCGGCGAGCTGATCGAGCAGCGGTCCGAGCAGCGGCGGAACACCCCCGTCCGCGGCCTCGGGCGACGCCGCGGGCAGCATGCCGGCGAGCAGGCGCAACTCGGCTTCGCCGTTGCGCAACCGCGCGAGCCGTTGCTGCTGCGCCTGGTCCAGCTCCTGCTGCCTGCGCTGCTCCTCGTCGTCTTGCAACCTTGCCCCACGATCCCTCTCTTCCTTCCACAGGGCGCGCTGGCGCTGCCGCTTCAGGTCCTCCTCCAGCTCCTCCTTGCGTCTCTGCTCCTCGCGCAGGTCCTCGAGCGCCTTCTCCGCCCTGCCCTGGGCCGCCTCGGCTTCGGCGCGCAGCACTTCGGCTGACGACTTCGCCCGCAGCGCCTCCTGCCTGGCCGCGTCCGCCTGCCGCGCATAGACGAGCGCACCCGCGCCGCCGACCACGATGGCCAGCATCGCCGCCAGCAGACCGAACGCCATGCCGCGGTTGCGGCGCACCCACAACGCCAGCTCCGCACGCGCGCCGGTCCGGTACGCGCGCACGACGCGGTTCTCGAGGAACGCGCGCAGGTCGTCGGCGAGCTCGCCCATGCCCGGGTAGCGCGCCGACACGTCGCGCGCCATCGCGTGCTCGCAGATCGCCACGAGCTCGACGGGCGCCGCGCGGTCGAGCTGCTGGATCGGCTTCGGCGGGCCCCTGCGTACCCATTCGAGCACCATGTACGGCGTCGTGGGCGAGCCGGGGTCGATGTAGGGCTGCGTGCCGGCAAGCAGCGTGTAGAGCATCGCGCCGGCCGCGTACACGTCCGAACGCACGCCGACGTCCTCGATGCGTCCGTGCGCCTGTTCGGGCGGCATGTAGCACGGCGTGCCGACGATCGCGCCGTCCATCGTGCGCAGCGCGGTGTCGGGGTCCGACTCGTGCTCCTTGCTGCGGTCCGTGCGCACGCGGCTCATCGACGTCGTCTCGGGTGGGCGGATGCGCAGGTCGCGCGTCTCCTCCTGGCCGAGCACCTTGGCGAGCCCCCAGTCCATCACGTAGACCTCGCCGTACTTGCCCACCATGACGTTGCTCGGCTTGAGGTCGCGATGCACGACGCCCTTGCTGTGGGCGTAGGCCAGCGTGTCGCAGACCTTGAGCAGCACCTCGAGGGCGCGCGTGAGCGTCCAGCCCTGCTCACCGCTGCGCGCGAGCGTGAACACGTCCTGCGCCGTGATGCCCTTGACGAGGCGCATCGTGAAGTAGACCCGTCCCTTCGCGTCGAGGCCGAGCTCGTGCACCGGAACCACGCCGGGGTGATCGAGCTGGCCCGTGATCTGCGCTTCTTCGACGAAGCGTTCGAGCACCTGCGAGTCGATGGGTCGGGCGCCCGGCCCGGTGCCGCCTTGCTCGCCGTCCTCGCCGAGGATCACCTTCATCGCGAGCGTGCGGCCGAGGTCCTGGTCGAACGCGCGCAGGATCGCACCCATGCCGCCGCGTGCGATCTCGCCGTGCAGTTCGTAGCGAGCCGCGGCCGCGTCGCCGCGCTCTGCGAGCCGTCGCAGCCGGTCGCCGACCGGAGGGTCGGCCCTGCTCCCGGTGACCACCTGGCTGTGCTCGGGCGCGAGCCGCGCCGCCAACGCCGCGCCGTGTTCGGGGAAGTCGCGATACACCTGACGCAGCGCTTCGGCGCGGGCCTCGCCGGTCAGCGCCTGCACCTGCTGCACGCGCTGCTCGACGTCGGGCGGCAGCGTGCTGCGCTGGGTGGGGTCCATGCGGTCGGGATCTCGGACGAACGGCGGCGGCAGCATACCAAGGCCCCGGCGCGGTCCACGACGACCCGGCTTCGTCGAGGCCCGGGAATCGGCGTCGCGAACCAGCGGCGCATCGTCACATCGCGGCCGGGAACCCGGCCGCGCGAGCCACCGGGTCTGGTCGGGCGGCCGCCGGACCCCTAGGGTGGGGCTCTACCCGCCCCGCCTCGGCACCCTCGCACCATGCGCTCCCTCTCCACCGTCGTTGCGCTGCTCCCCGCCGCGCTGCTCCCCGCCCAGATCACCAACATCGCCGCGATGACCCAGCCGTCGTCGGTGATCGACATGGATGCCGTCGGGCCCGCGGGGCCGACGACGCTCGCGGCGCTGATCACGGCCGGCACCAACGGGGGCGCGCCACTGGCCGGCATCACGCTGATCCCGAACACGGCGGCCGCCGGCGTCTACAACACGAACCCGCAGCTCGGGCTCGCGCTCGGCTACGACCAGACCAACAACCAGCTGATCCTCGTGGCGCCGCCCGCCGGCGTGTTCGACGCGTTCGACGCGCAGATCGACCTCGCGCTGCCGTCGACCGAGTTCGGCATCGCGATCGGCGACTGGGCCAGCACGATGATCCTCGAGTTCCGTCTGCAGGGCACGGTGGTCGGCACGATCACGTCGCCGTCGTACTCGGCGCCGAACGCGAAGTTCTTCCAGTCGATGGTGCCGTTCGACGAGGTCTTCGTGCGCGCGTCGAGCACCGTCGGCAACTGGGTCATCCCCGAGCTGCACATCCAGAACGGCTACGGCACGCCCGCGACGAACTCGTCGATCGGCGCCGGCTGCGGCGGCCTCGGGCTGACCGCCAACACGCGGCCGGTGCTCGGCACGTCGTGGGATCTCGTGCTCGGCGGCGTGCCTGCCACCGGCACCGTCGGCGTCGAGATCTACGGCCTCAGCGATCCAGGCATCAACGATCTCGCCGCCATCGGCATGTCCGGTTGCGGCCTGCGCGCGGCCCTCGACTACCTGCGCGTGTTCGTCGTCGGCGGCCCGTCGCACGCCTACTCGCTGCTGCTGCCGAACACCCCGACGCTGGTCGGCACGAACCTGTTCGCCACGGACGCCGTCTTCCAGGATCCGCCCGTGAACCCGTTCGGCGCGATCTCGGCGAACGCGATCGTGGGCATGCTCGGCGACATCTGACGGTGCGCCGGGCCACCGCGCTAGGGACGTTCCGACAGGCGATCGAGCGGCAGCGTCGCCGTCTCCTTGAGCGTGCCGAGCACGATCGTCGTGCGCGTGCTGCTGACGCCCGGGATCGGCCCGAGCCGTTCGCGCAGCAGCCGCGCCAGGTCCTCGGTGTCGCGAGCCCGCATCTTGACGAGGTAGCAGTCCTCGCCGGCGACCGCGTGCACCTCCTGCACCTCCGGGATCGCCGCCATCGCCTCGCCGCTGACCGTCGACCCCGTGCATTCATCGGCGCGCACGAACACGAACGCCGTCAGGCCGAGACCGATCGCCTTGGCGCTGACGCGGCCCTCGTAGCCGACGAGGATGCCCCGCTGCTCGAGCTTGCGCGTGCGCTCGAGAATGGCCGATGGCGCCATGTGCAGTTCGCGCGCGATGTCGACGTTGGAGGTGCGGGCGTTGGCCTGCAGCAGGTCGAGGATGCGACGGTCGATGGTGTCGATCACGGCGTGTTCCATGCTCAGGTGCGAGCTCTCGAGGTGAGCGAACCCAGGGCGGCCGCGTCCGGCCCCGGGTCGCGATACGCCTTCAGCTTGTTGTAGAGCGTCTTCGGATCGATGCCCAGCAGGCGCGCCGCGCGCGTCTTGTTGCCGCCGACCGAAGCCAGCACGTGTTCGATGTGCCGCTGTTCGACCGACGCCAGCGTCAGCGGCTCGGTTTCGCCGTGGCTCGTGTCGACGAGCGACAGCACGCCCGCCGGCGCCGGCGCCAGCAGCAGCAGGTCGAACCGACCGTGCCGCATCTGGGCCGCGAACTCCTCGATCGAACTGCAGCTCGTGATCGAACAGCCCCAGTCCAGCGTCGCTTCGATCAACGTCGCAGCCGACGGATCCGCGTGGTTGTGCACGAGCAGGCGCTGGCCGCGCAGCACCGATGCGCCGCCCGGCGAACCACGGACCGGCGCGGCGCCGAAGTGCGCCTGCACGAACTGCACGACGTCGTCCGGATCGTGCACCGCGAGTTCGAGCAGATAGCAGTCTCCGGGCGCGATGGGGCGAACCGACGTCACACCGGGAATCCGGAGCAGGCGGCGGCAGGCTTCGATCGCACCCTCGGGCTCCGAGAGCCGCACCACCACGAACGCACCGCCCCAGGCGCCGGCGGCACCGGCAGCACCATGGATGCGCGGCCGCAGCGCCGCGACCGTCGCCTGCGCGGGCCCGCGATCCGGGCCGGCATCGGACCTCACGTGATTCGCCATTTGCGCCGAGTATCCATCAATCGTTCCGCGAGCACACGGGGTGGCGTGCGTCGAACTCGACGCGATGCGCGCGTCACCGAACGATGTTCTGCCGGCAAGGATGGGTTCCCGCCGCCGGCGAACGATGTTCGGAACGTGCCTCGCGCGCATCAGCAGCAATGTATGGACGGCACACCTGCCGCGTCCGACGGGCATGAAGAACACTGCTGTCGTCGGCCCGATCGCCGGGCTGCTCCTCGCCGTAGCGGGACTGCTGTCGTCGCGTGCCACGCCCGCTCTGCCCGCGCCGCCGGCGGTGACGGTCGTGCGCTGGCAGCACGGCGATGCGCAGAAGCGGCTGATGCCCGCCGACCGCGGCTTCTGTTACGTCTCCGGCATGGGCGGCAACTTCCAGGGTGGCGGCGAAGGTGTGCGCGTCTTCGTCGACGATGGGATCTGGTTCGTCGATGGCCATTCGTGCCAGCCGAGCCTGTGGGTCGAGGTGACCTGCATCGAATGGCCGGCCGCGCCGCCGCACGGCAACGGCGGTGCGGTCGTTCGCTGATCAGGGGTTGCCGCACGGCGACCCGCCGACCATTCCCGCGTGCGGCTTGGTCGCCGAGACGCGCCAGCCGAACGGGCCCCAGAGCAGGATCGGCCCGTCCAGGCGCACGTCGGTCGCACCGGCCGCGCGCAGCCCGGCGGCATGCGTGCGCGCGTGGCGGATGTCGAAGATCAGGATCTGCCCGCCGGGCTTCGTGACGCGCCAGACCTCGGCGACGGCCGCGGCTCGTCCGGCCGCGCCGCGGATGTTGTGGATCGCGGTCATCGAAGCGACGACGTCGAAGCTGCCGTCGGCATAGGGCAGGGACCGCGCGTCGCCCGTGTCGACGACGAGCCGATCGGCGACGCCCGCCGCTTCGGCGTTGGCCAAGATCGCCTCCGGGCTGTTGCCGCCGAGATCCCGTTCCCGCCAGATGTCGATGCCGGTGACGCGGCCGTTCGGCACGCGCCTGCACGCGGCGACCGCGACGAGGCCGCGCCCACAGCCCACGTCGAGCACCGTCTCGTCGCCGCGCCACTGCCGCGAGTCGAGCAGGTCGCGCGCCACCCGGTGCTTGAGCCACCTGCTCGATGCGAACATCCAGCCCGCCATGACCAGGCAGACGATCGCGGTCGCGAGGCCGTTGTTGCGCAGGACGCGGGGCAGCGGGCCCGGCTCGACGACGTGGAGGTGGAGCAGCGCCGCCGTCGCCGCGCCGACGATCAACAGCAGCGCGCCGATCGCGGCCAGGCTGCGCACGACGGTCGGCGCGTCGATCCCGTAGTCCTCGTGGGCTCGTGTCATGACTGCGCGCGAGCATAGGGCGGCCGGCGCCTTCGCCACCGGTTCGAGCACGCGTGTCGTTCCCACGCGAGGTTGCCGGCCCGCGCCCCGGACGATTCCTGCGAATCCGTGCCACCGCGGCCGATTCCTGGGCACGGATGCGACATGGGTTCCCCACGACTCCAGGACCGCCTCGTCGCCGAACTCCGTTCCCGCCACTACAGCCGGCGCACGGAGGAAGCCTACCTGTACTGGTACCGCCGCTTCGTGCACTTCCACGACCTGCGCCACCCGCGCGACCTCGGCGCCGCCGAGGCCGCGGCGTTCCTCTCGCATCTCGCGGTGCACGACCGCTGCGCCCCGGCGACCCAGAACCAGGCGCTGTCGGCGCTGCTGTTCCTGTACCGCCGCGTGCTCGGTCTCGACCTGCCCTGGCTCGACGAGCTCGTGCGCCCGGCGCCGCGCCTGCACCTCCCGGTCGTGCTCGAACGCGCCGAGGTCGCCGCCGTGCTGGCGCAACTCGACGGCACGCCGCGTCTCGTCGCCAGCCTGCTCTACGGCGCCGGCCTGCGTCTGCTCGAGTCGCTGCACGTGCGCATCAAGGACGTCGACTTCGCGCGCTCCGCGATCACGGTGCGCGCCGGCAAGGGCGACCGGGACCGGCAGACCCTCTTGCCCGCATCGCTGCGCGCCGCCCTGCTCGAGCATCGCGCGCGCGTCGAACACCAGCACGTCGAAGACCTGCACCGCGGCGCCGGTTGGGTCGAGCTGCCCCACGCGCTGGCCGCCAAACTGCCCAACGCGGCCCGGGACTGGGCCTGGCAGTGGTTCTTCCCCGCGACGCGAACCTACCGTCACCCCGAGACCGGCCAGCACCGTCGCCATCACTTCCACGAGTCGGCGATCCAGAAGGCCGTGCACCTCGCCGCCCTGCGCGCCCGCATCCCCAAGCGGATCTCGTGCCACACCTTCCGCCACTCGTTCGCGACCCATCTGCTCGAGAACGGCTACGACCTGCGCACGATCCAGAAGCTGCTCGGCCACGCCGACGTGCGGACCACGATGATCTACACGCACGTGCTCAATCGGGGCCCGCAGGGTGTGCGCAGTCCGCTCGAGATGCTGGATGAGGTGTGTGCGTTGAAGTTGCCGGGGTCGTCGAGGGGGGCTGGGGCTCGGGGTGTGGGTGGTGGTCCGGGAGGGGCCGACGTGGAGGGGCCTGGTGATGCTGCGGACTCAGGTGGTGGTGATGGTGATGGTGGTGGTGGTGGTGGTGTGCGCGGCGGCGGTGGTGTGCGCGGTCGGGACGAGGACGAGGAGGAGGGGGATGGGTGTAGGTAGACGGAACTGTCGATTCGCGGGCGGGCGCGGTCGGTGGGGGAAGGGTCGGGGTGCGGTCGGTGGGGCTCGCAGCGGAGGGGATCCGCGGGAGCAGCGCGAGCGGCGCGAGTGGGCGGGTGGGCGGTGGCCAGGTTGCGAAGGCTGGGGTAGGCTGGCGACCGACGCCGCGTGCCGGAAGTCGGCACTTCGGTCGACTACGAGTTGGCTGGGCCACGATGGTCGATGATCAGCCTCAGGCGCCGCCGCCATCAACCAAGCTGGCGAGGGCAACCCTCATCGCGGCCTTTGTCGGATGGCTGACGTTTCCGATCGGGCTCCTCGCGGTTGCCTGGGCGATGTTC
>DASUFY010000248.1:0-21811 GCA_036274315.1 Planctomycetota bacterium | reverse complement strand
CTGGCTTCGCCCGCCACGACTTCACCGTGCCGAGTCCTACCGCATTCGGCCTCGGCATCGACGCCCAATGGCTCACTCTCGACACCAACTCTGCACCGGCTGGATTGACTGCCGGCATGCGTTTCGCCATCCAGTGAGGGTGACCTTCGCAGGTCTGCAACGGCACCCCTTGTGCGACGATGCGGCACTGTGCCGAAGGTCGCCACCGACGGTGCAACCCGTCAACCCACCGCCTCCCCCGACGTCACCCGCGTCGGCGCCGCGTCGAGGATCTGCGCCTTGAGCGCAGCGAGGTCCTCGAGATCCGCGCGCAGCTTGTCGCGCAGCCGCAACTCGCCATCGGGCAGCGTCGCCCACAGCGCCGCAGCGCCCGCGTGGCCCGCGCGCAGCGGATCGCGGCCCAGGCCTTCGCGCACCAGATCGCCGAGCCCGAACACGGCGCGCGGGTACACCGCCGCCGCGCGCAGCCGCCGGCCGAGGTCGACGAAGCGCGCCTCGAGCACCGTGTCCGCCTCGCGCGCGAACGCGTGCTCCTCGTACCACCGCGGCAGTGCTTCGCCGAAGTGCAGCAGCACCGTGCGCGCACCGAGCGGCGCCAGCAGCTCCTTCAGCACGGCCCACTCCTCGTCGGCCGAATGCGCGATGCCGAACGTGAACGCACCCTCTTCGGTCGCCGGATGCAGCACGCCGAACGCGAGCACGCGGTCGGCGAACGGATCGCCGAGCAGGTGCACGATCGCCGCCTGGTCGAACCGTTCGCCGCGCGGCCGCTCCTCGACGAGCGGCTTGCCGAGCAGGTGCGCCTGCGCCGCGCGTCGCAGCCGCCGCACGAGCGTCGCGTCGAGGTTGCCGCGCGCGCGCGCACCGTCGGGATGCCAGACCGCGAGGTCCTGCACCGTGCGGCAGCCGGCCGCCTCGAGGATCGCCTGGGCCCCGTGGCTCATGCCCTGCACGAGCGACAGGTCGCCCTTCTGCTGCATCTCCGACAGGCAGCGCTGGTCGTGGTAGCAGTTGGCGCAGCCCATCTGCAGGAACGGTCGCGCCGCGTCCATGTCGTCGCGCAGGCGGGCCAGTTCCGTCACGACCTCGCGCCCCGCGGCCCGGTAGTCGGCGATCAGGAAGCGCTGCTCGCGGCCGTCCTTGAGCACGAGCGCCCCGTGTTCGGGCATACGCTGCTGCACGGCGGCGATCAGTTCCGTGTAGAAGACGACCTGCAGGATCTGGTCCCCGCGCGAACGTCCCGACGTCTTCACGTCGAGCACTTCGTAGTGCCAGTCGCCGAGCGCGCTGGCCCCCGGCACGCGGCGCAACAGGTCGGGCAGGCCGAGCCGGTCCTCGACGAACAACACGGCCTGGTGCAGCAGCGGCGCGCCTTCGCGCAGCAGCGCCAGCGTCGCGGTCGCACCGGCTTCGAAGTCGCGCTCGGGATAGACGGGGGACACGACATCGAGCCCCTTCACGTAGTGCGCTTCGAAGTCGCGACCTCGCTGGGCGGCGAACTCCTCCCACTCGGAAGGCGCGCGCCGTTCGGAGCGCGGCAGATGCAGGTCGAGCGCCGCGAGGCGCGGGCACTTCACGTAGGAGTAGACGTGGGTGCCGGTCAACCGCCTCATGGCGGCACGATACGCACGAGGCAGTCGAGGTAGGCAGCGCCAAGCCCGAGATCCGTCGCGCGCGCCGCGATCAGCGAGTTGGCGCTGTGGCCGCGGTCGAAGTGGCCGCCCTTGGGCATGATCGCGACGTCGGTGCGCTGCTCGGGGTCGTGGCGCAGCTCGGCCACGATCTCGCCGAGCGCGCTGCGCACGCGCACCCGCGCGCCGGCGGCGATGCCCGGTGCTGCGTCGGGGTGCACCGCGATCCAGGTGTGCTCGCCGAGCCCGTGCCCGGCCCACTGCGATGCCTGCGCCTTCTCGGTCGAGTTGGAGAACAACCACAGCGGCGCACTGGCGCCGGCCGCCGGCGTCGGCGCCGTGACCTCGGGCTCTGGCGGCGCCTCGTCGAGCAGCTGCACCTTGCCGTTGGGCGTGAACACGCGGCCGTCCCGGAACAACAGCGTGTCGCTGACCGGGCTGCGCACGGCCCCGTGCTTGCGCAGGGACTCGAGACCCGCGCCCTGACCGGCGATGCCGGCGAGGGCCTGCCGCTTGAGGTCGTCGATCGAAGCCTGCGGGTAGCTCGCCAGACCGACGCGCCTGGCCAGATCCTGGAAGACCTGCACCTCGTGCCGCACGCCGGGTGGCATCGGCGAGACCGGACGCGACTCCGCGATCCAATGGTGGCCGTAGGCGCCGAGCACGTCGCTGTCCTCGAGCAGGGTCGGGATCGGCAGCACGACGTGCGCGCGGCGCGCCGTGTCGGTCAGCAGGCAGTCGGCGACGACGACGAACTCGGTCGCTTCGATGGCGCGAGCGACGGTCGCGGCATCGGGCAGCATCGCGACGGGGTTGCCCGCGGTGACCCACAGCACGCGCACGCGGGGGTCGTTCGCGGCCAGCATGTCGTGACCGAGCAGCGGTTCGCGGATGACGCGCGGCGGCGCGACCGGCGCAGCGAACGCGCGAAACGCCTTGCGCCGTTTGAAGTAGAACGACACGCCGCCGCCCGGACGGAACAGGTTGCCCGAGATCGCCGCCAGCGCGTCGAGCGCGCGCACGATGGCACCACCGCGCTGGCGCCGCTGCATGCCCCAGCCGACGAGGATCGCGGTCGGCCCGTCGGCGAAGCGCTCGGCGAGCGCCGACACGTGCGCGGCGGTCACACCCGCGAGTGCTGCCCATTCGGGCACGGTGTGGCGTTCCGCCACCGCCCGGAACGCCGGCAGATGGTCGCAGAAGCGCGCCGCGTCGGCGACCACGCGGCCGGTCTCGAACAGCACGCGCGCCACGCCCATCGCCAGTTCGAAGTCGCGGCCCGGTGCGGGGCACAGCACCGAATCGGCGAGGCTCGCCGACCTGTGGTGCACCGGATCGATGAGCACGAGCCGGGCGCCGCGCCGCTTCGCCTCCTTGAGCACGGGCACCAGGTGCACGCTGCTGATCGTCGGGTTCTTGCCCCAGAGCACGATGTGGCGGCTGTGGTGCAGGTCGAACAGGTCGTTGCTGTCGCTGGTGCCGAGGTCGCGCACCTGCGCTTCCTCGCCGGCGCCCGAGCAGATGTCGCCGACCTTGGTCGTGCACGGACCGAACAGGTCGAAGAACAGGTCGGTCAGGTGCTTGAGGATCCCGAGCGAACCGCCGGACCGGTAATGGAAGATCGCGGCGGGCCCCGACTCGGCGCGCACCTGCTGCAGCTTCTCGGCGATCAGGGCCATCGCCTCGTCCCAGGTCGCGGGTTCGAGCCGTTCGTTGCGGCGCACGAGCGGCTGCGTGACGCGCATCGGCGAGCTCTGCAGCTCGGGAAACCGGCTCGTGCGGAAGCACAGGAAGCCGCGCGTCACCGGGTGGTCGGGATCCCCGCGCAGGCTGGTCACGACGCCGTCGCTGACCGTCGCGAGCAGCGCACACGCATCCGGACAATCGCGATTGCAGGTCGTGCGCAGGGTCTGGGGGGTCATGGGGCGTGCTGCCCGGTGGCGCGCGGCCCGCCGCCCCGGCGCGCGCAACGTACGGAACGGCCCGCCCGGAGCCAGAGCCGGTTCCAAGAACCGCGCCTTCGCACACCGCTGCGGAGCCGTGCCGGGCGCACCAAGGCCCGAACAAGAACCGGGTCCGGTTGCGAGAAGCGTGCGTGAAGGCGTGCGCATCCACCGCGGTGTGAGTCGTTCTCCACCGCCCAAGTCTGGTGGTTGCGGGCGGACTACGAAGACTCTGCCCTGGTTGTCCCCACCCTAACAAAGGTTCGGTGCCATCGGAGTTTCGTCCGCTTCTTCTTTGACCTTTTGCACTCGGGCAGGCCTACTGTGCGGTCAACCGTCAGTCCGTGCCGATGGCGACCTACCCAACGAGCCATGACTTCGTGTCGCCCGAGGCCCCGAATTGGCTGGAGTCGATCCCCTAGGGAGGAGTTCACAAACGCATGAGCAAGCTGATCCCATGCGGCCTTCTGGCCGTCGCCGTCTCGTCCGCCCTCGTCGCCCAAGAAGGCAACAAACCCATGGCTGGCGGATGGAGCGCCAAGCCCGGTTCCGGCCTCAAGTACGACGGAGGTGACGCGTTCAGCCTGGACCTGGTCAACCGCCTGCAGGTCCATTGGACCTACACGGGCAACGAGAACGGCCCGGACGTCAACACCTTCAACATCCGTCGCGCCCGCACCACCTTCTCCGGCCACGTCTTCAACAAGGACATCCACTACAAGCTGCAGATGGACTGGGTCGACCAGGGGCCGGCCGGGGACGGCGCCATCAAGGAAGGCCACGTGCAGTGGAACTTCGCCAACAGCGACGACGGCACGGTCGGCCTGCGAGTCGGCCAGGGCAAGACGATGTTCGGGCTCGAAGCCACGGGCACGTCCGGCGGCCTCTGGTTCGTCGAGCGCTCTTCGGCCTCACGCGCCTTCTCGGACTCGTACTCGCGCGGCGCCTGGATCAACGGCGTCGTGGTCGACCACAAGTTGCGTTACTCGGTCGGCGCGATGAACACCGACGTGGCCGGCGGGCTCGGTGGGGCCGCCGCGACCGCGACGGGCTACACCGATCGCGGCGAAGAGACCGCCAACTCGGACAACGAGTTGAGCTACGTGCTCACGGTCAACTTCGACCCGCTCGGCGACTTCTTCGACGGCAAGCAGACCACCGAGTCGCGCCGGCAGGGCGACTGGCGCACCGACGACAGGTCCCTGAAGGGCACGGTCGGCGCCGGAGTGGCGTTCGGCAACGGCCGCACCGCGACGGCCGTCGGCGGCGCGATCCAGGACATCGAGAGCACGTCGATCAACGTCAACACGGAATGGACGGTCGCCCGCTTCAGCGTGCTCGCCGAGTACTTCATGCGCACCGACGACCAGCAGGGCCCGATCGCGGACAAGGAAGAGCCGACGGGCTGGGCCGTCTCCGCCGGCTACCTGTTCGACAAGAGCGGCGACAGCTCCATGCAATGGGGCGTGGGCCTGCGCGTCAACTCGGTCGAGAACGACGTCGGCAACAACGCGACGGTCGACTTCCTGACCGGCATGCAAGGCATCGGCGCCGTGCCCGGGAATGCGACCGAGGTCACCGCCGTGCTCAACGCGTTCTACCACGCGCACCAGTGCAAGACGCAGCTCGAGTACACCTACCAGAACGTGGATCCCGACGGCGCTGCGTCGAGCAGCGGCAACAGCATCATCCGCATCGGCTTCCAGATCGAGTTCTGATCCGGGCTGCCCGCCGTTCGCGCGGGCAGACCGGCTCAGGACCCGGCGGCGCGCCGCTGCGGTTCTGATCCACACCGCGCGCGCCGCTGCGGGTACTCCTGGAGGTGGGTTCGGCCCACCTCCTCGCGCGTACGGGTGGTAGGTTGCCGGCATGAACGCGGATGGCGTGCAGACGCTCGTGTTGGGCGCGGGATGGCGCGGGCTGCTCGGTGCCCTGCGCAGCCGGCGCGAACGGCCCGAGGCCAGCCTCGCGGTGCTCGAGGCGGCGCCGCATCCCGGCGGATCGATCCGCACCTTGCGCACCAACGGCTTCGTCTGCGAGCTCGGTCCGTTCGCGTTCCCTCGCGCGGAGATCGAACCAGCGCTCGCGCTGCTGCAGCGCGCGCCGCCGCTCGTCGATGCGCTGCCGGGCGCCGCAGTCGGCATGCTCTTCACGGGCGACGCGCTCGCACCGATCGCGGTGGATCCGGCGCCCGTGTCGTTCCGTACGGGCGCCGAGGAGTTCGTGCAGGCGTGTCGCCGCGAGCTGGGGGACGCGCTGCGCCTCGGCCGCGCCGCGACCGCGATCCGGCCCGATCGCGACGGCTGGTCCGTCGACCTCGGCGGCGAGGTGCCGTCGACGCTGCGCACGCAGCGGCTGCTCGTGGCGCTGCCCATCGCCACCGCGGCGCACCTGCTCGCGCCGCTCGATCCGGCGCTGGCTGCCAGCGCCGAGCGCCTGCAGAAGAGCGAGCGCGCCTTCGCGTTCTTCGGCGGCCACGCCGGCGACGCGCCCGAACTGCGCGGCCATGGCATCCTGCCCGCAGAAGGGCTCGAGACGCCGCTGGCCGAAGCGATCTTCTGCACGCAGGTCTTCGCCGGCCGGGCACTGCCCGGGCGCTTCCTCGTTCGGTGCGAACTCGGTGGGCCAACGGCCGGCGACGATGCGAGCCTGCTCGCCGTCGCCGAAGCCGAGCTGCGGCGGTGGACGGGGCTGCGCTGCGCGCTGCCGTTCCAGAAGCTGCACCGCTTCCTCGTCGAGGAACAGGATGCGGCGCGCGTCGAGTGCCGCGTGCGCCTCGCCGGCCTAGCGGCGCGCGCACCCGGCCTGACGATGCTGTGAGGCGCGGACCGACAGGCACCGCGACGCTGTTCGGCGGCGACGCCGGTCCTGTAGAGTGCCGAGATGCTGTCCAAGGCCAAGACCGTCGCCGAGTACCTCGCATCACTGCCGCCCGATCGCCGCGAAGCCATTCGCGCCGTTCGCGACCTGATCCTCGCGAACCTCGACGAGGACTACGAGGAGACCATGCAGTACGGAATGATCGGCTACGCCGTACCGCACCGGGTCTTTCCCGAGGGCTACCACTGCGATCCGAAGCAACCGCTGCCGTTCGCCGCTCTCGCGTCGCAGAAGAACTACATGTCGATCTATCTGATGGGCGTCTACATGGAACGCAACAACGAGGACGCCAGCTGGTTCCGCGACGCGTGGAAGGCCGCCGGCAAGAAGATCGACATGGGCAAGTGCTGCGTGCGCTTCAAGAAGCTCGACGACCTGGCGCTCGACGTGCTCGCGGAGGCCATCCGACGCATGCCGGCCAGGCGCTACGTCGAGGCATATCTGCGGGCGCGCGCCGAACAGGGCGGGCGCAGCAACGCCGGGAAGGCCGCCACGAAGGCACGTGCCGCGGCGAGCAGGAAGCCGGTCGCGCAGCGGCGCACGAACAAGCCGAAGGCGGCCGCGAAGGCACGGGCCCGCAAACCCGAGCGCAAGTCCGCTCGCAGCAGGTGACGCACCGGCGCCAGGACGTCAATGGCCCTCGCGATGGCTGTCGCGCTTCTTCTCGGCGCGATCGCCGCGGCGACCATCGGCAGCGGCGATCACGACGATGACGCAGATCGCACCCGACAGCACGCCGAGCAGCGTGCCGCCGTGCGTCTCGAGCGTTCGTAGCAGCCAGTCCATCGGATCAAGCCTGGTCGGAACCGGCGCCGGCGGTGCCGGCGCGCACGGGACCGGCGCGGCGGCGGGCCAGTCCGTCCAGGAACTGCAGCAGCTCCGCCGTGCGATCGTCCCAGGTCGCCTTGCCGAGCAGCGCCCGTCGATCCCCGTGCGCCTTGGCACCGGCGACGACGTTGTCGATGTGGGCGAGGAACTCGTCGCCGTTGCGCGCCACGTGCACGAAGTCGCGATAGTGCTCGACCTCGGGGAAGTACGTCGTCACGACCTCCTGCCCGAGCGAGAGGTACTCCTTGAGCTTGATCGGGTTGCAGGAGCGGATCCAGTCGTTGTCGAGCCACGGCATGATCGACACGTCGAAGTCGGCGCCGAGGTCGGGGATCTCGGCGTAGGGCCGGAAGCCGAGGTGCCGCACGTTGGCGTGGCGCGTCAGACGTTCCATCGGCAACGTCGCGTCGCCGATCAGCACCAGGCTGTGGTCGGGCCGCTCGACCGCGAGCCGCTCGAGCAGGTCGAAGTCGATGACGAAGTCGTCGAGGCCGCCGAAGAAGCCGATGATCGGCCGCTTGCAGCCGAGGCCGGCCAGCGCACCCGTGCGGCCGCGCGGCGCGAAGTGCTCGGTGTCGACGCCGTGGTCGAGGAAGAACGCGCGATCGCCGGTCAGGTGCCGTTCGCTGTCGCGCAGCGCGCGGCTGCTGTAGAGCACGGCGTCGGCGTTGGCGAGCAGTTCGCGTTCGAGGCTCACGATCAGGCCCTGGTCGGCCTCGCCGAACGCCGAGTGCTTGTCGCTGCGGTTGTAGACCAGCGAGCTGCGGGCCATGTTCCTGGCCACGTCCCACGCCGTCGGCACGGTGACGACGATGTGCGGCTCGTGCATGCCGAGCCTGCGCGCGACGCGTTCGACCTGCTTCTGGATGCTGCGCGCGTTGAACGCGCGGGCGCGTTCGCTGCCGTAGAAGGGGAACAGGATCGGCGTCATCACCGTGTAGTCCGGCGTCGACGCCAGCGGCCGCCGCGTGTGGCGCAGCATGCTCTTGAACTTGCGCCAGATGCGCCGGAACGGCAGCGGCGAACGACCCGGCATGGGCATGCGCATGCCGATCGAGTTGACCAGCAGGACGCGGCGCGACCTCGCCGCGCGCGTCATCAGCTGGAAGTCGCTGTGCGCGCGGTTGTGGTACCACCAGTCCTGACCGCAGAAGCAGATGACATCGGGCGAACGAGTCACAGCGAGACTCTATGGCCGTGAGCGGGGCTCGGCCACGACCCAGTTCGGCGCGCAAGACGGGTTCAGTTCGCGGCCGGCGGGCCGCTAGACTGCGCCACGATGCCGCCCCCAGAACGCTCGCTGCGCACGCCGCTCCTCGTGTGCCTCGCGGCTGCCGGCGTGCTCGCCATGGGCATCTGGCTCGACGCCTGGCCGTGGATCGCCGACGACGCGTTCATCTCGCTGCGCTACGCGCAACGCCTGGTCGACGGGCATGGCCTCACGTGGACCGACGGCGAGCGTGTCGAGGGCTACTCGAACCTGCTGTGGGTGTTGCTGACGGCCGCACTCGGCGCCGTCGGCTGCGACTGGATCGCGGCGGTGCGCGCGCTCGGCATCGGCTGCACCGTCGCGACGTTGGGCGTGCTGCTCTTCGGCGGCGTGCTGACGACGCGCGCGCCGGCGATGCTGGCGGCCGTGCTGCTCGCCGCGCAGTCGTCGGTGTGCACGTGGGCGATCGGTGGCCTCGAGGTCCCGCTCGCCATGCTGTTCGTCGCCGTGACGATCGCCAGCGTGCAGGCCGGGCTGCGCGCAGCCGACCCGCGGCCGCACCTGCTGCGTGCCGGCCTCGCGCTCGCCCTGCTCGCGTGGACGCGACCGGACGGCCCGCTGTGGGCCGTGGCCGCGGGCGCCACCGTGCTCTGGTCCGGCCGCAAAGGACTGCGCGACGGCGCTCGGCGACGGCCGTGGTCGCTGCTCGTTCCGCTGTTGCTTCCCACTGTCGCGGCCGTGCTGCTGCAGTCCGGCTTCCGCCTCGTCTACTACGGCGACTGGCTCCCCAACACCGGGCGCGCGAAGGTGGCGGCGTCCGCCGGCAGCCTCGCCGCCGGCGTCGACTACCTCGCCTCGTCGGCGGACGCGCTGCGGGCGCTGCTCGTGCCCGCGGTGCTCGGCGCAACGTTCGGCTGGCGACGGACCGAACGTCGTCCGCTGCTGGTCATGGCGATGCTGGGTGCCGGGCTCTGGAGCTCGTACCTGCTCCTGGTCGGCGGCGACGTCTTCCCGCGCTCGCGCCTCCTGCTGCCCGCACTCGTGCCGTTGACCGTCTTCGCCGCACACGGCATCGCCGCATTCGACGCGCGCGGCCGCGGCGGTCGCACGGTGGCGTGGGTTCTCGCCGCGGGCGCAGTGACGCTCGCGCGCGTCGATGCCGCGCGGCCGACGACGGACGTGTATCAGCAGCTCTCGACGTGGGAATGGCAGGCGGTCGAGACCGGGCGATGGCTGCGCCGCGCCTTCCACCGCGAGGCGGGCACGCAGCCGGTTCCGCCCGATCCGCTGCTCGCTGTCGACGCCGCGGGTGCGGTGCCGTTCATGAGTCGATTGCCGTGCCTCGACATGCTGGGTCTGTGCGACCGCACGATCGCGAGCACGCCGCTCGCCGTCGATCGCGCGTTCGTCGTCGGCCACAACCGCGGCAACGGTGCCTACGTGTTGCGCCGGGCGCCGGACCTGGTCATGTTCGGCGAGCCGCCGGGCACGCCGCAGCCGCGCTTCCTCAGCGGCGTGCAGATGGAGGCGGACCCTCGGTTCCTGGCCGACTACCGCGTCGTGCTGTTCCACACGGTCGCGGTCGAGAACGGCGACGACGCGCCGCGCAACCTGCGCGTGACGATGTGGCTGCGGCTCGCGAGCAGGATCGGGATCGCGGATCTCCACGCGGACACCGCGATCGTGCGCGTGCCCGGCTACCTGCTCGCGAGCTACCGCCAACCCTATTCGTTTCGCGCCGCGGCCGAACGCGCGGCGGCCGGCGACGCCGACCGCGAGCGGCTGCAGCACGATCTGGCCGCCGGCGCGAGTTGGTGGCTCGACGCCGCCGTCGTCGGGGTGCTCGGCGACCACGCCCGGCTCGTCGGCCAGGTCCGCCGCCCGGGCCGCCACGTCGTGTCGGGCGTGCCGCTGCCTGGCGGCCGGTACTCGGTGATCGACGATTCGCTGCCGCCGGGCGTCGCCGTGCACCTCGCCGGTGCCGACGGCGACGAACTGCCCGGCGAGCACGGCGCCTGGGTCGTGGCCGCGCATGCCGGCGAACACTCACTCGTCGACATCGTGTGTTCGGTGCCCGACACCGTGACCCTGCCCATGTCGATCGCGGCGATCGAGCTGCGGCGCCGCGACTGATGCGATGACCGACACGCCTCCCGCCACGGACCACGGCAAGCCGTCGCGACGCGCGCGCTGGTTGGTGCTCGGCGTGCTGCTGCTCGCGACGATCGCCGGCGCATGGCAACTCGCGTTCCTCTGCGACGACGCGTTCATCACGTTCCGCTACGTGTCGAACGCCCACGACGGCCTCGGCCTGGTCTGGAACGCACCCCCGTTCGCGCCGGTCGAGGGCTACACGGGGTTCCTGTGGGCGATGCTGCTCTGGGCCACGTGGAGCTGGTTCGGCGTCGAACCACCGGCCGCCGCGAACGTGTTGTCGCTGCTGTGCGGCGTCGTGCAGTTCGCGATCGTCGCCGCCGCGGCGCTGCGCCTGCGCGCGCGCGACGGCACGCGGCTGCCCGACGCCGCCGGCCTGCTGGCCCTCGCCGCGATCGCCGGCAACCGCACGTTCCTGCAGTGGATGACGAGCGGACTCGAGACGGCGCTGTTCGACGCCGCGTTCGTCGGCTGGGTGCTGCATGCGTTCCGCGCGCCCGAGCGCCGCGGCGCAGCCTGGCTCGCGACCTGGTCGGCGGCCGCCGCCATCGCGGCGTTGACGCGACCGGACGGCCTGTTGCTCGTCGCGGCGACGGTGGCCGTCGCCGCGCTGGCGCTCGTGCGGCGGCGGCGCCGACCGTGGCCTACGCTGCTGTGCCTCGCACCGCTGCTGACCGTCGTCGCGCACCTCGTCTGGCGGCGGTCCTTCTACGGCGAGTGGCTGCCGAACACGTACTACGCGAAGGTCACCGCACCGTGGCCCGAGGCGGGCCTGCGCTACTTCGCCTCGTTCGCGGTCGAACACGGCGTCTGGCTGTGGCTGCCGCTCGCCGCCTTGTGGCTCGGCGTCGAGTGCACACGCAGCGTGCGCGGGGCGCTGCGCATCGTCGCCGGCAACCTGCCCGCCGCAGCGGCGGTCGCGGCCACGCTGTTCCACCTCGGCTACTACGTGTTCCGCGTCGGCGGCGATCACTTCGAGTACCGCGTCTTCAGCCACCTCGTGCCGCTCGGTGTGCTGTCGGCTGCAGCGATGGCGGCGGATCTGCGGAACGGTGCGCGCGCGCCGATCGTCGCGGTTGCCTGCCTGTGGCTCGCGAGCGGCGTCGGCTGGCTGCACCTGGCACTGACGCGCGACATGCCGGTACACGGCTTCAAGCCCGTGGCGCCGCAGCTGCCCGCGATCGTGCGGCCGCTCGCGCGCTGGTTCGATCGACAGCAGGCCTGGCTGCTGTTCCGCAACATCGGCCTGCGCTGCAACCACCACGCGCTGCTGCTCGAGCGCTTCCAGCAGCCGTTCCCGCGCCGCCTGCACGTCACCGACCGTCCCGACCCGTTCCCGATGTTCGCGACCGGCGCCGTCGGCACGCCGGGCTGGTGCCTGCCGGACTGCGCGGTCCTCGACCTGCACGGCCTCAACGACTGGGTCATCGCGCGCACGCCCGTGCACGGCTTCGGCCCACCGTTGACGAGCGAGCGGCTGCGCCCGCTGATCGCCGCCGCCGACCTCCAGAACGACGGCTACCTCGACGCCGGCGAACTGCACGCTGCGATCGGCGCGCTGAGCGGCGGCACCGGCCAAGGCGACGCCGCCGACTACCTGGTCAGCATCGTGCTCGCGATCTACGCGCACGAACGGCCCGACGCGCTGACGCTGGCCGAGGCCGAGGGCATCGGCGACTCGCTCGGCGGTGCGCGCTCGATGGCCCACGAACGGCATCCGCCCGACGGCTACGTCGAGGCGTGGGCACCCAACGTCGTCGTGCACGACGGGGTGGCGACGGCGCGCGCGCGCGAGGTCCCGCTGACCGCCGAACGTGTGCGTGCCATCGAAGCCGAGTGGCGCGACAAGGTGCGCACGCTGCCCGGCCGGTGAGTCAGCGCGCCGAGAGCACCGCGGCGCCCAACGCGAAGACGCGCGCATCGTCGCCCTTGCGCACCACGAGCTGCACCTCGACGCTCGCGCCGGCGGGCACGTCCGGCGGCAGCTCGAATCGCAGACCGATGGTCTGGGGCTCGGCCGAGGCGAACACCTGCACGGGTTCGTCGGACCACGAGCGTGCGCCGCTCTGCGCCCGCAGCTGCAGCTCGAGCTGGGTCGCCGTGCGCACGAGCACGTGCACCGGCAGCCGCGAACCGGCGAACGGCCGCGTGCGCGCGACGCACGCATAGCCGAGCGTCGCTTCGGGCCACGGCTGCTGCGGCCACTGCGTATCGAGCGCGAACGGCACGAGCGCGCCGTCGTCCCACTGCACGGTGTACGTGTTCTCGAGCACCTGCCCGGCGGCCGCAGCCGCAGCCAGCTCGCGCAACACGCCGCGCCATTCCTGCGTGCTCGACACGCTGCCGCGCAGATCGGCGCCCGCCGGCGCGAACTCCTGCATGAAGCGGAACTCGG
The DNA here is from genome assembly GCA_036274315.1 of Planctomycetota bacterium. Lineage (GTDB taxonomy): Bacteria > Planctomycetota > UBA1135 > UBA1135 > UBA2386 > DASVAL01. The sequence goes on along the minus strand of DASUFY010000248.1, from coordinate 8,770 downwards.
TGAAGCCGTTGAGCAGCGCGAAGGCACCCTCGTAGACGCCGGGCGCGTCGAGCACGCGGATCGGCGCCTGCGTGCGCAGCGCGACCTCGCCGATGTCGTGCTCCATGCGCCGGTAGACGGCGGCCGCGCGCAACCACGACTGGCGGTTGCCGTCGAGCACGATCACGTGCGCGAGCACGAGCACCGCGAGGGCCGCCCCGCGGGATCGCGGCGGCAGCGTCGCGATGCCGAGCCCGAGCAGCGCCGTCAGGCCCAGCGCCGGCTCGTAGGTGTAGCGCACGTTCTCGAGCGTGTCGGGGTCCATGGGCTCGAGGCCGATGCCGGCCAGGTACCCCATGAGCAGCAACAGGCCGCCGACGAGCACCACCCGCCGCGCGCCGGGCGTCCGCCACGCACACAGCGCGACGACGAGCAACGCGGCGTGCAGGACGCCGAGCACGACCACCCAGACGCTCGACGTGTAGTCGGCGTGCACGGGCGCGACGAGCACCGAGAGCCAGTCCGCGCACGACCCCGCCGTCACACGCTGCCAGTGCCAGCCATAGTGCGTGCCCGAGCCCCAGGTGCCGATGCGGCTCGCGCGCCACCAGAGCCAGGCCACGACGGCGCACAGCATCGGCGCCACGGTGCGCAGCCCCGCGAACGCGCGCCGCCGCAGCGCGAGCCCGGCCGGCGCGCGCAGCCAACAGAGCATCGCCGCGAGCGGCAGCACGAACACCGCGGACTCCTTGCTGCCGACGGCGAACACGGCGAACGCCGCGGCGAGCCAGAGCCGCGCGGCGCGAGCGGGGCCGGGCCCGCGCCCGAGTCCGCGGTCGAGCACGACGAGCGCGATGCTCAGGAAGAACGTCGACTGCACGTCGGTGCGCGCGGCGATCCAGTGCAACGCCTCGCTGTGGCCGGGCCAGCCGACGAACAACAGGGCCACGGCGACCGCCGCAGCGATCGAGCCCAACAGGCGCCGCACGAGCACGAACCACAGTATCGCCGTCGCGCAGTGCATCGCCGAGTTGACGACGTGGTAGCCGAGCGCGTCGATGCCGAACCAGGGCTGCTCGAGCCAGAAGCCGAGGTCGATGAACGGCCGGTAGAGCGCGTTCGTCGCGTTCGCCACGGGTTCGGGCAGGAACATGCTGTCGAACGTCCACACGCCGCGGTGGCGCAGGATCGCGCCGCCGACCATGTGGTGGTCGTCGGCGAGCAACCCAACCTGCGTCCATGTCGTCACATGCATCGCCACGTGCACGGCCACGACCAGCAGCAGCGCGATGAGGAACGGCATGCCCGGGCAACTCTACGTGGGCTCCGAGGGCGGGCAATCGCGGCGTGCACGCGGCTCCGTCCGGGAAATGTGCCGAGCGAGAAATAGCCGCCGGTCGTGGAGAATGGGCGGCCCCGCGCGGCGGCGGCGCGCGCCGCCGCCGGCACTTCCCCTTGGCCCTGGAGATCACCATGTCGCTGCGTTCCCTCGTGCTCACGTCCGGTCTCGCCGCCTTCGCCGCGGTTCCCCTCACTGCCCAGGTCACGCTGACCGAACGCGCCGTCGAGAGCTTCGAGCGCGCGAGCCAGCAGATCGACGTCGCGGCCAAGGCGCTCGCCGAGGCCAAGAAGGAGATGGCGCGCATGCGCGCCGAGATGCAGCGGGCCCAGGCGACGGCCGAACGGGAAATCGCCACCGAGCGCCGCAACAACGAGCGCGAGCAGGCGCAGCTCAAGCGCGAACTCGAGCGCGCGCAGCAGGCCCTGCAGGCGCAGCAGCAGCGCAGCGAGTCCGTGCAGGTGCGGCAGACCGAGCAGCACAACCAGTTGCGCGCCGCGGTCGCCCAGGAGCTGCAGCAGGCCCACGAAGAACTCAAGGCCGCCGTCGAGTCGCTGAAGGCAGAGTCGGTCGCGCCGGCGCGCGCGAGCCTGCAGCGCAGCCAGAATCGGTTGCAGTCCGCGATCTCGCGCACCTCGCGCGAAGGTGGTCGTTGCTCGCCGCCGCGGCGCGCGATCGTGCAGCAGGCCGCCGAGGCCCAGGCGGCCGAAGCGCCCACGGCGCCGGAGCCCACAGCCAAGCCGAAGACCCCGCCCAAGGCGGCGGAACGCAAGATCAACTGACGATCGCCTCGCGCCTCGCGCGGTTCTTCGAATACCTGCGCGGCCCCGCTGGCACTGAAGGGCATGCAGAGGCTGTTGTCGCCGAGCCGGTCGGTGGAAGCTGAGCCAGTGCCACCACCGCGCGACACCGAACACCGGATCCGCCAGCACCTGACCGGGGTCTGGCGCTACCTGCGCATGCACGGCGCCAACCCGCACGAGGCGGACGACCTGACCCAGGAAGCGTTCGTCATCGCGCTGCAGAAGCACGCGCTCGGGCTCGATGCGGCCGCGACGGCGACGTTCCTGCGGCGCACGGCGCGCTTCCTGTTCCTGCGGCTGCGCCGCGACCACCGCGAGGCCGTGCTGCTCGCCGATGCGGTCGACGCGCTGTGGAACCGGGACTGCGCCGAGCACGACGGCGACGAGATGCTCGCGGCGCTGCGCCAGTGCGTCGAGCAGCTGCAGGGCCACGCGCGCACCGCGGTCGAACTCAGCTATGGACTCGGCGCCTTCGACCCGACGCGCCGCACCGACGTCGCGGCGGCGCTCGGCCTGCTGCCGAACGGCGTCAAGACGCTGATGCAGCGCGTGCGGCAACAGCTGCGCGGTTGCGTCGAACGCCGGCAACGAGCAACGAGGAGCACGCCATGAACGGTACCCCGAACGACGGCGACCTGGTCGCCATGGCCCAGGAGCTACAGATGGACGCATGCCTGCACGAACTGGCCGGTGTGACCCCGAATCCGGCGCTCGCCGCCCGCATTCTCGAGGCGGCGGCCAACGCGCGGGCCGAGCGCGCGCCGGATCGAACCGCGACCAGGCACTGGCTCGCGGCCGCCGTGATCGTCGTCGGCCTCGGCGTCGTCGGCGCCGTCGCCTGGTCGCGCAGCCACCGTCAGGACCGGGTCGTGGCTCCGCCGCAGGATCCACGGCCCCAGCCGCAACCGGCGCCGACGCCACCGAAGCCCGAACAGGACCCCATGCCGGCGCCGAAACCGGCCAAGGCGACGACGCTGATCGCCGACTACAGCGACAACCGCGTGCTCGAGGTCGACATCAACGGCAGGATCGTGTGGTCGCTCGAGGACGTGTTCGGCGCCTGGGACGCGGAGCTGCTCGCCAACGACCATGTCCTGATCACCGAGTTCTCAGTCAGCCGCGTGCGCGAGGTCGATCGCCAGGGCAAGACCATCTGGAGCTTCGAGGACCTCAAGAACCCCTACGACGCCGACCGCCTGCCCAACGGCAACACGCTGATCGCCGACACGTTCGGCAGCCGCGTGATCGAGGTGGATCCGGCAGGGAAGATCGTCTGGCTCCTGGACGCGGTCATCGACCAGAACGGAGAGAAGTCGGGGCTCCGCCCGTTCGACGCCGACCGCCTGCCCAACGGCAACACGCTGATCGCCGACGTGCTGCGCGACCGCGTCGTCGAGGTCGACCCCAAGGGCACGATCGTCTGGCAGGCGCTCAGCATGCCGAACGTGCACGACGCCGACCGCCTGCCCAACGGCAACACGCTCGTGACGCTGCGCAACCTGGGCAAGGTGCTCGAACTCGACCGGAACTGCAACGTCGTCTGGAAGCTCGATGGCCTCAGGTCCCCGAGCGACGCCGACCGACTGCCCAACGGCAACACGCTCGTTGCCGAGAACAATCAGGTGAGCGAGTACGAACCGCTCGGCGGTTTGATCTGGCGGTACGAGACCTCCTGGGCCGTCGAAGCCAATCGCTACCCACGCTGACCCGGCTGGCGCCGCCGCGGCACCGACACCGTGGAGCGTCGGGGGACCGTCGATCTGGTTCGAGGCCGCTCTGCGTCGCCCCTTAGGGCCTCGCTGAGTCGGCACGCAACCCCATGAACAAAGCCACGAGGTCCCGGCCGCGGTTGCAGCCGCGTTCGGTGATCAGTCGCATCGCGCGCTCTGCTGTACGCAGGTCCTCCGCTGTTGCCACGCCCAACAGGGCACCGATGTCGACGCGATCCTGCGGGCGCTTCCGGTCGTCCATCGACAGCGTCTTGAGCGCGAGAAGGTGGCCGACCGAAGCAACTGGCAGAACGAGCTTGTCGATGACCTGCAACGAAGAGGCGCCTGCGACGACCTCTGGCTCGACACCGGCAGTGGCGAAGAGCAGATCGACGACGACCCCAGGCGCTGACGCGTGCTCGAGTCGGACCGTGGCGAGGCGACCGGTAGCCTCCTGTTCGATCAGCGCCGCGATGCGATAGCCCCGGGCGACCAGGGCGCTGACGAGCGCCTCGGCGCGCCGATCGTCTGCAACAGCCACGGCGAGGTCCAGGTCTCGCGTGAAGCGTGGCTCGGTCCGCGCCGACACCGCATGACCACCCACCACTGCATGCGGCGCCTGCAGCGAAACGAGGTCCGAGGCCACGCGCGCGAGCAGTTCACGCATCGTCGGCACCGCGTCTTCCGGGCCAGCTCACCGGCCGGCCCACCCCGTCACCATGCTCGGCACCCGGTCGCGCGCGCAACCAATCACGCAAGAGCCCCTCGATGGCTGCGTCGTCGGCGGCGGGATGCGAGCGGCGCAGGTTCTGCCGCATCATGTCGCAGCCGTAGGCGAACATGTCGAGCGACAGCAGCAGCTTCTGCCCCGGCGTCAGCTCGGTTGGTGGTTCGACCTTGGGTCTCGGCACGGGCCATGAGTCTATCGCTCCAGCAACCGATTGCCGAGCACACCATGGGCCCTCGAGGCCGCTCGGCTCGCTCACCGCGGGTCGCGAAGATCTCGTCGATGAGGCCAATCGCCGCTCTCGCGGACGATGCCTGGCGCCGCCGCGGCACCCTTTCGTCGGCTCGAGTGGCGACCTACAGGCTGGCCGCCATGAGCATCCTGCAATCGTTGTCCGACGAGATCGCCGCGGTCGTGCAGCGCGTGCGGCCCGCGGTCCTGCACCTGCGCACGCTGGGTCGCGGCCGCGGCGGCGGCACGGGCTCGGGCTTCCTGTGCGGCGCTGACGGGCTCGCGCTGACCAACAACCACGTCGTGCACGGCGCGCTCGCCGTCGAGGCGACGTTCCACGACGGCCGCACGGCGGTCGTCGACGTGCTCGGCACGGACCCGACGACCGACCTCGCGCTGCTGCGTGTGCCCGGCGCCGACGTCGAACCGCTGCCGCTCGTCGATTCGGGTGCCCTGCGCGTCGGCGACTTCGCGCTCGCCGTCGGCTGCCCGCACGGCCTGTCGCACTCGGTCACGGCCGGCATCATCAGCGGCCTCGGCCGCGCGCTGCCGGGCCCCGGCGGCCGTTCGATCGAGGACGTGATCCAGACCGACGCGCCGCTCAACCCCGGCAACTCGGGCGGGCCGCTGCTCGACGCACAGGGCCGCGTCGTCGGCATCGCCACGGCGATCGTGCCGATGGCGCAGGGGCTGTGCTTCGCGGTGCCCGCGTCGACGGCGCTCGTGGTGCTGCCCGAACTGAAGGAGCACGGCGAGGTCGTGCGCGGCTGGCTCGGCGTCGCGGTGCAGGGCGTCGAGATCGCCCCGACGATCGCCCACCGGCTCGGCCTGCCGTCACCGCGCGCGCTCGCGGTCGCGGCCGTGACGCCCGGGTCGCCGGCCGACAAGGGCGGCGTGCAGAAGGGCGACCTGCTGATCTCGATCGAAGAACGCACGATCCGCGGCGTCGGCGACCTCATGGCGGGGCTGCCGCGCACCGCGATCGGCGCCGAGCTGCACGTGCGGCTGCTGCGTCACAACGAGATCCTGCGCACCGTCGTGCGGCCGGTCGCGGCGCCGGGTGTCGCGGCCTGAGCTACGGCGTGCGGCCGGTCTGTTTCAGCACGCCGTTCAGGAACTCGAGCCAGTTCTCCTCCCAGGCGTTGGGCCCGCCGCTCAGCGAGTGCTCGGCGATCTTCTTGCCGGTCTTCGGATCGACGACGACGAAGTAGGGATTGGCCTTGGTGCCCGCGATCTGCGCCTGGAGCCTGCGGTTGGTCGCGAGCTGCTCCTCGGTCATGGTGTTCTGGATGTCCGTGTGGTGACGAGCTTCGACAAAGTTCTTGTTCATGATCTCGGCGACCGCCGGGCGCAGGAAGATGTGATTCTCCATCCCGCGGCAACTGCCTCAATTGAAGCCCGTGAAGTTGTAGAGCAGCAGTTTGTCCTCGGCCTTTGCGACCTCGATGGCCTTGGGCTGGTCGTCGAGCACGATGTGGTGCTTGCCGAGTACGTGAGCACTGCCACCAGCCTCGCCGACGCCACCGTCAGCACCACCGCGCGAGATCACGCTCTCGGCTGAGTAGCCCGGGATGAAGTTGGTCGTGTAGAAGTCGAGCCGGAAGCCGAGCGCGCCGAACAGGAAGTAGGTCGCGAGCAACGCCACGAACATGCCGCCCGCCATGCGCCCGTTGCTCACGCCCTCGTTGGGCGTGCCCTTCTTGCGCAGGATGCCGAACAGGTACATCGACCACATGGCGAAGATCGTCGTCCACTGCAGCAGGAACAGCTCGCGCGGCAGGATCTGCCAACCGAGCGCGAAGTCGACCATCGAGACGAACTTGAGCGCCGCCGCGAGTTCGACGAAGCCGAGCGAGACCTTGAGCGTCTCCATCCACTCGCCCGAGCGCGGCATCGACTTGACCTTGCTCGGCATCAGCGACAGCGCGACGAACGGCAGCGCCATCGTCAGGCCGAAGATCGCCATGCCGAACGCAACGCGAGCCGTGCCGAACTGCGCGACGTTGGCGAGCAGTGAACCGACGATCGGCGCCGTGCACGTGAACGACGTGATGACCAGCGCGGCGCCCATGAAGAAGACGCCCAGATAGCCGCCCGTGTGGCTCGCCTTGCCCGCAGCGCGCGTGAGCCACTGCGGCGGATTCAGGTTGACCCAGCCGAACAGAACGAACGCGAAGAAGAGGAACATCGCGCCGATGACGAGATTCGTCAGCCAGTGGTTGACGACGTCGACGATGACCGTCGACAGCAGGGCGCCGACCAGCGTGAACATCACAACGATGCCGAAGCCGTACGTCAACGCGAGCGGCAGCACGTGCCCGTGCCGCTTCTCGGCCTGCTTCGTGAAGAAGCTGAACGTGATCGGAATCATCGGGTACGTGCACGGCATCGCGAGGGCGAACAGGCCGCCGCCGACGCACGCGAGGATCAACAACCACAACGAACCGCCGAACGGATTGCCGCGCGTGGGGTCATGCGGTGCGGTGCCGGCAGGCGCCGCCGCGGCGGTGCGCGCCTCGCCGGCTTCGACCGTCAGCGTCGCCGCGAACGAACCGTCGGTCTTCTCGAGGCAGTGGTTCGCATCGCAGATCTGGTACTCGAGTTCGCCCTTGACCGGGATCGCGCCGGCCGGCGTGCCCGCGGGCACCGCGAGCACTTGCTTGACCTGGAACCGGTGCGGCAGCGGATAGCTGTCCTCGCCGAGCACCTCGGTCTTCTCGCCGAGCGGCACGTCGGGACCGCCGACGAGCTCGAGCGCGCCGCGCTCCAGCCTGCCCGTGTCGAGCGAGACGGGCACGTTGATCGTCTCGAGCGCCCCGTACGCGTGGTAGGTCTCGTCGAGCACCGTGACGTCGATCACGAGCGTCGCGTTCTCGCCGGCGCGAGCCGTGGCCGGATCGAAGTGGGCCGTGATCGAGACCTTGTCGTCATCGCCTTCGAGCCGGAGCCCGGGCTTGACGCCGAGACCCGGCGCCGCCGTTCCACCTTCCAGCACCTGCAGCGTCGCTTCGAACGGCCCTTCGCCCGGAGGGTCGCACGAGTTCTCGTCGCAGATCTGGTAGTCGAGCACACCCTTCACGAGCACCGCGCCGGCCCCGGTGCCGGCCGGCACCCGCAGCTTCTGCTTGATCTGGAAGTGGTGCGGCAACGGATACGTGTCCATGCCGAACTGCTGCGTCTTCACGCCGGGCGGGATGTCCGGCGGTCCCGCGAGCTCGAGCGCACCGTGCACGAGTTTGCCGGCGTCGAGTGCGACCGGGATGTTCGTCGTCTCGAGGCTGCCGTAGGCGTGGTAGCGCGCGTGGACGTCGACGTCGAGCACGAGCGTCGCGGTCTCGCCGGCGCGCACCTGCGCCGGTTCGAAGCTCGACACGATCGTCACCTTCGCGTCGGGGTCGAGCTTGAGGCCCGGCTTCGTGCCGAGCACGGGCGCCGCGGGCGCGCCGCCGGCCACCTTCAGCTTGGCCGAGAACTTCGCACCCGTCGGCGGCAGGCACATGTTCTCGTCGCAGATCTGGTAGTCGAGCGCACCCGACAGCGTCACCTCGCCCGCGGCCATGGAGGCCGGCACCTTGACCTTCTGCTTGACCGTGAACTCGTTGGGCAGCGGGAACGAGTCGCCGATCACGGTCGTGTGGCGGTCGCCGGGCGGGATCTCGGCCGCGCCGACCAGTTCGAGGCCGCCGAGCTGCAGCTTGCCCGGCTTCAGCGTGACCGGGATGTTGGTCTTCTCGAGCGAGCCGTAGGCGTGCCAGCCGATCTCGACGCTCGCGTTGAGCACGAGCGTGACCTCGTCGCCGGGTTTCGCCGTCGCGGGTTCGAACGCCGCCTCCAGGGCGAACTTCTTGCCCTGCGCCGGCAGCGGGGCCAGCAGGGCGGTCAGGAGACCCAGGAACGTGAACCAACGAGTGCGAGCGTCCATCGGGGCGACGATGATACGAGCCAGCGGCGGGTCGGCACGTGGGGAGGTGAGAAGTTGTCG
>DASUFY010000247.1:0-44359 GCA_036274315.1 Planctomycetota bacterium | reverse complement strand
CCTCGCGTGCGCCAGGCCGAGGGCGACGCGCCGACGAGCTTCTTGAACGCGCGGCTGAACGCGGCCTCGGAACCGTAGCCGACGTCGAACGCGACGGCGGCGACGCTGGCGTTGCTCTCGGCGAGCAGACCGGCGGCGATCTGCATGCGCCACTGCGCGAGGTACTGCATCGGCGGCTGACCAGTGAACTGCCGGAAGCGTTCGGCGAGCGCCGACCGCGAGACGCTGGCAGCCTGGGCCAGGCTCTCGAGGGTCCAGGCTCGGGCCGGCTCGCCGTGCAGCAGCGACAGGGCGCGGCCGACGACGGGATCGCGCAGGCCCGCGAGCCAGCCTTCGTTGCCCGGTGGCAGCGTCTGCAGGTGCAGGCGCACGACCTCGATGAACATCAGTTCGCTGAGGCGCGCGAGCATGCATTCGCTGCCCGCGCGCCGTTCGCCCGACTCCGCCAGCGTCAGCGCGACGAGCGCATTCAGATGGGTGTTGGCCGTGTCGGCGGGCACGTGCAACACCCGCGGCAACGTCGCGATCAACGGATTGAACGGACGGATGTCGCAACCGAGGAATCCGCACACGACCTCGTGGCTCGCTTCGCCGCCGCCGCCGGTGCGGATCGGGAACGGCGGCGACGCGCGTGCGAGCAGGCGATCGACGTCCTGGTTGTCCGGCTTGCCGGGGCGCGGATTCGGGGAACTGGACATCACGTGGGCATCACCGTGCGGGAAGACGAGCACGTCACCCGCGCCGAGCGCGATCGTGCGTTCACCGAGCAGGCCGCCGTAGCACGAGCCGCGTTTGACGACGTGGTATTCGATCAGGTGCTGCGCACCGGGCATCACCGTCGGCGCGAGCTGGCGGCCGGCCGGGGCCTGCGCGAGCCACGGTGGCGACGCGTCGACGAGGAAGTACACGGCGCCGCGCAGGCGCACCGCGCGGAACACGGCCGACAACGGATCGACCGACTTCGCCTCGGCTGGACGATCGGTGCGGCTGGCTGGACGTTCGATCAAGTCGCGTGCTCGGGCTGGACTGGGGATCAACGACTGCGGTGGCGCGATCATGCCACCGCGCACGCACCGAGCGTAGTCATGGCAGCCAGGACGACGCCGCATGTCGCGGCGGCGGACTCGCGAACTGGAACAGACCCCGACCATGACCACCCATACACACACCGTCCCATCCCCGACCCCCTCCGTGCCGCCCGACTACGCGGCGATCAAGGTCAGGCAACGAGCGGCCTGGAGCTCCGGCGACTACGCGGTCGTCGGCGCCACCGTGCAGGTCGTCGCCGAGACGCTCTGCGCGGCCGTGGACCTGCGGCCCGGCCAGCGTGTGCTCGACGTCGCCACCGGCAGCGGCAACACGGCGCTCGCGGCAGCGCGCTGCTTCACCGAAGTCACGGCGGTCGACTGGGTGCCGGCGCTGCTCGCGCGCGGGCGGGAACGCGCGGCGGCCGAGCGCCTGCTGGTGGTCTTCCGCGACGGCGACGCCGAGTCGCTGCCGTTCGCCGACGCGTCGTTCGACGCCGTGCTGTCCACGTTCGGCGTCATGTTCGCACCGGACCAGCAGCGGGCCGCGAACGAACTCGTGCGCGTCTGCAAGCCGGGCGGCCGCATCGGCCTCGCCAACTGGACGCCCGAGGGCGTGCTCGGCGAGTCGTTCCGCGTGATCGCCCGCCACGCGCCGCCGCCCGCCGGTCTCGAGCCTGCCGTGTCGTGGGGCAACGAAACCCACCTGCGCAAGCTGTTCGGTGCCGCGGCGGCGTCGCTGCGCTGCACGCGCAAGCAGTTCGTCTTCCGCTACCGCTCCTTCGAGCACTGGCTCGACCTCTTCCGCACCTACTACGGGCCCATGCACAAGATGTTCGCCGCACTCGACGCCGCCGGCCAGGCGGCACTCGCGGGCGACCTGCGCCAGTTGCTCACGAGCCGCAACACCTCGGGCGACGCGACCCTCGTCTACCCCGGCGAGTACCTGGAGGTCGTCGTCACGCGCGCCTGAGCCATCACCTTCCCTGTTCCCCGAAACTGTCCCCACCAGCGAGAGCAATCACATGTCCGACATACTCACGGTTCTCGAGCGCCATCTCCGCTCGTTCGTCGAAGGCGACCTCGACCGCATCATGGCCGACTACACCGAGGACTCGGTGCTGTTCACGGTCGACGGTCCGCTGACCGGGCGCAACCCGATCCGCCAGCTCATGAGCGGCCTGTTCAAGGAGTTCGCCCAGCCGGGCGCCCACTTCGAGATGCGCGTGCAGAACGTCCGCGGCGAGGCCGCGCACATCGTCTGGACGGGCGAGACCCCGACCAACCGCTACGAGTTCGCCACCGACACGTTCGTCGTGCGCAACGGCAAGATCGCCTACCAGTCGTTCGCCGGGAAGGTCGTGCCGCGGTCTTGATGCCGCGGCGCGGGCGCTGCCACAGCGCTGATCGCTGCGTCAGCGCGCGGAACGCCGGCGCTCGTTGGCCTCCGTCCAGTCGGCGAGCCGCCGCCGCCACAGCGCCGCGTCGTCGGGGCGCTGCCAGGCCTCGTAGACGGCCGCGAGGCCGCGCATCGTGGGCACGACGTGATCGCTCTCGGCTGCATGCTCCGAGTAGAAGCGGTACGCGGCCAGCAGGTCGGCCTCGGCGTCGCCGAACCGACGCAGCTTGAACAGGCAGCGCGCGTGTTGCGTGCGCGCGATCGCTTCCATGACGCCTCCGTGCTCGCTCTGCTCGGCGACGATCGAACCGAGCGCGCGTTCGGCTTCGTCGACGCGGCCGAGCGCTTCGAGCGCGCCGGCCCGTTCCCAGCGCGCCTGCGCGAACAGCCTCTCGTTGTCCCGGGCACCCGGTGTGCGGAGCGCCAGCATCTCGTCGGCCGCCAGCACGACCGCCTCGTGCCGCTTCGCCGACGCCAGCCGACCGAGGTGGAACAGGCGCGCGTCGAGCATCGCCGGGTGGTCCTCGGGCAGCGACGCGCCGGCCGCGACGGCCTCGCGGTAGCGCGCGTCCGCCTCGTCGACACGGCCGAGGCGAACGAGCGTCTTGGCGAGATTGATCAGGCTCGTGATCGTCGCGTGATGGTTCGGCCCGTTGACGCGGCGCGAGATCTCACTGACACGTTCGTGGATGGCGAGTGCTTCGTCGAGGCGCCCCAGATCGACGAGCAGGTTCGCCCAGTTGTTCGACGTCACGAGCGTGCCCGGGTCGTCGTCGCCGTGCAGGCTCCGTTCGAGTTCGAGCGCGCGGTGCAGCCACGGTTCGGCGTCGTGGAGGTGTCCCCAATCGTGGAACGCGAGCGCCAGGTTGGTCATCGCCGTCGCGGTGTCCTCGTGCCGCTCGCCGAGCACGCGCAATCGCACGTCGACGACTTCCTGCAGCGCGGTGACCGCCTCGGCATGCTTGCCCAGCCCGGTCAGCTGCTGGCCGAGGTTGTTGCCCGACGCGAGCGTGTCGGGATCCTCGATGCCGAACAGCTCGCGCGACGTCGCGAACACGCGGCGCTCGAGCTGCTCGGCCTCGCGATCGCGACCCTGGGCGTGGTAGACGCTGGCGAGCCGGTGCTCTGCCTCGAGCGTGCGCCGATCGCCTTCGCCGAACTGCTGCCGGCTCAGCTCGACGGCGCGCCCGAGGTGGCGCTCGGCGACGTCGAGCATGCCGAGCTTGCGGTAGGTGTGACCCAGCGTGCCGCGGATCGCCGCTTCGACGCCGGGCCGATCCGCGAAGCGTGCTTCGATGCGCTGGGCGGCGCGGTCGAGCACCTCGCGCATCGACACGTCCCGGCCGGCCTGGTCCGGCGAGACAGCAGCGAGCAGGTCCTCGTCGAGGAAGCGCAGCGTCTCCTCGCGCACGTCGTTGTCGCGCTTCGCGTCGGCGCGCGCCTGCTCGATCTCGGTGCGCAGGCGGTGCTCGCGCACCGCGACGACGCTCGGCACGACGACCAGCGACAGGAACCCCATCGCGGCGGCGGCGCTGAGCGCCGGCCGTCGCCGCACGAAGCGGTGCAGCCGCACGGACCACGGCGGCCGGCGCGCGGCGAGCGGTCGCAGCTCGAGCAGGCAGCGCAGGTCGTTCGCCAGGGCCGCGGCGGACTGGTAGCGCTTCGCGGGTTCCGGCGCCATCGCACACTGGCAGACCGTTTCGGCGTCCCAGCTGATCGCCGCGTCGAGCTGGCGCGGCGCGGCGGGCGTCGCCTGCACGATGCGCCGGCGGATCTCGTCGTCGCTGCTGCCCTCGGCGCGGAATGCGCTGCGCAGCGTCAGCATCTCGTACATCGTGACGCCGAGCCCGTAGACGTCGGTGCGTTCGTCGATGCGCGCGTGTTCGCCGCGCACCTGCTCGGGCGCCATGTACGGCAGCGAGCCGATCATCGACCCGGTGCGCGTCACGCGGTGGCCGACGCCCGAGCTGGCGAGCCCGAAGTCGAGCAGCACGGCGCGGCCGGACCACGTGATCATGACGTTCGCCGGCTTGATGTCGCGGTGCAGCACGCCGTGTCGGTGTGCGTACGCCAGCGCTTCAGCCAGCTCGAGCAGCCATGCGCAGCAGATCTCGATCCAGCCGCGCCGGCCTGTGCCGAGCTGCGCGACGACCGCCGGCTCGCCGCCGAGCGCGAGCAGCGCCCGTCGAAGGTCGGCGTCGCCGAGCCGCTGCGCCGGCGTTCCGCGCAGCTCCGCCAACAGGCGGTCGAGGCTCGCGCCGGCGACCATCTCCATCGCGAACCAGGGCACGCCGCCCGCTTCGCCCGCCTCGTAGACGCGCACGATGCCCGGGTGCTCGAGCTGTGCCACGGCCTCCACCTCGCGCCGGAAGCGCTCGCGCGCGTCGGGGAAGTACAGCAGCTCCGGTCGGATCAGCTTCAACGCGACGCGGCGGCGCAGCGACGGCTGTTCGGCGAGGTAGACGACGCCCATGCCGCCGGCCCCGAGCCGCCGCTCGAGCCGGAACTCGCCGATGCGATCGGGCTCGGGCTGCGCCGGCGGCTCTTCCCCCTCGCCGCGCACGAGGCCGACGCCGCACAGCATGGCGAGCCGCGCGCGCAGCGTCGGCGCCGCGCCCGCGTGCTCGGCGAAGAACGCTTCGAGGCTCGCCTCGCCGCCCTCTTCGAGCCGCTGGATGGCTTCCGCGAGCAGCTCGGTCGTGCGCGGCGCATCTTCGTCGGCGTGTGGTGCGGACATGCTCTGTTATCCTAGTTGATGGCTCGGCCGCGCGTGGCCGCGCGCCGCCGGGTGACCTCGCGATGACCGACTGGAACGAGACGGTGCAGAACGCGTCGCGCGGCGACGAGCACGCGATCGAATCGCTGCTGGCGCGGCACCTGCCGCGCCTGCGGGCGTTCGTGCGCCTGCGCATGGGCGCGGAGCTGCGCGCGCGGGAGTCGGCGTCGGACCTCGTGCAGTCGGCGTGCCGCGAAGTGCTCGCGCGGCTCGATCGCTTCCGCTACCGCGGCGAAGCGAACTTCCGCCGCTGGCTGTTCACGATGGCGCTGCGCAAGATCCGCAACCGCGTCGTCTTCCACCGCGCCGAGAAGCGCGACTGGCGCCGCGAGGTGCCCGAAGGCGACCACGCCGAGGTCGGCGACCTCGCCGCGGTCTACGCCGACTTCGACACGCCGAGCGCGCAGCTCGACCTCAAGGAACGCATCGCCCGCCTCGAGGCGGCGTTCGACGGGCTGTCCGACGAACATCGCGAGGTCATCACGCTCGCGCGCATCGTCGGCCTGTCGCACCAGGAGATCGGCGAGGCGATGGGCCGCAGCGAAGCGGCGTCGCGCATGCTGCTCTACCGCGCGCTGGCCGAGCTCGGCGAGCGGCTCGACCGCGGCGGGGCGGGAACGTCGGGCTGATGCGGCGCGGTCGGGGTGGCTGAGCTCGAGGTCGGGGCCGGCGAACGCGGTCAGGGGCCCGAGGAGCGCAAACGGGGAGCTGCGTGCATGCATGGTGGCCTCGCCGCCTTCATCCAGAGGAAGACGACGGCGCAACGCGAAACCGCGATCGGCGGTGACGGCGGGCGTCAGAGTTTGGCTGCGGGCGCTCGAGCCGCGACCGGCTTCGTCGTGCGCTGCTCGAAGGCATCGGCGCGACCGGCGCGCGGCCGCTACCGGAACAGCCGCGCGTAGCGGTGGAAGGCCTGCAACGACAGCACACGCAACGCCGTGGTCGTCACGCGGGACTTGCCGGCGGCCGACGGCCAGCTGCCGGCGAGATCGCCGGCCGCGGTCTGCCGGCGGTACCGGCGCGCCGGCGCAGGTGGGCTGCGATCTCGTCACACGTGAGACCGTCTTCGAGGTGCAGCCGGAGCACTTCACCATAGGGTGATCCGAGCCGATCGCCGACCGACCGCACGGTGTCCGCCAGTTCCCGCGCGACGACGGCCTGCTCAGGATCGACGACTCGATCCGGAGCGCAGCGCACCGTCGCGGCTCGGTCCCGCTCCCGCCGCTGCCGCCGCGCCTCGTTGCCGAGCAGACCCATGAGCCAGGGCACCACCGGGGCCCCGCTGCGGAACTGCCGCCGCGTCTCGATCGCCTTCAGGAACGTGCGCTGCAGCAGGTCCTCGGCATCGGTGCGGTTGGCGGCCAGCCACAGCGCGACCCGGATCAGCGAACCCGAAGTCCGGTCGAACACGTCACCGAGCGCCTCGGGATCGCCCGTCTCGCAGAACTGCCGGAAGCGCCGATCGGCCCAAGCGTGAGGGGAAGTCATGCAGGCCAAATGGCCACGGGAGCGCCGCCATGCTACCGGAATCGGGGTCCTTCCTGCCGAACTGCGCGTCGCGCACGCACGCCCCGCGCGGAGGCGAACTCGGGAAGGGGTCGGCCACACCGACCGGAGTCCTCCGCGGCGCTCGCGGCAATTAGTCTCCTGCGATGGCTTCCCACGTCGACCGCGAACTGCAGCTGCAAGCCGAAGGCTCGGCACTCCGCCGGCTCGCGCGTTCGCTGCTCTTCGCCGGCGCCGACGCCGACGACCTCGTTCAGGACACATTCTTCGCGTCGCTGATGTCCGGGCGCGGCGATGCCGTCGACCGGCCATGGCTGTCCGGCACGCTGCGCAACCTCGCGCTGCTGCGGCGACGGACCTCGGCGCGGCGCGCGGCCCGCGAGCGCGTCGCTGCGGCGAAGGCGACGCCGACCAGCGCGGACCCGATGGCGATCGCCGTGCAGTCGGAGGCGATGCGCGAGGTCGCCGCGGCAGTGCACGACCTCGAGGAACCGTTCCGCACCGTGATCGTGCTGCGCTTCTGGCGAGGGCTGTTGCCCGAGGCGATCGCGCGGGAACTCGGCGTGCCGCGCAACACCGTGCGTTCGCGGCTGCAACGCGGACTCGACAAGCTGCGCGCGCGGCTCGACCGCGAGTACGGGGACCGCCGCGGCTGGATCCTGGCGCTCGTGCCGTTCGCGAGGCCCGGCGGATTCGCAGCGGCGGCGGCGGCGCCCGGCGCGGCGACGGCATGCACTGCGATCGGAGCTCTTCTCATGACGAAGCTGAAGTTCGTGTTGGCGACGGCGGCCCTGGCCGCGGTCGGCATGCTGGCGTGGTGGTGGGAACCGAAGCCGACCGCGCCGGCACCGACGACGGCCGAGGCTCGCCACAGCGCCGCGGTCGCGGTTCTGGACAACGTGCCCGAACGGGCCGGAGCCGATGCGGTGGCGAACCCCGGCGGCGAAGTGGTCCGCGAAGAACGCGTGCCGGCCGAGCCGGAAGCGGGTCTGACGGTCGCCGGCAAGGTGACGTCGCGCGGGGCCCCGTGCGCCGACCTCGCGCTCACGATGCAATGGTTCGACGGGGCCGAAGCGGTCGGCGAGCCCGCGTCCGAACACGAGGTCCGCAGCGACGCCGACGGCCGCTTCGTCTGGCGCGGCCCGGTGCGCACGGCGGTCGGCACGCTGCGCGCGGTGCGCTCGGGTGCCGCCGGCGACGCGAAGATCTGGTGCACGCCGCAGCTCGTGCAGCCGGGCCAGGCCCAAGTCGCGCTCGAGGTGACGCTCCTCGCGCTCGATCGCTCTCTGTCCGGCCGCGTGCACGACGTCGGCGGCGCGCCGATCGCCGGCGCCGAGCTCGCCGTCAACGGTTGGGACGACGTCGCGACGCACACCGACGCCGACGGCCGTTACGAGATGAAGGTCACGGGCCCGCCCTACCCGCTGCTCGTCGTCAAGCCCGGCTACCGCGAACGTCTGCTGGAAGCCTACATGCCCGAGGGCAAGCAGCGCCACGAACTCGACATCGAGCTCGAGCCCGGGGCGTCGTTCTCGGGCCGGGTCGTCGACGAGGCCGGGCATCCGGTCGCGGGCGCCCAGGTAAGGGCGTCGGGGCTCCAGCACGGGACCGTGACCGACGCGGCGGGACACTTCGAGTTCGGCGGTGCTGCGCCCGAGGACCGTCACCAGCTGACCGCGGCGAAGCCCGGCTTCCAGATGGCGGCCCTGACCGCGAGCCCCGGCGCCGATCCGGTCGAGCTCGTGCTGCGGCCCGGGCTCGCGCTCGTCGTGCGCGTGCTCGGCGCCGGCGGCGAAGGCATCGCCGGCGCGCGGATCAGCGTCAGGCCCGATCGCTTCCATGCCATGCAGGTCCGCGGCTTCACCGATGCCGGGGGCCGCCTGCGACTCGAGGACCTGCCGGCGGGCGAGATCGAGGTCGTCGCCGACAAGCCGGGCTTCGTGAAGGTCACGAGCGCGGCCGACGCGGCGAAGACGCCCGGTGAGTTGGCGCTCGTGCTGCATGCGGGGCGCACGATCGCCGGGTGTGTGCTCGACGAGGCCGGTGCTCCGATCGTCGGTGCGTCGGTCTACTGCGAGCGCGCAACGCCGGATCTGGAGCGGCGGTCCATCGGAGGTCGGGCGACGAGCGACACCGAAGGGAGGTTCACGATCGCCGATCTGCCGCCCGAACCGTGCACCGTGTTCGCGCACCACGCCGACCACATGCGGGCCTCGCTCGAAGGCGTCGCCGGCTCGCCGTCCGACCTCGTCTTGCGGATGAAGCGGGCGGCGAGCGTCGCGGGCCGCGTCGTCGACGGCGTCACGGGCGCGCCGGTCGGCGCGTTCACGATCCTGCTCACGGCCGACTACAGCGTGCAGCCGCTGCAGTACGTCGACCCGGTCCGGTTCGTCGACAGCGACGGCTGGTTTCGCGTCGTGCACTGGCAGCTGCAGCCCGGCGCCGAGCTGTTCGTCGAGGTGTGGGCCGAGGGCTACGCCCCGCAGCGCGTCGCGGGCGCCCCGAGCGTCGACGCGCCGCGCGACCAGTACGTGATCCGCCTGTTCGCGGGCGCGACGGTGAGAGGGGTCGTCTGCGACGCCGCCAACGGAGCACCCGTCGAGCAGGTCGAGGTCACGCTGCAGTCGGGCGACCCGAAGGATCCCGCGCGCCACCTCTCTCGCGGCAGATCGCGCGACGTGCCGGGCAGCACGCGCGTGTACACCGACGCCGGGGGGCGGTTCGAGCTGCACTCGGTGCCGCCCGGCGAGAACCGGCTCGTGCTCGCGCACGGCGACTACCCGAAGCGCACGTTCGGCCCGTTCGAGATCGCGGCGGGCGCGCCGGTCGTCGAGGTCCAGCCGACACTCACGCACGGCGCGACGTTGCGCGGGCACGTGACCGGCATGCCCGACGCCGCCGGCAAGAGGATCTCGGCCCACGTCTTCGACGGCAAGACCATCGAGACCGAGGTCGGCAGCGACGGCACGTTCGAGCTGCGCGGCGTCGGCGCGGGCAGGGTCTCGCTCTCGCTCACCACGGGCAAGGGTCGCTGGCACAGCATGCGGCTCGAGGTCGGCGACGACGACGTCTCGGATCTCGTGTTCGCGGTGCCGCAGCGCAGCACCGGCTCGATCCTCGCTTCCGTCGTCGGCATGGCGCGCGGCCGGGCCGCGGTCTCGACGCTCGGCGTCGAGCCGGGGCGGTGTTCGACCACGCGTTCGATCGAATTCGAGGACGCGGGCTTCCTCGTCGACGGTTTGCCGGCCGGCAAGTACGAGGTCGAGGTCGTCTCGCCCGGAAGCGGTGCGAGCGGCAGGGCCGAAGTCACGGTGGGCGACGGCCGGACGGCGGTGACGGTCGCGGTCGCGCCGAGGTGACCCGCCCCGCGGCTGGGCCGGGCATCGGCCCAGCCCAGGCTGGAGCACCTGCAACGCCTCAGTGCGAGTCGGCGGCGACCTGCTTGCAGAGCTCCTCGAACGCGGGCTTGCCCCATTGGCCGGCGTAGGCGGGGTCGCGGTGCAGGTCCTCGAGGTCGAGGCCCTTCGCCACCGCGGCGGTGAGCATCGACTTCGCCTCGTCGTGATACGCAGCGGCCGCGCTCGCGCGTTCGGCGTCGCCGAGCGCCGGGTCCGCGGCCGCGAGCGGCGCCGCGCGCGCGAGCAGCGCGGCGCACAACGCGGGCTGCGCCGGGGCCCACCGCGGATCGACGAGGCCGCGCGCGGCGGTCGACGCGCGCGCGTGGTCGCCGAGCGCCAGCAGCACTTCGGCCTGCGTCTCGCAGACCTTGCGCCGCACCAGGCGATAGAGGTTGCTCGCCGGCCGCACCGCGAGCGCGCGGTCGATCGCAGCGCTCGCGGCGTCGGCGAGCGGCAGCGCGTCCTGCGGCCGCTGCTGCATCTCGAACGTCATCGTCGCCTGCGTCTGCAGCGCGTGGCACAGGCCGAGCTGGTATTCGTCGTTGTCGGGCGCCTCGCGGCACAGCTGCTCGTACGCATCGCGCGCCGCCTTCACCTGCTGCTGCGTGCCGTCGAGGTCGCCGGTCGAGCCGAGCATGCCCGCGAAGTCGAGGCGCGCGCTGGCGAGCTGCGCGAGCCGGCGCCGCGCGCC
Organism: Planctomycetota bacterium; assembly: GCA_036274315.1. GTDB lineage: Bacteria > Planctomycetota > UBA1135 > UBA1135 > UBA2386 > DASVAL01. The sequence continues at coordinate 33,564 of DASUFY010000247.1, read as the reverse complement.
CGGGAAGTCGGCGACCAGCTCGGCGAGCAGCCGCACGCCCGTGCCCATCGGCTCCATCGCCTCCGGCAACCGCTGCAGCGCGACGAGCGCGATGGCCCGGTCGACGGCGTTGTCGGCCGCGTCGCCGCGCACGGCCGCGTCGTCGGGTGCCTTCGCGAGCAGCTGCGGCCACAGTTTCGCCGCGCGGCCGTGCATCTCGGCCACGCGCTCGAGCTGGCGCATCGCCGCCGCTCGGTCGTGCTGCTGCATCGCCAGCGCGTAGGTCCAGATCGCGGTGCGGTCGAGCATGCGCGCCTGCAGGTGCACGAGCTGATCGCTCTCGCCGTGCTCGCTGCGCCAGGCGTCGAGGCCGGCGAGGCCCTCTTCGAGCCCCGCGAGCGCGCGCGCGACGTCGCCCTGGTCGGCGGCGATGTAGCCCGCCTCGATGCTCGCGTCGCCGAGACCCTTCTGGACCGCGGCGTCGTCCGACCTCGCCACCAGTTCCTGCCAGCCCTGCAGCGCGGCGGCCGCGGCCGCGGCCGCCGCCGGCAGGTTGCCGCGCAGGCGCTGCAGCGTCGGCAGCCGGCCCTTCGCGCCCATGAGCTCGAGCGCGACCACATCGTCGTTCGCGGCGAACGGACCGAGGTCCGCGATCGCGCGCTCGAGATTGCCCGTCGCACCCTCGTAGTCGGCGAGCATGCCCTGCACCTCGGCGGCGCGCACGCGCACGCGTGCGATCTCGAGCTGCACCGCCGGATCGTCGGGTTGCTGCGCGAGCACGCCCTCGTAGAAGCGCAGCGCCTCCTGCAGCAGCTCGGCGCGCACCTTCTCCATGTGGGGAATGTCGCGCAGGCTCTCGGCGCCGACCTTGGCCAACATCGTGTCGACGGCCTTCTGGAGCTGCGCGAGATTCGCGCGCGCGCTCTGCGCCTGGGCGACGGCGGCAGCGTTCGCGCGATCTAGCGCCTTGTTGATGCGCGCCAGCTCGTCGCGCTGCACCTCGGTCAGCAGCCGCATGCGGTTCTCCTGCCACGCCCACAGGCTCGGTCCGGCGAACAAGGCGACGAGCACCGCCACGGCCGCGGTCGCGCGCGCCGGATGCCGTTGGCTCCAGCGCCGCAGGCGCAGCCACGGCCCGGGCTCGCGCGCCGCGATCGGCCGGTGCGCGAGCACGTTGTCGAGGTCGCGCGAGAACAGCGACGCGCTGGCGTAACGGCGCGCGGGATCGGGCTCGAGCGCCGTCGCCAGCACCATCTCCACGTCCCACGCGACGCCGGGGAGCAGCGTCGACAACCTGGGCCGCGCCGCCGCCGCCGCGAGCCGCTGCAGCTGCACCGGATCGCTGCTCTGGTACGGCAGCCGCAGCGCGAGCAGCTCCCAGCACGACGCGCCGAGCGAGTAGACGTCCCCGCGCGCGTCGCGCGTCGCCGGTTCTCCGGTCAACAGCTCGGGCGGCATGTAGGCGAGCGAACCGAGCGCCGAGCCCGTGCGCGTCAGGCGCTCGGCGGTCGCGTCGCCGGCGAGGCCGAAGTCGAGCAGCAGCACGCGGCCGGCGCGCGTGAGCATGACGTTGGACGGCTTCACGTCGCGGTGCAGCACGCCGCGCCGGTGCGCGTGTTCGAGCGCTTCGGCGACCTCGCGCACGATGCGCAGCACGACCGTCGTCCAGTCGCCGCGGAACGGCTCCGCGAGTTCGCCCGGCTCGGTGTCGCCGGTGCAGGCGGCGATCGCGCGGTCGAGATCGCGACCCTCGAGCGAGCTCGGCTCGCGGCCGGCGAGGTGCGTGATCACATCGGCGAGCGTGGCCCCGCGCACGAGCTCCATCGCCATGTAGGGCACGCCCTCTTCATTGCCGACCGCGTAGACGGGCACGATGCCGGGGTGCTGCAGCCGCGCGACGATCTCGACTTCGCGCCGGAAGCGCTCGCGCGCGCCGGGGAAGTACAGCTGCTCGGGTCGCACGAGCTTCAGCGCCACCTCGCGGCCGAGCGACTCCTGCACCGCGCGATAGACGATGCCCATGCCACCCTGGCCGAGCGGCGCCAGGATGCGGAAGTCGCCGAGCCGGTCGGGCGGCGGCGCCTCGGGCGCCGATGGCCCGCCGGTCAGCCCCATGCGGTGCAGATGCTCGAGGTGCGCGCGCAGCCGCGGCGCCTGCTCGCGATGTTCGGCGAGGAACTGCTCGAGGCCAGCGGCACCTGCGGCATCGAATCGTTCGAGCGCGCGGAACAGCAGATCCTCGTATTCGCCGTCGAACGGCGCGGGACTCGCGTCGGGTGGAGGCATGGCGTGTGCTTCGCTCGGGCGAGCGAGGAGATCGTAGTGTGCCCGGCGCACCTCCGTCCCAGAAGCCCCGCTCGCTGCGGGCCTGCGGGCCTACTTCGGCACCTGGAAGCCGCGCAGTTCCACCGTCGCGGCCGCCGTCGTGCCGTTGCCAGCGAACAGACCGAAGCGGCCCGAGGCGAGACCGAGGCGCTGGCGCTCGACCGCGAGCTCGACCCCGCCCGCGCGCGCCGTGATGCCCTTCGCCGTCGCCTCGAGCTCGACCTGCAGCCAGCCGTCGAGGCGCCATTGGTCGATCGGCACGGGCGCGCGGGCGATCGGCAGCCAGCGGTTCGTCGCGCAGCGGTAGACGCACAGCGCGAGGCCGTTGGCGCCGCGGTCGAGGAACGCCGTCGCGTAGTCGTGTGCTCCCGCGACGTCGAAGCAGAGACCGGCCTGCATGTCGGCGCGTGCGAGATGCACGAACACACTCGCCTTGCCGAGCGGCGGCGTGCCAGCCTTCGGCAGCAGCACCGTGGCACTCTGCGGCGGCAGGTTCTCGGCGCGGGCCGCGGGGCCGGCCACGACCCACGGCGGGAAGCGCGGATCGATCGGCGCGCCGCCGGCGAACCACTCGCGCAGCACCGCGCCGTCGTCGGCGGGCGGCTGCAGTTCGTTGGCGCGCGCGGCCGCCTGGGCCGCGTTCCACGCGCGCACCGCCTCGCGCGCGGCCGCGAGGCGCTCGCCGCGCGTCGGATCGAAGGCGAGGGCGTGCTCGACGATCGCGAGCGCCTGGCGCGCGGCGCCCGCCGCCGCGTACTGGTCGGCGAGCGCGACCAGCTCGGCGGCGATTGCCTGCGCGGTCTTCTTGCGCTTCTTCGCCAGCGGGTCCGCCTGCTCGAGCTGGGCCTCGATCGATGCCGCGAGGTTGTCGCGCAGCACCCCCTCGGCCATGCCGCGCACCTGCTCGAGCGCCTGTCGCAGCAGCAGCGACGCCGGTTCGGGCTCCTTCTTGGCCAACAGCTCCTTCGCGCGCTCGACGGTCGCGACGACCGCCGCCTGGCGCTCGGCGGCAGCCCGACGCCGCACCTCCTCGTCGCTCGGCTCGTCGGCGGGCAGCGCTTCCTTGTGCAGGTTGCGGAACTGCACCGCGCCCGACGGCGCCGTCGTCACGCCGACGAACAGGCCGATCCGGCCGGCGACCGGCGCGCTCGCGGTGGCCGCGAGCGGCGCAAGGTCGTCGAGCTGCACCGAGATCGACCTGCCGCGCACCTGCGCGACGAGCCGGTGGAAGCCGTCGGCCGTGCCGCGCGCGAGCAGGTTCGCCGTCGCCAGGCGCTCGATCTTGTCGCCGCGGATCGACCACAACATGAGGCAGTACTGCTGCCCCTCGGGAAGGAACTGGCAGAAGAAGCGATGGCCGCTGAAGAACGTCGTGCCCTCGAGCACCTCGAGCCCGAAGCCGAGCGCGCAGTTGAACGGCTTGCTCGCCTCGACGGGCCGGAACTCGACCGAGATCTGATGGTCGGCATGGGACTCGATGGCGATCCACTCCCTGAGTTCGCCCTCGCCGCCGGGGTGCGGCTCGCTCTCGAGCAGGTCGCCGGTCTCGGTCCACTTGCCGGCCGAGAAGACGGTGTTCTCGTGCTGCAACGCCGCGCACGGGCGCACCTTCTCGGGCGCCGCCGGCGGCTCGACCTTCGGCTTCGGCCGCGCGGCCTCGAGCAGCGCCCGTTCCTTCTTCACCTCCTCGCCGTCGTAGCGCGCGGCGATGTCGAGTCGCGTCCCTGCGACCTCGAACCACTTCTTGAGCCGGTAGGACCTCGCGAGTTCGACCTGCTGTCGGGCGATCGACGTGAAGACGCGCCGCCGGTCCTTTTCGCGCGCGTCGTGCTGCGCGAGCAGATCGTGCGCCGACCGCACGGTCGCGTCGTGCAGCGGGTGTCCGGGCTGCTGCGCGAGCAGGTCGAGCGCCTGCCAGAGCACGAGCGCGGCGTTCTCGTCGTCGCCATTGCGGAACAGGCGCTCGCCCTCGGCGACGAGCACCACGGGATCGGGTCCGGCTTCGGCCGGACCCTGCGCGGCCGTGGGCGCGGCGGGCAGCAGCAGGCTGAAGAGGAGGGCGCGGTGCATGGCTCGTGGGGCGGCGAACAGCCTAACGTCGGAGCCGGCGCGGCGCCCTCGCCCGAGCCGGCGACCGCGCGTTCGCACCGGATTCCTGCGCGTCCCGGCCCACCCACCACTGCAACCGGCTGGTCGCGGATCCCGTGCGGTCGCATCTGACACGATCGTGCATCCGCCCGCTATGTTCGGGGTACTCCCCGGGCGATGACGACCGACCCTGGACGCTGCCTCGAGACCCACGGCGCTGCGCTGCGCGGACTGGCGCGCGCGCTCGTCGGAGGCGGCGACGCCGACGACCTGCTGCAGGACGGCTACGTGGCGGCGCTGCAGGGTGGCGTGCGCGACGTCGCCGACGTGCGGTCGTGGCTCGCTGCCGTGCTGCGGCGGCTCGCTGGCAAGCGGCGGCGCCGGCGGCTGCTCGAGCTGCGCTGCGCATCCACAGCGGTGTTCGATGCAGACCGCCGACCCGCGGCACCAGGCGCCGCCGAGCAGGCGGCGCAGCGCGAGACGATCGCGCGGCTCGACGCCGAGCTGCTGGCACTGCCCGAGCCGTACCGCGCGGCGCTGCTCGCGCGCTACTACGAGGCGCTGCCGCCGGCCGCGATCGCCGCGCGCGACGGCGTGCCGCTGGCGACCGTCAAGAGCCGGCTGCAGCGCGGGCTGCTGCTGCTGCGCGCGCGGTTCGACGAGGTGGACGGCGCCGACTGGCGCCGTGGCATGGTCGCCGCGTTCGGCCTCGAGCGCACCGCCGTCGTCGGCACCGCGGCTGTCGCGATCACGGGAGCAATGCTGATGAGCACATGGACGAAGGTGGCGATCGTGTTGGTGCTGGCTGGCGCGTTCGCGTGGTTCGCGGGCGATGCGGCGTGGCGCGGCGCGCCCGCGGGCGCAGCGGCACCCGAGCCCGGCGCCGCGGCGGTTGCGCGGGCGTCGGCGCAGCCGCACTCCGCGGAACCCGGCGCACCGTCCGAACGCACGCCGGTCGCCGCGTCCCCGGCGGCGCCCGTGCGCGACGCCTCGGTCTCGGTGCGCGGCCGCTGCGTCGACGAGCGCGGCGCGCCGCTCGCGGGCGTCACCGTGTCGGTCTGCCACCGCGACCCGTGGCGCTTCGACGAGCACGAACTCGCCGCACCGGTGACCGGAGCCGACGGCACGTTCGCAGCCGCGTTCGCCGTGCCACCGAGCCGCGCCGTCGCGATCACGTGCCGGGCACCGGGCCTGGTCGCGGTCGCCGCGTCGCTGCAGGAACTCGGTGCGGGCAGCGAGCACGACCTCGGCGATCTGCCGCTCGCCGCGGGCTGCGTCGTCACGGGCCACGTGCTCGACGACCGCGGCGCGCCCGTGCTCGCGCGGGTGCGGCCGATCGAGCTCGACCACCGCGACCGCGAACCGACGCCGCTGTTCGGCGACGCGCGGACCGACGCCGCGGGCGCGTTCACGCTGCCGCTGTTCGTGGGCACCTATCGCTTCGTCGTCGATGGCGAACGTGTGCTCACGGGCGAGCGCCTCGAGATCGCCGACGGCGCGCGCGCGGCCAGCGCGGTGATCACCGTGCAGAGCGGGCTGCCGCGCATCCGCGGTCTCGTCGTCGACACCGCAGGTGTGCCGGTGCCCGGCGCCAAGGTGACCGGCAACGAACGCGATGTCGGCGGCTACTTCGCGAGCGAGACCGGCGCCGACGGCGCCTTCGTGCTGCAGCGCAACGTCGACGGCCAACCGGGCCCCGTCGAACTGCGCGCGCTCGCGCGCGGGCTCGAGCACGTGCGCGTCGCCGAACCGGTCGCGTGGAACGGCGAGCCCGTGCGCATCGAGCTGCCCGCTTCGCTCGCGCTCGAGCTGCGCGTCGTGCACGACACGAGCGCGGCACCGGTCGAGGACTACGGCGTGCGGCTCGCGGTCGGCCGCCTCCCCTACGCCTCGCCGCCGCCAGCCGGACCCTTTGCAGGCGCAACCGTGCAGCCCGGTGAGTTCGATGTGCCGCGCGCAGTCGGCCACCACGACCACGGCGTGCTCGTGCTCGACGACCTGCGCCGCGACGTCTACGTGCTCTGCGTCGAGCCGCTCGATCCGGCGCTGGCGCCGAGCGCCCCGCAGTTGGTCGAGCTAGCCGACGGGACACGCAGCGTGCGCCTGGCGCTGTCGCCGCGCGGGCGGCGGGCCGTCGAGCTGGTGCGCCCCGACGGCGAACCGGTCGCGGGCTGCCGCATCGAGCTCTGCGATCCGTTCCGCGGCGAGGTCACGCCGAGGAGCCGCGTCGTGTCGATCGCCGAGGTGAGCCACTTCCAGGTGCCCGATGTCGCGCTGCTGCTGCAGGCGGCGAGAACGGACGCGGGCGGGCGCTGCGAGCTCGATGGTCCGACTGGACGCCCCCTCGCGCTGCGGGTCATGGGCCCGCGCTGCATCCCGATGGTGTCGCACGTGCGGGTCGACGGCAGCGGGGCGCTGCGCATCACCGTCGACCCGGGGGCCAGGCTGCGCGTGCAGGCTTCGCCCGCCGATGTGTTGCCCAAGCTGCGCGCGCTGCGCACGCTCGAGCCCGGCGACGACGCGCCCGTCGTCGGCATGCGCCTGCGCGGCGCGGCGGCGCGTTTCCCCGAACGCACCTCGCCGCCCGTGCCGTTCGACGCGAACGGCACCGCGGTGCTCAGCGGCGCGCCGCCGGGCACCTGGCGCCTGTTCATCGAATGGCAGAACGCGCAGACGACCGAGGAGCGGGAACTCGGCGAGGTCGTGCTCGCATCGGCGCGCGAGACCCACTTCGCGCTCGACCTCGCGCCGCTGCGACCGGCGACGCTGCGCGCCACGGTGACCCTCAACGGGCAGCCGTTCGCGAACCGGGACGTCGAGTTGACCGCCGCGCGGCAGCACCGCCTGCGCACCGACGCCGACGGCCGCCTGGTGTTCACGGGCACAGCCGGCAGCTACCGGCTGCGCACTGAGCTGGACCAGGGCCGTGGGGAGCTCGGCGGCACTTCGCCCGTGACGCTGCGCCCCGGCGACGCCGTCGAGGCAGAGGTCGCGCTGAAGGCCGGTGCGCTGGCCGTGCAGTTCGTCGACGCGGACGGCAAGCCGGTCGCGGGCGTGCACGAAGCTCGCCTGCTGAGCGCGGCGAACGACTGTGCCGCCACGCTGCCCGACAGCGACGAGGACGGGCGCGCGGCGAGACCCCTGCTGCAGGCGGGCGCGCTGCACCTGTTCGTGATGCCGCGCCGCTACGCCGACATCGCGGCGAAGCAGCGTTACCTCGCCGACCATCCCGAGGACCCGGGTTTCCGCTCGATCGACCTCGACCTCGGGCTCGTTGCCGTCGAGGCCGGACGCGACAACGTCGCCACGGTGACGCTGCCGGCCGCCTACTTCCGATAGCGGGGGCGCCGACGGCGGCCAGTGCTACCGGGTCGCGCTGCGGACGTGACGCCGCCGCGTGCACCGGCTCACCGCAGTTCGACCTGCACCGGCACCGACCCGGCAGTCGTCACCTCACACTCGATCGCCGCGAGTTCGCGACCGCCGTCGCACACCGTCACGCGGTACGGACCGGGCGCGAGGCCCAGTTCCTTGGTGGCGTGAGGGCCGTTGCGGAACGAACACGTGGCGGCGGTCACCAGCTCGGTGCCGCGATGCACGCGCAGCGTGACGTGATTGGGCGGCGAGGCGAGCGCCGCGGCGCTCACCTGGAACTGCTGGCGCACTGCTGGCCGCAACCCGACCGTGACCTCGGTCGTCGCACCGGGCCGGATCGTGAAGGCGACCGCATCGGCGGTCGCGGTCGGCGCCTGGACGCAGAGGCGGTAGTCGCCCGCGGCGAGCGGATTCGACACGAGCGGCGTCGGACCGCGGCTCGAGAACGAGCCGGCGATCGCGCCAGCGGCGTCGACGACGACGAACACCGCGGACCCGACGTCACCGGTGACGCGCGCCGCCACGGTGCCGCCGGTCGCGAGCACGACCTTGTCGAGATCCCACACCGCGTCCGCGTCCAGTTCACGCGGACCGGCCGCCAACACGGGATACCGCGGGCTGTTCACGATCACGCGGTACGTGCCGGGGACGAACGGTCCGAGTTCGAACCTGCCTTGTGCACCGGTTTGTGTGACCGGCGTCGGCCCCGGTGTGCGACTGCCGTCGTCGGCCCTGACCCAGATGCCGGCGAGCGGCTCGCCTGCAGCATCGACGACCGTGCCTCGGATCTTCACGCTCGCCGCCGCCGCCGACGCGAGCGTCAGTTCGATCGGGCCAGCGGTCGGATCGACGTCGCGCCGGGTCGCCGTCTTCATGCCCGCCGCCTTGACGGTGATCGTGAGCCCGATGTCGGCCGGGCAGTCGGGGACCACGAACCGGCCCTCGGCGTCGGTGAGCGCGCGACGGATCCATGGCTCGGCACCGAAGGCCGCGCAGTCGAGTACGGCTCTGGCGACCGCGGCGCCGTTCGCATCGACGACGCGACCGCGCAGCGCGAGCCCGATCGACGTCTGGAGATCGCACGCCGACGCCGTGCCAGCCGTGGTGGTCAGCGTGCGTTCGGCGCGGCCGGCACGGGCATGGCTCACCGAGACCAGCACCTCGCCCGCCGGCAGTCCCGTGAGTTCGTACGTGCCGGTCGACGACGTCGAGGTCTGGAACGACGCCAGGTCGTGAGGATCGCCGAGTTGCACCGTCGCATCCGCGAGGGCGGCACCCGTGGCGTCGCGCACGGTGCCTCGGATCGTGGCGCCACTGGCCAACTGCACGCGCAACGACGCGGTCGCGGCCGCAGTGACCTCGCACGTGCCGCGCCACGGCGCCCTGCCCGCGGCGCGCGCGACGACGTTCTGCGTGCCGGTGGGAATGCCCACTGCGGTGAACCTGCCGTGCGCGTCCGTGTGCACCGTCGCCGGCACCGGCGGCTCGCCCATCGCGGCGGCGAGTCCGGTGGTGCGACCGCTGCCGATGCGCAGGATCGCGCGCGGAACGGGACGACCTTCGGCATCGACGACGACGCCCGACACCGCGCCGGCCGGCGCCCCGAGTCGCAGTCGCACGTCGACGGTCGAACCGGCCTGGCCCGACACGAACTGCATGACCGAACTCGCGTGCTCGTTCGCGCGGGCGCCGACGAATGCCGCGCCCGGCAGACTGCGCAAGACGAAACGGCCATCGGCGCCCGCCGCCGCGATGGTCTCGGCGTCGATGTCGGCGCGGCCGAGCGGCGCGAGATCGAGCAGTGCGTTCGCGACTGGCGCGCCGCTGCGGTCGAGCACGATGCCCTTCACCGTGATCCCGACCGGCAGGTCGTAGTCCAGCGTGACCTCGCTCGTGCCGTCGACCTCGACCTTCTTGCCCGGATCGCACCGGTCGGAGAACACATGGAACGTGCCGGCCGCCAGGCCTTCGAAATGCGCGGCGCCGTCGGCTCCGGTGCGAGCGCGCAGCGCGTCGACGCGCGGGTCCCCACCCCTCGGGACCGCGAGCATCATGACGTCGCCCGCAGCGGAGGTGTCCTCGGCATGTCGGACGTGCACGACGAGCGCGCTCGCGAGGGTCGATGCGGGTGCCGACGCGACGGGCGAGCGTTCCGGCGCGGTGGCGCGGCGATCGGCCGGCGGGGCCAGGTCGGATGCCACCGACGCCGTGCCGGCTGCGCGCGGCTCGGGTCGCGTCTCGGTACCGCCGTAAGACGACGCCCACAGCGCCACGACGCCCGCGGCCGCGACCACGATCGCCGCGACCGCGGTCAGTGCCGCCTTGGCCGGCATCACGCTGCGCGCCCCGGCGTGGACCGACGACGGCGGCGGCGATGCTTGCGGAGCCCCCACGGCGAACGGGATCAGCGCCAGCAACCACGCGCGCCGGTCGCCGTCGTGCCGCGCATCGAGGCGTTCGCGCAGCAGCTGCAGGGCCCGGCGCAGCTGGTTCCACACGGTCGCGACCGGGACGCCGAGCCGTTGCGCGACGCGCCGCGGCGGCAGGCCGTCGAAGTAGCGCATCAGCACAGCCGTGCGCAGCTGCGCCGGCAGCTCGTTGACGGCGTCGACGAGCTGCCGGCGCGACTCCTCGCGTTCGACCAGTTCGGCCGGGGAGGGTACGGCCGGTGTCGGGCCGCTGGCTTCGCGCTCACGGCGATTGCGGCGGACCTCGTGCTGCCGCAGGTTGTTGGCGACGTTGAACAGGATGCGCGCGAGCCACGAACGCGGTTTCGCGACCCCGTGCCCGCCGTCGCGCACCGCCTGCAGCCACATCTGCTGGATCGCGTCGTCGGCTTCCTCGTCGAGCAGGGAGTGCGCGAGCTGGCGCACGAACGGTTCCTCCGCGAGCAGGCGATTCAGGGCTTCGGATGGAGCTGTGGTCATGAAGGGGAAGACATCGCCCGCCGATGATCCTGTACCGGACGGCACGCCGAACAGCCCCGACGCCAGGCTCGGTGACTGCCGGTCCGCTTGCGCACCCGCGCAGCGCTTCGAGGTCCACCAGAAACCTCGAACATGACCAACCATCCTTCCGTCCGTGCCGTCGTCGCGAGCCTGCTCGCCTTGACGGCTTCCCTGTCGGCGCAGTCGACTCCGTCTCCGTGGTCGTCGCCCCAGTCGCAATTGTCGGCGCCGCTCTCGCTGGCGCTGTCGGCGATCTGCACGCCGGTGCACAGCCAGCCCGACGCCGACGGCCCGGCGTACGGCATCTGGGCCGCCGGCGCCAACTACAAGGTGTCGTTCCACGACGGCATGACGTTCGTGCCGTACGTCGGCAAGGGCGCCACGTCGCACACGCTGCAGTGGCGCACGACGTCCGCGCGCGTCGGTGAACTCGAGCTCGTCACCGCGACGGCGCCGCACTTCGGCAGCTCGCAGTGGCGCGGCGAGTACGACCTCGGCGGCATCGTCGAGGCCTACGACGTGCACGCCCAGGGCCTCGAACAGTCGTTCGTGCTGCGCGAGCGGCCGGCCGCGGCGGGCGACCTCGTGATCCGCGGCGCGATCACGACGGACCTGAGCGCCATGCCGCCGCACGGTGACGGAGCCGTGCGGTTCGTCGACGCGCGCGGTGCGTCGTTCGTCGCCTACGGCGCGGCGACCGCGATCGACGCCGCCGGGCGCCGCTGCGCGGTGTCGACCGCCATCGTCGCCGGTGGCCTCGAACTGCGTCTGTCGGGCGACTGGCTCGCGCACGCGGCCTTCCCGTTGGTCGTCGATCCGCTGCTGGCGCCGACCACCGTCGCGACCGGCGGCGAGGTGACCGCGGTGGAGATCACATACGACGGCGGCGGCACCTCTGGGAACGTCTGGTACGCCGAGGTGCGCGTCAGCGGGACCGACCACGACCTGCGGCTGTTCCGCGTCGACAACGACGGCCAGAACCCGGCGCTCGTGTTCTCCGACCTCAGCAACAGCTGGTCGTCGGTCGAGCCGAGCCTCGGCCGCAACCTGCCGGCGCAGAAGGTGCTGCTCGCGTACACGCGCGAGATCCTTGCGACCAACACGAAGCGCGTGCGCCTGCACCTGCACGCCCGCGCCGACCTGGCGTTCAGCGCGACGGTGTTCGACGTGCCGAGCCCGGCCGGCAACAACCACTGGCGACCGGCGGTCGGCAGCGAACAGTCGCCGATCTCGTTCACGTCGCTGCTGGTCGTCTACCAGGTCGAAGGCACCGGCACGTTCGCGACCAGCTCGACGAGTGCGATCCACGGCACGGTCGTTCTGTGCGGCGCCGGCGGCGCGACCAGCACGCAGTTCCCGATCGCCGCGGCCGCGTTGACGGACCACGAGCGGCCCGCGATCGGCAACGTCTACGACGGTCCGACGCGCTCGTGGACGGTGGCCTACCAGCGCTACTACGCCGGCGCGTTCGGCCAGGAGTGGGACGTCGCGCTGCGGCGCATCAGTCCGACGAACGCCGTCAGCAGCGAGTTCGTGATCGACAACGGCGTCGTCGACCGGCACGAGATGGCGCCGCACTTCAGCGGCACCGACGATCACCTGATGCTGTTCTACACCGCGTCGACGGTCGCCGAATCGTCGATGAAGCCGACCGGCGTCAACGGCCACCGCATCCGCGGCACGGTGCTCGACTGGAATGGCAGCTCGTTCGTCGCGCCATGGGGCAGCAACGACCTGCAGGTCAACAACGACGCGCGGCTCGAGATCGCCGGGGTGGCCTGCGACTGGCACGCCGGGGACCACTGGGCGCTGGCGTTCCGCAGCAACGTGACCGACACCGTCTACGTGCGCACCTATGGCTACCACGGCACGCAGCTGACCAGCGAAGTCGTCGAGACGCCGAGCACCGGACTCGGCACGACCGTGTCCGGCGGCGTCGTGTTCCAGACGCAGGACGACCAGTTCCTCATCGCCTACGGCCTCGACGAACCCGGGGTCGGGTCGTACTCGCGGCTGAGCCGCTGGCACTACTCGTCGCTGATCCCGCCGAGCAACGGCGGCGCGTCGTGCACGACCACCCAGATCGACTGGTTCGGCTCGCAGCGGATCGGCACGCACGACTGCGGCGTCGTGTTCACGAACGCGCCGGCCAACTCGTTCACCGTCTGCGCGGTCACGACCGCGCCCGCCGTGCTGCAGTTGTTCGGCATCGGCGGCGTGCACAACGGCTGCTGGCTGCTGGTGCCACTCTCCGGCCCGGACCACCTCGGCCTGCTCGGCCCGTTGGCAACGACGGCGGCGCAGTTCCTGCTGCCGTTGCCCGAGTACCTGTCGAACTTCACGCTGTTCGCGCAGGCGATCACGTTCGACGGCGCCACCGGCGAGTTCTACAGCTCCAACCGGCTCAGCGTCCCGATCGGCCTGTGACGCGGCCGCGGCGCCGGTGCCGGCGACGGCGCCGCCGCCCGCGGCGCCGGTGCGCCGAAGAAAGATCCACTCGCCGCGCGAGGCACGCCGTCGCCGAGCCACCGACGGTGCTACAAACGATGCCACCCCCCGCCCCCGGGAGCCGCCCCATGTCCGAACCGTTGCCCCTGCCCGCCGCCGCGACGCCCGATGCGACCCCGTTCCGCTACGTGCACTCGGCCAACTTCCCGGCCCTGCTCGAGCAGCTGCACGTGTCGCTCGCGGTCACGACCTACCAGGCCGGCAAACTCATGCTCGTGCGCGCCGCCGCCGGCAAGCTGTCGACGCTGCTGCGCTCGTTCGAGAAGCCGATGGGGCTCGCCGTCAGCGCGAACCGCGATCGCATGGTGCTCGGCACGCGGCGCATGGTGTGGGTGCTGCAGTCGGCACCCGAGATCGCACCGCAGCTCGAACCCAAGGGCAGACACGACGCCTGCTTCGTGCCGCGCATGGCGCACGTGACCGGCGACATGCACGGCCACGAAGTCGCGCTGATCGAGGGCCGCCCGTGGATCGTCAACACGATGTTCTCGTGCCTGTGCACGGTCGACGATGCGCGCTACACGTTCGTGCCGCAGTGGAAGCCACCGTTCGTCGACCGGCTCGCCGGCGAGGACCGGTGCCACCTGAACGGCGTCGCCATAGAGGACGGCCGCATCGCCTACGCGAGCGCGATGGGCGAGACGAACACGGCGGGCGGGTGGCGCGAGAACAAGGTCGCCGGCGGCATCGTCATGGAGGTGCCGTCGGGCGAGATCGTCACGCGCGGGCTGTGCATGCCGCATTCGCCGCGCGTCCACGACCGCAAGCTGTTCGTGCTCGACTCGGGCCGCGGCTTGCTGTGTACGGTCGACGAACGCAACGGCGCGCGCACGACCGTCGCGGCGCTGCCGGGCTATGCGCGCGGTCTGGCTTTCTGCGACCGCTTCGCGTTCGTCGGCCTGTCGCAGATCCGCGAGAAGGACCTGTTCGGCGGCATGCCGATCGCGGCGCAGTACGACGACGCACACCGCAAGTGCGGCGTCTGTGCCGTCGACCTCCGCAGCGGCGAGCTCGCGGCGTTCCTGTGGTTCGAGGCGGGCGTCAGCGAGCTGTTCGACATCCAGACGCTGCCCGCCATGCGCTGGCCGAGCGTGGTCGGCTTCGCGGACGAGACGCTCGACGGCATCATGGAGGCGCCGAAGGCGGCGTGGCGGCCCGGCGCGCACCTGCCGGTCGCGGACTGACCGCCTGGCGCGCCGCCTCACAGCAGCGTGATCAGGATCATGTTGCTCAACGTGAAGTCGAGCGGCGCGGTGCAGCCGTTCGGCGCCAGCAGGTCGAGCCCCTGGGTGCCGAACTGCGCGCCGATCAGCTGCGCCTGCTGCGGCACCGTGATCGTCAGCTGGGTGCCGACGCTGAGCAGCATCGTCGCCGGGTCGACGCCGAGCTGGCAGTTCGCGCAGACGTTGGTCGGGTTGATCCAGTCGCCGAACAGGATCACGGGGATCGCCTGCGTGCCCTGCAGGTCGAGCACGAACGTGTTCGCGATCGCGGGCAGCCCCGAGGCAACCAGCTGCGAACCGCCGCAGCTCGGGATCTGCTCGCTGAAGTACGACGTCGGGCCGAGGCTCAGGTGCCCCATGTAGTACGCGCCGTGCACGTCGGTCGCCGCCGACGTCGTCGACGTGCTCTCCCAGGTCGCCAGGTAGCGCGGGTTCAGCGTGCCGCCGCTGCGTTCGGCGGTGATGCGCAGGTTGTCGTCGCGGCCCAGGTACGAACTGGCCGACTCGGGCAGCGAGGTCAGGCCGAACGTGTCGTTGAGCACGTGCAGCGTCGCGAGGAACGGCACCGTGTCCTGGTTCAGGATCGCCGGGTCCTCGGTGAAACCGACGACGAAGCGCGTGCCGTCGGTGTCGACGCACGGGTGCATCTGGTCGCCGAGCGGGTCGGTGCTCAGGAACTGGCTCAGGTCGACCGGGCCCGACAGCGGCGTCGTCGCGGTCATCACCTGGCCGAACAGGTCCTGGTTCGCCGGGATCACCGGACCGACGGCCGGCATCGCGCGCTCGTAGACGACGACGTAGCGTTCGAATCCGCCGATCGGGTCGGTCGGCGAGCTCACGCGCGGGTTGGTCTCCGAACGCGGCGAGGTGTCGATCGCGAAGTCGAGCGTCGGCACCGTGCCGTCCTGCGCGATCACGCTGCCGTGGATGTCCTCGTTGCTCGGACTCGTGCGCTTCTGCCAGACGACGATCCATCGCCGCGACACGTACGGGCCGAGCCCGCTCGACTTGCAGATCGCCGGGTGGCTCGTGACCTCGGGGCCCGGATCGAGCGCGAGGCCGTTGCCCGCCAGCAGCGACGTGTCGGTGCGCACGATGTTGTAGTAGATCTTGCCGTTGTTGATGCCCTCCCAGGTCACGCAGTAGCCGCCGGGCAGCGGCGGGCTCGGGTTGGCGTCACCGCCGACGTCGGGGCTCTTGCCGTTGCCGAGCACCTGGATCGCGAACTGGGGGCTCGGCGTCAGCGTCGCCGTGGCGCCCTGCGCGTAGGTCAGCGTGCAGCCCCAGATCGCGGAGTTGCCGGGCAGACCCCGCGCCGCGACGACGAGGAACTGGCTCGCGCCGCGGTGGCTCGCGATCGCGGGCGAACCCCAGTACGTGGTCGTGTAGTCGACGTACGCGGACGCCGCGATCGAACCGTCGCTCGCATAGCCGGTGACGAAGACGTCGTGGTCGGTCGCGCTGTAGATCTCCTCGTGCACGACGGCGCCGAGTCCGGCGTACGTGCCGAGGTGGGCGCAGTCGGCGTGCAGCGTGCTCGGCGCGCCGATGCCCGGCGCGACCGTGAACGTCGACACGAGCGGGTCGACGACCAGCGGGAACGCCGCGTGCTCGACGAACGCCGGCGGCACGGTCAGCGTCAAGACGCGGTCGTGCAGTTCACCGGCGACCGCAGTGCGTTCGCCGCGCGCGTCGACCGCGGTCGCGCGGCCGTAGCGCACGCCGCCGCGTTCGTTGCCGAACGACAGGCCACCGTCGGCGGCGGCGACGGCGTTCAGTTCGGTGTCCACGCGCAGGCGCAGCCGCAGCGCGCCGCCGGGCGACGGCCGATCGAACACGAACGACTGCTCGACGTGGCCGCGCGCGAGGTCGAACCGTTCGGTGCACGCGCCGTGCCGGATCTCGATGCGGTGCGCGCCGACGAGCATCGCACGGCCCTCCTGGTCCAGCGCCAGGTCGCTGCCAGCCGCGTCGACCGCGACGAGCTCCAGCGTCAACGGGAGGTTGCGCGGGGCGTCCGAGCCGAGGAACGGCACGAACTGCATGCCGCGCGGCGTGAACGCGGCCTTCCAGTCCGCGCCGCGCGCCCACACGGTGCCGTCGGGTGTGCTCGCGACGAACGGCTGCGTCGCGGTCGCGGCCGGCGACAGCGGGGCGAGTCCGGGCGGCGTTGCCTGCGCGGTCAGCGCGCCACCGAACAGGCAGCCACACGACAGGGAGAGGACGAGCGGCGCGACGCGCCGCGCACGAACGGATTGCATGGACATCGGGTTTCCTCGGGCAAGTCCGCGACGCGGACCGTCACCAAGGTCGAGCGGCCCCGCCGACCGAACAGCCGCTTGCAAGAAGTTCGCGCCCGTGGGCGTTCGGCGTCACTGCGCCCGGTCGCCGAGCAGCGTGCCGAGTTCACCCTTGCGCAGCGCCTCCAGTTTGCGCGCGAGCTTCGGCAGCGCGCGACCGAAGCGCATGCGCGCGGCGTCCTCGCCCATGCCGAGCCGCGCGCCGACCTCGGCGAACGGCAGCCCCTCGAATTCGCGCCACAGGATCACGTGACGGTCGTCGGGTTCGAGCAGTTCGAGCGCGAGCCGCATCCAGTCACGCGTCTCGGCCCGCACCGCGGCTTGGCCGGGATCGGTCACCGATGCGGCACGCTGATCGAGCATCAGCACCGAATGGCTGCGCTCGGTCGCGGCCGGCCGCAGCTCGGCCCGCACGTCGCGCTTCCTGGCGGTGTGGTGGTGCGCTGCGCCGCGGATCGTGTTCTCGACCATGCGCGCGAGCAGCGCGCGCAGGTGGTTGCGGTCGCTGCAGACGAACCGCGGACCGGTGCGCAGGATCGTCAGCAGCGTGTCCTGCACGATGTCCTGGGTGTCGACGCGCTGCCGCAGCTGGTTGCCGAGCCGGTTGCGCACCTGCTGTTCGATCCATGGCGCATCGCGGGCGACGACTTCGGCGAGCGCTGTGTCGTCACCGTTGGCCCAGCGCAGCAACAGCTCGGCGGTCTCCGACATGGGGCGGCGGAGATTCTATGCCGCGCCGTTCGGTCCCGGCTGGTTTTCGACCTGGTACCGCGACGTCCGCGTCAACACCAACCCGTTCGGCTCGAAGGTCGCCAACCTCGCGCGCCTGGTCCATGCGGCCGGCACGGCGATGACCAACCGCGTCGAACCATGGATCGGCTGACCGCCGCGTGCGCCGGCGCACCCGGCGCACGCGGCGGTAGACTTCCGCCTCGCTTCGCGATGACCGATGAACGCCTCGCCCGTGCGCTCGAGATCTTCCTGGGTTGTCAGGAGGCCGGTGGCGATCGCGCCGCGACGCTCGCGGCGCATCCGGACCTCGTCGATCTGCTCGTGCCGCTGTTCGACGGCGACGCCGGCGCCGGCGATGACGGCGAGGCCGAGCACGCGACGACGTTCGGCGACCATCGCATCGTGCGCGAGATCGGCTGCGGCGGTGCCGGGGTCGTGTACGAGGCCGTGCAGCGCTCGCTCGGGCGACGGGTCGCACTGAAGGTGCTCGGGGAGGCGGCCGGCGCGAACGCCACGCAGGTCGCGCGGCTGCGGCGCGAGGCCTTGGCGCTGGCGCAGCTGCAGCACCCGAACATCGTGCGCGTGCACGACGTCGGCGAGACCGGCGGGCGCCACTGGCTCGCGATGGACCTCGTCGACGGCGGCACGCTCGCGGATCGCATCGCGACGCTGCGCGCACAGGGTGGCCACCGCGGCGCGTCGTTGCGCGAGGTCGTCGAGGTCGTCGCGGCGATCGCCGATGCGCTCGAACACGTGCACCGGAGCGGCGTGCTGCACCGCGACGTCAAGCCGTCGAACATCCTGCTGCGCGGCGACGGCACGCCGTTGTTGTCCGACTTCGGGCTCGCGCGCAGCGACGCGGCACCGACCGTGACCGCGGTCGGTGTGATCGCCGGCACACCGCAGTACATGTCCCCCGAGCACCTGACCGGTGGGGCTTCGCTGACGCCGGCGAGCGACGTGTTCTCGCTCGGGGCGACGCTGTTCGAGGTCGCGACGCTGTGCCGCGCGTTCGACGGCGGCAGCACCGAGGTCGTGCTGCAGCAGATCCTGCTGCAGCCCGTTCCGGATCCGCGCCGGCTGCAGCCGTCGCTGCCGCGCGACCTCGCGGCGATCACGTGCAGGGCGCTCGAGAAGGACCCCGCGCGCCGCTATCACGCCGCCGGCGAACTCGCCGCCGACCTGCGCGCGTTCCTCGACCTGCGGCCGGTGCGGGCTCGTTTGCCGTCCGCGCCGCGCCGGTTGTGGCGCTGGTTGCGCCGCGAGCCGCTGCGCGCCGCGTTGGCCGCCGCGCTCGCGGTGCTGGCGGTGTTCGCGGTCGTCGCCGCCGCGCAGCTGCCGGATCTGCGCGAGGCCGCCGCAGCCCGCGCGGCGCGTGAGTACGAGGATGCGCTGACGCGCGGCTGGACGCTGCGCTGGAGCGGTGACCGCGACAGGTGCCTGGCCGAGTTCCGCCGCGCGGGCGCGCTGCAGCCGCACAGCGCCGAAGCGCTCGCGCACCTGTGCTTCGCGACGCGCGCGTTCGACGGCGACGACGCGGCGCTCGTCGTGCTGGAGCACGATCGCGCCGGCGTCGACGACCAGCAGCTCCTCCAGGTGACGAGCACGTTGCTGCTGCGCATGGCCGGCCGCCACGCCGACGCCGCGGCGGGCGCCGATGCGGCGGCCGAACCGCGCACCGCGACCGCACTGTGGTTGGCCGGGACCGCAGACATGATCGCTCCCGGTGGCGACGCGGCGATGGCGCGGCGCGCGCTCGAACGCATCTCGTTGGCGGTGCGACTGTCACCGGCGCCGCGGCTGCCGATGGTCGTGCAGTGGACCGCCGCCGCGATCGTCGTCGGCGACGACGACGCGCTGCGGGAGGCGCATCGCACGCTGCTGCAGCTCTGGCCCGAACATCCGCAGGCGCTCTACCACGCGGCGCGCGCGCTGCAGCAGCTCGATCCGGCGCGCGCGATCGAACTGTGCCGGCGGGCGCGCGAACGCGGCATGTCCGAGCCGGAGACGCGCTGGCTCGAACTCGGTCTCTGGTCGCGCATCGGCGACGACGAACAGATCGCGGCGGCGGCGCGCGCTTGCCTGCCGTGCACGTGGGACGACGCACGCCGCAGCATCGTGCTCAACAGCCTCATCGGGCACGGCGACGTCGGCGGCGCCGAGGCCGCCGCCGCCGAATGGCTCCAGCGCTCGCCGGGCAACGTGCGCGCGCAGTTCTTCCTGGCGCGGGCGAGCGCCGACGCCGACCCGGCGCGCGCGCTCGACGTGTTCGTCGACCTGGCCGATCGTTTTCCCGATCCGCCGGTCGCGCTGCACGCGCTCGCCAGTGCGCAGCGCGCGCTCGGACAGCACGCAGCAGCCGTCGCATCGCTGCGGCGTGCGATCGCCGCGCGCTCCGACCACGGGCCGGCGCACGTCATGCTCGTCGAACTGTTGGAGCAGCAAGGCGACGCGGACGGCGTGCTGGCGGAGTGGCAGAGATGGGTGGCGTTGTTCCCCGAGGACGTGGCAGCGCAGGCAGGCCTCGCGATCGCGCTCGCCAAGGTGGAGCCGTCCCGGCTCACCGAGGCGCTCGCCGCCGCATTGCGCGCCGACGAGCTGGCCTCCGGCAGCATGCCCGAGGTGCTCGACATCTGCGCGGAACTGCACGAGTCGCTCGGCGAGGTGACATCGGCGGCGGCGTGCCGGGCGCGCGCCGCGACGCTGCGCGCCCGCTGAGCGCAACCCGGCCGCCGCGGCATCTGCGTCACGCGGGCTCGGGCCCCGCTGTTCCGCGCCGGGCACCGCGCCACCGACGCTGTTCTGCGAGGCGCCGGCATCACCTTGGCGCCGTCGCGACCGCGGGCATCAGAGCCCGCGCAGCAGCTCCTGGAACCGCGGATCGTCGCGCAGCGGCTTCAGGTCGTCGTCGGTCTCGTACTGCCGCTTGTCCTTGAAGCCCGCTTCGACCGCCTGGCCGAGCGCCCGGATCGCGTCGTCCTTGCGGCCGAGGCGCACGTAGCCGCAGGCGAGGTTGTAGCGCGCGACGCCGGGCGGCTGCGCCCACGGCGGCAGGCCGGCCGCGAGCGCACGTTCGTAGTTGGCGACCGCTTCGCGGTTCTTGTCGATCAGAAGCTGGGTGTGGGCGAGCTTCGCGAGCACGCCGCCGTCGTCGGCGCCGAGCTCGATCCCGCGCCGGAACAGCGGTTCGGCGGCCGCGTAGTCGTGCGCGCGAACGCGCAGGTCGGCGAGACCGAGGTACGCATCGGGTTCGGTCGCGCCGAGCTCGATCGCGCGCTGGAACGACGCGATCGCATCGTCGGTGCGACCCATACGCTGCAGCACCGAGCCGCGCAGGCTGTGCGCCATCGGGTTCTTCGGGTGCGCCTTCAGGTAGTCGTCGATGCTCGCGACCGCACGTTCGGGCTGGTCGGCGTACATCGCCGAGAGGATCGTGCGCGCCGGCGACGGCTGGCCCGCCGCGGGCGGCGACAGCTGGTTGTGCCAGAACGAGATCATCTGCGCGACGAGGGCGCGCGAGGCGGGCGTGTCGGCGAAGGCGTCGAACGCGTCCGGCAGCGTGCTGCCGTAGCAGAGCGTCCACGGCGCCTTGCGCTCGATCACGCGCCGCCACAGCTCCGCGAGTGGCTCGCGCATGCGATCGGCGTCCGACTCAGCGACGATGAACAGCACGGGCAGGTCGACGCGCAGCTCCTGCGCCGGCGGGCTGCCGTAGCAGAGCGCGGCCGCCCGGATGCCCGTGTGCACGTTCGGCCCCAGCAGGTACTCGCTCGCGCCGGTCACGTTCGCCGACGCCGCGTAGACGCCGAGGTGGTCGGCGTCGATGCCGTACTCCTTGCCGTGCTCGACGAGGAAGTGGAACACCGCGGCCAGGCAGTCCTGGACCGCGTCCGGGTCGGCGTCCATCGACACGCCGCACATGCCGTGTGCGGCGACCAGGCGGGGCCAGGAGCTGTAGATGCCCCAGCGGCGCAGCGGGTGGTTGCCTCGGTCGCCGATCGCGTTGAGGAACACCACCGCCGGACGCAGCTGCGCCGGCGCGGCGCCCGGGGGCTGGTAGATGTCGAGCGCGAGGTTGCGTGCGCCGCGGCGCAGGTAGACGACGTCGGCGCGCTGCTTGACGAGCTTCGTCGCAGACACGTCGAGCACGACACCCACCGGCAACGGGTCGAGCTCGTTCGCCTGGCGCGGCGGGGACTGGGCGGTCGGCAGGCCGGTGAGCAGGCCTGCGAGAACTGGGGACAGGGGGAATCGTCGGGACATGGGGCCTCCGCCGATTGGTCGCCGGGCCGCCGCGCGACTTACGCGGCGCGGAAACAATCCCGTGGATGCGCGGCGGCGCGACATGCGCGAAGATGGTCGGCCATCCGGATCCGGACCGCCGCGCCATGACCAGGCTCGAGACCCGCCGCCAGTTCCTCGCCGAAGCCGGCGCGTTCGCCGCCGCCGGCATCGCCGCCGCGCACGCGACCGGGCTGGCAGCGCGCCGCGAGCTGCCGCCCATCCGCGCGATCACGCGCGGGCCCAAGGCGCACTGGTTCGGCTACTACGACAAGCTCGAGGTCGACCCGACCGGACGCTTCGCGCTCGCGATGGAGGTCGGCTTCGAGCACCGTTCGCCGCGCAGCGACGACGAGGTCCGCATCGGCATGGTGGACCTCGATCACGACGACGAGTGGAAGGAGCTCGGACGCAGCCGCGCGTGGGGCTGGCAACAGGGCTGCATGCTGCAGTGGCGCCCGGGCTCTCGCCGCGAAGTGCTGTGGAACGACCGCGAGGGCGACGCCTTCGTCTGCCGCGTGCTCGACACGCAGAGCGGCGCGATGCGCACGATCGGCCGCGCGATCTACACGATCGCCCCCGACGGGCGCACGGCGATGGGCGTCGACTTCGAACGCATCCAGTACATGCGCCCCGGCTACGGCTACGCGGGCCTGATCGACGGCAACCGCGGCGAGCCGCGTCCCGACGACGCCGGCCTCTACCGCATCGACCTCGACACCGGCAGGAGCGAGCTCGTGCTGTCGATCGCCGCGATCGCCGCCGGTTCGGCGGCGGGCGACGACACGACACACTACTTCAACCACGTGCTGTTCAACCCCGACGGCACGCGGCTCGTGTTCCTGCACCGCTGGCGGCAGAAGGGCAAGAACGGCTTCGCGACGCGCATGCTGACCGCGACGCCGGACGGCGAGGACGTGCGCGTCGTCGACGGCTCGGGCCACACGTCGCACTTCATCTGGCGCGATGCGACGCACATCCTCGCGTGGACGCGGCGCGAGGCGGCGGGCGACGCGTTCTACCTGTTCGAGGACGGCGGCGACAGCGTCGAGGTCGTCGGTCGCGAGGCGATGCACGAGAACGGCCACTGCAGCTACCTGCCGGGCAACCAGTGGATCCTCAACGACACCTACCCGGACGCGCAGCGGCTGCAGCACCCGTATCTGTTCCACGTCGCGACGGGGCGCGTCGTGCCGCTCGGGCACTTCGCGTCGCCGCCGGCCTACCAGGGGGAATGGCGCTGCGACCTGCACCCGCGCTGCACGCCCGACGGCAGGCACGTGCTGATCGATTCGCCGCACGGCGGCAACGGCCGCCAGGTCTGGTCGA
Organism: Planctomycetota bacterium; assembly: GCA_036274315.1. GTDB lineage: Bacteria > Planctomycetota > UBA1135 > UBA1135 > UBA2386 > DASVAL01. The sequence goes on along the minus strand of DASUFY010000247.1, from coordinate 10,476 downwards.
TCGACTGCCGCGGCATCGTCGGCTAGCCCGGCAGGGCGCGGGTGGCCCCCGCGGTCGCCGCGAAACGGGCGGTGTGGCGGAAAGCCCCGTGCGATGGCGCCTTTGCCCCGTGCGGGGCCGGCCGGCCCTCGGCGCGCCGTGTGATCCCGCGCGCAATGCCGCTGCAGGGTGGTTGGCGCTTCCCGGCCTGTCATCCCGAAACCGCGACTCCCATGCGAACCCTCCCCATCGTTGCCGCCCTGGCGCTGCTGCCGACGCTGTCGGCGCAGGCGCCCCCAGAGAACTACGAGTCGTTGCCGCCGCGCGCGGAGCAGGCAGCCAGCATGCAACCCGGCGAGCCGGCGGTCGCGCGCGCGCGCCCAGGCGGCGCGACCGCCGGGCTGCAGCAGACGCGCGTGTTCTTCGACCGGCCGGACGCCGGCGGCCCGCTGTGGGCGCTCGGCGCCTCGTGGAAGGCGAGCTTCGATGCGCGCGGCTTCACGGCGATCCCGTTCTTCGGCAGCGATGCACCGCGCAACTTCCCGGTGAGGTTCGAGCTCGCGCAGGCGACCGTCGGCGGCGAACCGCTGGCCCTCGCCGACGGTGAGCCGGTCTGGAACGGCAACCAGGTGCGCACGCCGCGCGGAGCGCTGACCGAGGTGATCGACGCGAGCCTCGACCAGCTCGAGCAATCGTTCGTGTTCGACGCGCTGCCGAACCGCGGTGCGATCGGCGTCGACGTGCACGTCACGACCGAGCTCGCGGCGTCGGCGATCGACGGCGGGCTGCGCTTCGCGAACGAGATCGGCCACCTCGACTACACGAAGGCCAACGCCGTCGACGCGGCGGGCCAGCGCCTGCCGCTGGCGATGACGTGGAACGGCAGCAGCGTGCACATGGAGATCCCGGCGTCGTTCGTGCAGAAGGCGCGGCTGCCGATCGTGCTCGACCCGCTGCTCAACTCGGGTCCCGTCTATGCGGGCTTCTACGGCACCCACACACAGCACGACCCGCAGATCGCTTCGTTCCAGTCGCTCGGTGGGCGCACGCTGATCATCTATCTGAGCGACTACAGCGCCACCGACAGAGACTGCTGGGGCGAGCTGTTCGACGGCGGCCTCAACCTCGTGCACGCCGAGTTCATGATCGACTTCACGGCCAACGATTGGGTCAAGACCGCCGTTGCCGCGAACAACTACGCGCAGAACTTCCTCGTCGTCGCGGAGATCCACAGCGGCACGACGAGCTGGATCGGCGGTCGTCTCGTCGCTGCCAACGCGACGGTCGGCGGCGCGATCGACATCGAACGCAACGGTGTCGTCGGCCTCGGCGGCAACAACTCGTTCCCGGACGTCGGCAGCGACCCGTACTTCGGCGTCGGCCGCTACACGGTCGTCTTCACCAAGACGAGCGTCTTGCCGGGCATCTTCATGCGCCAGATCACGACGGCGGGCGGCCTGGTCACGACGAATCCCGTCATCATCGACCTCAACGCCGCCGACAGCCGGCCGTCGATCAGCAAGTCGTGCGGGCAGTCCAACGGCCTGCCGGCGTGGTGGATGGTCACCTGGCAACGCACGTTCCCGTCGCCGCTCAACGACTGCTTCGGCCGCTTCGTCGCGTGGAACGGCACTCTGCCGACCAACGTGTTCAACGTCGCGATCACGGCGAACCAGGAGACCGCGCCGTCCGCCAGCTCGCCGTTCGACGCGAACGGCGTGCGCTACTGGCCGGTCGTGCACGAGAACGCCACCGCATCGAGCCAGCCGCGCAACATCGTGTGCCGCGTGTTCGGCGCCAACACGACGCAGGTGAACAGCTTCACCGTGAGCGCCAGCCCCGGCGTCGACTGCTTCGAGCCCGAGATCGACTCCGACGGCACGCGCTTCGTCGCCGCCTACACCGTCACGACCGCTTCCCCATGGGGGTACTACACGGTCGAGATGGCGACGGTGGCCTACCTGCCGACGACCAACGCCTTCCGCGTCGATGAGCGCGCGCCCCTCGCCTACTCCGGAACGACGCGGGCCACGATCCACGCGGACTACAGCGGCGGCAACGCGCCGTCGGCGCGCTACTTCGCATCCGACATGGTCGACGGTGCAAACTGGTTCCCGGTCTGGGACGTCGGCGGCTGGCTGTCGGGGCAGCTGTTCGGCACGCGGAACTACCACTGCGGGGTCACGACGATCAATGTGACCGGCTTGCCAGTGATCGGCCAGACCCTGAACTTCGACGTGCAGCCGGGCCCGCTGGCCGCTGTGCACATCGGGCTGCCGGCGTTCATCCCCCTGAACGCGATCGGCTGCAACTGCTACCAGGGCGTCAACCCGATCGCGACGTTCCTCGCACCGTGGTCGTGGGTGATCCCGAACGACCCCGCGGCGGTTGGCCTCGCGCTGACCGCACAGGGCTTCCACCTCACCGGCACACGCTGCCTCGGCTTCATCGACCTCAGCGACGCGGTCGACTTCACGATCCGCTGACGGGGCCGGCGCGCGGTGTGCGGCAGGGCTGGCTGGGCATGCCGTGGCAGCCCAGTAGGGTTCGGTTCGCCTTTCCGGCGCGCATGGCTGACCCAGTGGAACCTCGATGCCACGGAGGAATCGCCGGGAAGAGCGGCGCCACTACGTGACGCCCGCGTGGTATGCTGACTATGAGGGCTGGGTGAATCGCTCGGCGTTGGTCCGGGCGGCGCCCGCGCTTGGTGGCCTCGTCCGGAGAACGCGATGTCCTCTCCTCTCCTCTCCTCTCCTCTCCTCTCCTCCGTAGAATCTGCCTCGTCCTGACCGTTGGACTTGCGCTTTCGGTGCGTGCCCTAGCGCAGCGGGTCTTGTTCGCGACCCATGACTGGAACGGCGTCAACGTGAATGAGCAGGACACGTGGGCGGACGTGAAGACACCGGGTGACGGGCGCACCTACTCGGTCGGCTCGACGATCGCTTCGCCGCCCGGGACGAACAGCAGCTTCTCGACGCTCATGCCGTCCTATCCTCCGGGTGCTGCCTTCAACAATGCGACGAAGCAAGTCGCGATCATTCAAATCGCCGAGCCGGGCCAACCGGCGGGCATTCGCGGCCAGGCCTACTTCCACGGCATGGGTTCGAACCTGGGCGGCTATGTAGGCGCCTCCACCTTCGCGCGCGCCATCTCGGTATGGCCGGCACCTACCCTCGCCCAAACGAGGATCGCGATTTGCGGCTCCACGCGCGATCCGAGCCTGCCGCTGTCGCCGACGCCCTTCAACAACTCCGGCAACATTGGGCTGGGGGGGGTTTGGGCCCGACACCGGGTTCATCGCGGTTTACGACGGATTCCTCTTTCTGCGGTGGTCCTACCACTTCTTCGCCGACGACCAGAATGCGAAGACGAGATCACCGATGTCTCGATCCGGGTCGAACTGGACGCGATGGGGCAGCCGAAGGAGTACGTGACCTACTGTGGCGCGACGCGCAACGGCAACCCGGCGATCGCCCCTCCCTCGACGATGTTGCCCGGTGTGCCAGCGGTTGGTCCGTTCGTGGCTCCGCCCGCCTACGGCAACGATATGTACGCCGGAGGCGACTCCGACAACGGTGCGTATACGCAGTGGGACGGCATCGTCGGCCGCGTGTCCTTTCCGAACGCGATGGGAAATCCCGAGTTGGACTTCCACTCCATCGTTGGGGGAGCCGGCGACGATGCCCTGCTCGGCATCGCGCAGAAGAGCCTCGGCGAGTTCGTCGTCGTCGGCACGACGCAGTTTGGGACCGTCGCCGGCGGCTTGGCATTCCCCTTGACGGCGCCGGATACGTTCGCGAACGGCACGGTGCAGTTCTCGCTGCTGACTTCGTGGTCGTTCGGCGTGGCCCTGCGATTCACGGCGCCGACCCCTGCCAATCCGCTGGCCAACCTGCAGCTCGACGAATCACGGCTGATCGGAACCGACACGTCCCACACGATCGCTCGAGATGTGCTCTGGCAGGACGGGCCCGGCCTCGACTGGATCTACGGTCGGCTCCACGGACTTCGGCCAGCTCGACCTGGAACTGGCCTTTGCTGGGCAGTCGGTCGGTTCCTTCAACGGGGGCGCAAGCGGCTACTTGCTGGCGACTCCGTTCCTCAGCGCTGGCTGGTTGGCCGGCCGGTACGTGAATGCTCCCGCTGGCGCGAACACGGGCAGTGGCGCCATGGGTGTGGCCGGATGGAACGAGTACCATGACCATGTCGTGGTGTCTGGCTGGCTCGAGTACCCGGGAGGAACCACGCGCATGCTGGTGACGAGTTGCTTCCGGGAACCCGGGTTCGGGAGCGGCGGTTGGCTTGGCATCACTGCGTTGCACCAGATGGAGGTGGACGGGCCGCCGTCCGGCAATCTGCGGTCCGACGAGCCTGGCGCGAGACCGGGCCTGTTCCAGGCATTCACCTCCACGGCTCCGTTCCTGTCCCAAGCCCCGGGCAACCTCACCTCTGGCGGCGTCGCCGTGGATGCACGGGGCGTCATCGCCGCGGTAGGCAATACTTCGCTGCCCCAGACCGGATCGGTCATCGAGTTTCCCATCGTTGGCCCTCCCGCTGAGATACGCAACTCCCAGGGAGTCGTGCCGACCACAACACAGGTCGATGCACTTCGCCTGCAATTGGACGTGCTGCCCTACGGGGCCTGTCGGATCGATGGCACCACGGGCTGTGGTCCGCAGCCCGGCACGGTTGGCGGAACGACTCCGGCCTGTGCCATATCGCAGTTCGGCAACGCACTCTTGCCAGCGGCTCTCGAGCGCATGTTCATCGATGTTGACGGCGTGCCTGCGTCCGGCGGCAACATCGCCATCCTGGTTGACCGACCGGTCAGCGGCTCGATTGCGATCGGGGCGCTGTGGCTCGGCTTTCCCGTGCTAACGCCGAGCCCGTTCCCCGGCATCGAGGTGTTTGGCGACGTCAACCTGGCCGTTCCCTTCGGCACGATTCCCGTCGACGAATCCTGGCGCCTGGCCCTGCCGGTACTTCCTGCTGGCCCAGCGACGTTCACGATCCAGTTCGTCAGTCTGTTCCTGCCCTGGAACTACTGCGCAACCGCACCTGGCTGTGGCTCCGATCCACTGTGCCAGGGCGGCGCCGTCTTCAGCTCGGCGGCGAGCCCGGCCCTGTTGTTCACCTACTGAGCGCACGACCATGAGCAGAACAACCGCACCGGTGACGCCTTCCGTCGCAGCCGCCTGCATCGGCGCCGTGCTGCTGGTGCATGGACTCCGAGCCCAGGATCAGATGCGAGGCTGGGGTGTGCGCGATGCGTGCGACACCGAGGCGTTCGGGGTGCCGGTGCAGCGCGTGTCCGCGTCGCCGAGTCGTTCGCTTACCATGGTGCTCACCGCCGACGGTCGTGTGCTGGCCTTCGGCGAGAACCACGACGGAGCTGCCTCGCCGCCACAAGCACCGGCTGGTCTGACCTACACCCACGCTTCGGCGTGCGCGGTGCCCATCGCCGAACTGTCCAACGGGCAGCTCGTGCAGTGGTCCCCGTTCCTGATCGGGTATTCGCCGCCGTCCGGACCGCCGTCGCTGCCGCCTGGTCTGAGTTGGGTCGACACCTGTTCCAGCCACTTTCGTTCGTTCGCGCTTCGCTCGGATGGTGTGATCGTGTCGTGGGGCACCACGTTCGGGGGCCTCGACTCCGTGCCGCCGTTGGCCGCGGGATTGTCCTACACGGCGATCACGGCGAGCGGGTTCTTCGCTGCCGCGCTCGTCTCGGATGGAAGCCTTCGAGCGTGGGGAAGCAACAACTACGGGGTTCAGGCGATCCCGGCGCTGCCGGCCGGCGTGACCTACACCGAAGTGCACGCCGGCTACAACCACCTCGTCGCCTTGCGTTCGGACGGTCAAGTCGTCGCGTGGGGCGACAACTACTATGGCCAGTGCAACGTGCCGACCCTGCCGGCGGGGCTGCTGTATGTGGACGTCGCCGCTGGTGGATCCCACAACCTGGCGCTGCGCAGCGATGGGCAATGGCTGGCCTGGGGGTGGAACGATGCGGGCCAGTGCAACATCCCCGCCGCGCCACCCGGGACCTACGTCGAGATGTTCGGCGGCCTGCAGCACACGGTTGCGCTGCGTGCCGATGGCTTCATCGAGTCGTGGGGCAGATACGAAACACCACCGCCGCTGCTGCCAGGCGACGCCTACCGCGGTCTCGATGCGGTGTTCGGCGGTGCACTGACGGTCACCGGGTCAGGCACGCTCGGCAAGGTACTGTCGGCTGCCACCGTTCCAGCGGCACCTTCGCTGCCAACTGGCGTGCGCTACGAGCAATGCAGCGCCGGCGGCAACTTCTGGGTCGGCCTCGCGTCGGACGGGATGATCCGGGCGTGGGGCGCGAACCTGCACGGCCAGCTAGCGGTGCCGGCATTGCCGCCGGGACTGACGTACGTGCACGTCGACGCTGGCGAACAGAACGCGGTGGCGTTGCGATCGAACGGCACCGCGGTCGCCTGGGGAGACAACTCATGGGGGCAGACGAACATCCCGCCGCTGCCGCCGGGCCAGACCTATTTGGCGGCATCGGCGGGGTCGCAGAACGTGCTGCTGCTGCGCTCCGATGGCAACCTGGTCATGGTTGGAACAGGCGGAGGCGGCATCCTGAGCGTGCCGGCGCTGCAGCCTGGACTTCGCTACACCGGCGTTGCATGTGGCTGGAGCATCGCGGCAGCGATGCGGTCCGATGGTACTCTGGCTTCATGGGGCGGCGGGATCACCAACGTGCCGCCTTTGCCCGCAGGCTTGAGCTACGTCGAGGTCGAGTGTGCCGACAATTACGCCGTCGCGCGCCGGTCCGATGGGGTCGTCGTCACATGGGGCCACCCGTCTCAGGTGACACCCGTGCCATTCGTTCGTCTCGGCCGATCGTTCCTGCGCATCGCGGCCGACGTCGAATCGAGCGCCGGACTCATCGGCAGCGCGAGCCGCTACGTGCCGTCCGGAGCCGGTTGCGCCGGCTCCCTGCCGCCTTCCCGCCTGATCCCGCGCGACACGCCGCAGATCGGACGCACGCTGCCCTTGCTGCTGACGAACCTGCCGACCGGTACCGCCCTGATGGTGTTCGGCTGGAACTCGCTGCGCCCCGGCGTCTCACTGACCACACTCGGCATGCCCGGGTGCAGGGCGCACGTCTCTTTCGATGCGGCGGCCCTGGTCTCGGGGCCCGGCACGGAAGCGCAGTTCGCGTTGGCCGTGCCGTACGACCCGATGCTCGTCGGCTTGCAGTTCGCCAACCAGGCGCTCGTGTTCGATCCCGCGGCTGGCAACCCGTTCGCCGCGGTGGTCTCGGAGGCGATGCTGGGGACCATCGGCGGTTGAAGTCGCGATCGGAAGCATCCGGTCCGCTGCCGGCGCAAGTCGCATCGCCAATGCTGGCGCGAGCAGAGCCCCACGAAGTTCGATGTGCGGCTCGACTACGACGTGTTGGCATGATCGACCAGGGCGGCCTCGTGGTCTTCGACGACACGGTCGACATGGCGAAGCAGGCGCGCTTCTCGATGGAGTCCTGCGCGATCGAGTCGTGCGGCAGGTGCACGACGTGTCGCATCGGCGGCACGTGCAGCGCCGAGATCATCGACCGCATCGTCGCGGGACAGCTGTGCGAGCAGAACGTCGGTTGCTCGAGGACCTCTGCGGCACGATGGGGAACGCGTCGCCGTGCCCGATGGGCGGCCTGACGCCGTCGCCGGTGCTCAGTGCGCTGCAGCACTGGTCCAGAGACTTGGAGTGGGCAACGGCCCCGGCTCGGCGACCGCGCACAGCGCGCGCTGGCAACGGCGTCGCGCCGGGGGAGAATGGGAGCCGCCTCTGCAGCGCCCGCTGCGGCAATCACTCCCCCACGTCCATCCGAGGTCTCCGTGATCACGCTCCCTTCGTTCGCCGCGATGCTGCTTGCTTCGCTTCCGCTCGCGCTCCCGTTCCTCCATCCGCACGTGCCCAAGGCGATCGTCGTCCAGGGCGCCGGCGGCAAGGCGACGCTCACCTGGTTCACGGTGCCCTACAACAAGGACCAGGTGGCGACGCTGCCCAACGGGGCCGAGTGGCACCTCGGCTTCGCCACGCTCGATGTCGCGATGCCGCTCGCCGCCGGGAAGACGGTCGTGCCGGTCGCGAAGTACAAACTGAACGTGCTGCGCGACGGGCAGGGCGAGTTCTCGAAGTTCGTGCTGATCCCGACCGAGCTGATCGCGGCGCGCCGCGCGCCGCGCGGGCAGCAGCCCGACCAGGCCAAGGTCGATGCGGTGAAGAAGGACCTCGCCAGCCGCAGCATCCCGGAGCGCCTCGAGCTCGAGGCGGCGAAGTCCGCGGGCAAGGACGCCGAGCACCTCGATTTCGCGATCCTGACCCGAGGCTTCGAAGCGGTCGAGCGCGGCAGCGCCAATCCCAAGGGCGGAGTGTCGTTCGCGCTGTTCGCGGACTTCGGCGACCTGCACCGCACGCTGGAACTGGTCGAGCAGTTCGGCGACGGCGCCAACTCCGACAGCGGCAAGTAGCCGCGCCACCTCGACTGCGCCGTTCCGCGGCCGCATGGGCAATTCTCAGGATCGGTTCAGCAACCTCTGAGGATGTCCTGATGGCCGGTGCAAACGATGTTGTGCTCCAGACCAAGACGGAGCACACATGCAACGCCCGACCTGTTCACCCTGATCCACGAAGCCGTGCGCGCCATGCTGGCGCGGGCGGCCGAACGCACCTCCGGGACCGAGCCCTGCAGCTCGTCGCCAAGGACTGCAGCTGAGCCCGCGGGCTACCGCGCGCTCGCGCCCGGATCGAGCAGGAACTCGAGCACCGCGGCGTCGGTGCCGTCCTGCTGCCGCGGCACCGCGACGTAGAGCGCGCGCCGCTCGCTGACGAGCAGGCCGGTGCGCGCGCGCGGCGGCAGCGGCACCACGCCGACCCGCTGCAGCGTGCCGCGCGCGGGCATCGCAAACACCTCGAGCCCACCCTCGCCGCCGATCACGAGCACGTTGCCGGTCGCTTCGTCGAAGAACACGTCGTCACCGTCGGCGACGCACGACACGCGCGCGAGTTCGTCGCCGGTGCGGTCGTCGAGCACGAGCAGCACCGACGGATCGCGGCAGACGAGCAGCACGGCGTGCAACGCGGCGACGTGGCAGAGCGGGAAGTTGGCCGCGGCGCCGCGCAGGCGGCAGGTCGCCTCGACGGCGCCGCGCTCGCGATCGGCGAGCAGCACCGCGGCGCCGCCATCGGCGCCCGGCACGTTGACGAACATGCGCGCGCTCGCCTCGTCGAGCCGGAAGCCCTCCGCGTGCGCGGGCAATTCGGTGTGTGCGACGACGGCCATCGTCTCGGGGTCGATCGCGACGACCGCACCACCGCGCGCGCCGCCGCAGCCGACCCAGACGCGGGCCGTGCGCGGATCCCAGTGCACGTTGTCGGCGTCGTCGCCCGCGAACACCGATCCGAGCGCGGCGAGCGAAGCGGCGTCGTACGCCCGCACGCTGCCATCGCCGCCGCAGCCGACGAACACGCGCGCGGCGGCGCCGGCGCGCGGCACCACGGCGACGCCCTGCGGCTCGGGCAGCTCGGCGATGCGCTGCAGGTGCCGGCCCGCGCGCAGGTCGATCACCTCGAGCGAGTCGCAACCGACGGCGGCGAGGAACAGGCGCCCGGTCGTTCGGTCGTAGTCGAGATGGTCGAGCCGCCCGCCGCCGGCACCCGCGATCCCGGGCATCGGGATCGTGCGCGCGAGGTGCGGCAGCGGCGGCGCGGACACGGGCGCGGTGCAGGCACAGCACGACGCGACGCAGAGCAGGGCGCGGGCAGTCGCGGTCATGCCCGCAGATCGTGCCCGATCCGCGGCCGAAAGCCCATGCGCGGCCACCGGACCCACCGCCGCTTCACCGGCTCTGCAGCCAGTTCCGCACGTCGTCGACCTTCGCCGCTTCCCACTCCCTGACCTCCTGGTTGCACTCTTCGAACTGCCGCAGGTGGGTCCGGGCTGCCTCGGCGTCGCCAGCGGCGACCGCGGCGCTCGCGGCGGCGAGCTGGGCGAGCGCCATCTGCGAACCCTTCGCGAGCTCGACGGCGCGCGCCGCGGCGTTGCCGGCCTCGGACACCTGCGCGGGCGCCAGCAGCAGCGCCCAGGTGCGCTCGCACCATGCCGGAGCGTTGCCGGCGGCGACCTGGACGAGGTCCGCCGTCGTCGCGCGCGCCTGGTCGGTGCGGCCGAGCCGGATCGCGGGGATCGCGAGGTTCAGCAGGTAGGAGGGGTTCTTCGGCTGGATCGCCACGGCGCGTTCGGCGTACGGCAGCGCCTCGGCGAAGTCACCGGTGCGGGTGTGCGCGAGACTCAGGTTCGTGAGCGCATCGGGGAACTGCGGATCGATCGCGATCGCGCGTTCGAACGCCACCTTCGCGTCATCGAGGCGGCCCAGTTCGAGGTAGAGGAAGCCGAGGCCGTTGTGCGGCTTCGCGTAGCCGGGCTGCAATTCGATCGCCTTGTGGTACGCGCGCTCGGCGCCG
>DASUFY010000246.1:0-8437 GCA_036274315.1 Planctomycetota bacterium | reverse complement strand
GGTGCCGGTGCAGGCCGACTGGCAGCATGGCTTCGCCGACGTTACCGGCCTCCAGGAGATGCCGGCGGCCGGCGAAGACCCGATGAGCCGCTTCTGGGACGAGAAGCTCGGCGATCTCGACGTGGCGGCCGTGCTGCAGCGCCTGCAGGCGTTCCTCGACAGCAAGCGGGAGCCGAGCCGCGAGTACCACGAACTGCTGCAGATGCTGGCGCAACTCGTGCGCCGCGACCCCGGCGAGGCCGATCGGCTGGCCGGACTCGTGCAGTCGGCGCGGCTCACGGGCCAGGCGGCCGCCGACGTGCTCGCCGTGCTCGGCATGGCCGGCAACGAGCGCGCGCAGGTGGCACTGGCGGCGGTCTTCGAGAACGGCCTCGTCGAAGCCGGACTGCGGCGGGCCGCCGTCGAGTCGATGTTCCAGCTCGAGCACCCGAGCCAAGCGCTCGTCGACAGCCTGCGGCGCTCGCTGCACGGCGTCGGCCGGCTCGACGTGCTCGCGGGCAGCTCGATGTTGGCTCTCGGTGCGCTCGGCACACGCGGCGCCGTGACGGCCGAGGGCGGCGCACTCGTCGACGAGCTGCTGGGCCTCGAAGCAGCGGCGAGGCAGGACGGCCTCGAAGGCGCCTGGTCCGAGGCGCTCGGCAACACCGGCGATCCGGCGGTCGTGCCGCTGGCGCAGCGGCTGTCGGCGTCGAACGACCCGGTCGAACGGGCGCGGGCCGTGACCGTACTGCGCCGTGTCACCTCGCCGGCAGCGGCGGCGCTGCTGCAGTCGATCGCGCGCGGCGACCCCGACGCCGACGTGCGTCGCCTGGCGGTGCAGACGATCGGCGAATCGACGGCGGCATGGACGCGCGACGTGCTCGTCGATCGCGCCGCGACCGACGGCGACGCCGAGGTGCGCCGCGTCGCCTACTCGGCCCTGGCCAGCCGCGCGCGCACCGACACGGTCGCACACAGCGCGCTCGTGCAGCGCCTCGGCAACGAGCCGGATCCGGAGCTGCGCCAGATGCTGCAGTCGCTGCTGCGCGGCGCGTAGCAGCAGAGCATCGACGTGCGCCGCCCGCAGCGATGCCGGCCGGGCCCGGATTCTGCGCGATGTGGGGTCACGAACCGGTGACCCCGGCGGATGGATGGCTCGGGGCCACCGCCCCTCGCGGCCGCCGTCGCGGCTGCGAAACCCGTTCGCCCTTCGTGGAAGAGAACACCATGCGACGTGCCCTGCTGCTGCTCCTGGCCGCCATGCCGGCCCTCCTGCCCGCCCAAGACGACCGCGACCGCTCGACTCCCGTGAGCACCTATTGGAACGCGGGCCTGAGACCGGTTCTGAATGGATCACAGCCCGCGAGGCGGCGTGGCTCGAGCTTCCTGGGGCGTGCGCGGCGCTGGTGCGCGGCCGACGCCGCGGCTAGTGTCGCTGTCGCATGTGCGAAGAGCATGCCACGAGGCGCCCGACGCGCCGACCCTGCCTCGCGTCGATCGTGGCGCTCGCGTCGCTCGTCTGCACGGCGCGCGCACTCGCCCAGGAAGCGCGCCCCGAACGCATCGGGCTCGTGCTCAGGGAGCTGCGCTTCGGCTACGCACGCATCGCCGGTGAAGTCGACGCCGATCTGATCGTGCCGGTGCAGGGCTTCCATTTCGACGACGGCGTGGTCGAGGCCAAGCTGCTCGTCGACACGCTCGACGAAGGCACCTTCCCGACCTCCGGCGTGCGCAGCATCGTCATCTGGACGCTGGCCGACGAAGCGCTCGGCGCCGACGTCGAGTACCAGAAGCTGGCCGGTGCCTGCGCCGGCTACGTGTCGGCCGATCGCACGACCGTGGGTGTCGGGATCTCCTACGAGACCGCGCTCGACAAGACGTTGCCCTTCTACCGGGCGCCGGGCCTCGGCGGATTCACACGACTCTCGGGACTCGACCCGGGGTCCATCGGCGGCCAGCACGCCGGTCTGTTCGTCGCCTTCGTGCGCCAACGCATCGCCGGTCGCCGCGCCGAGCTGTTCGGCTTCCCCGTCTACGTCGGCGCGACCTTCGAAGCCGGAAACGTGTGGGCCGATCGCGAGGACGTGTTCGACACCTTCCGGATCGCGGGCAGCCTGTTCGCCGCCGTCGACACGCCGCTCGGGCCGACGTTCTTCGCCTACGGCCAGGCCGAGGGCGGCGCGCAGGCGTTCTATCTGTTCGTCGGGCAGCCGTTCTGATCAGTCCCAGACGACGCGGTCGGGAACCCCGAGCAGCAGCTCACCGGCCGCAGTCCATGCGAGCGATTGTGCGACCAGCACCTGGAACGGCGGCGCGACGGGCAACGAACCGCTGACGACCGCCCTGCCCGAGGCCGGCATCGCGGTGACCGCGAGCACCGGACTCGCGGGGTCGAGCCACAGCTCGCCGAACGGCAGGTGGATCGCGGGCAGCGGCAGGTTCCACGCGGTGAAGAGCACGCTGCCGGGTTCGGCCCGGAGCGCGAGATGGAACGCGCCGGGCTGGCGCAGCATCGCGAGGCTCGGCACGGACCGGTTCGTCACGTTCGCGCCGCCCGACACACCGGATGTGCCCGGCCACGTCACGAACGACACCGACGGATCCAGCACGACCGTGCCGCTGCCCGCCTCGATCGCCGACACGCCCGGCGAGCTCGGGTAGAAGGCGTGCCAGTACGTCTCGGCGATGATCAGCGCGCCGTCGGTGAGCACGAGGGTGCCCTGCGTCATCGAGATGCCAGGCAGTTCGACGGGCAGGCTGAAGAAGTTGCCGCCCGCCATGCTGCCGCCGGCGATCGACACGCTGCCGGAGTCGATCGCGAGGCCCGACGCCGTGTTGTGCTTCGGGATCACGACGCCGTGGAACGTGACGGTGGAGTTGGTGACGCGCACCGACGGCAACGTGCCGCCGTGGAAGCTGACCTGCGAGCAGTCGCGCACCTGGATCCTGCTCTGCGCGAAGTAGGAGGCGCCGCCCTGCACACCCTGGCACGCGACGGGCCCCGTGCAGCCATCGATCCACGAGACGTCGAAGAAGTTCTCCAAGATGTAGATGCCGTCCCACACCACGGTGCCCGCGCAGCCGAGCGCCGAGATGCCCTGCAACCTGCCGCCGGCCACGACGAGCGTCTCGCCGGCGGGAATCGCCGAGATCGTCAGCGACACGGTGTATGGACCGCCGACGATCTGCACGCCGGGTTGCAGCAGCAGGCGCAGGCCCCGCGTCACCGTCACCGAGGAGTAGTTGCCCGGGTGCACATCGAGGATGTCGCCCGGAGACGCCGCGAGCACGGCCTGCTGCAGCGCCGCACCTCCACCCATCACGGGGATCACGACCTGGGCCGGCAACACGCTCGCCAGCAGCAGAAGGACCGACGCGACACGCACGCTCATGGAAACCTCCGGAGGGCCGAGGGCACGACAACGGCGCACAGTGTCCGCGTGGCGCGCATCCTCCACAAGCCCGTCACTCACGCGACTCACGCGACGGGGAGGGCAAGGAGGGACCAATGCGTGTGAACCTGTACGTGGCAGTCCGCGAAGTTGCGATCACAGATCCACTTCGGCCGAGCTCGCGGCGCCGCCGGAGAGATGCTTCGGCCGTCGCGCTACCAGTGACCGACGACGCCTTGGGCGGTGTCGGACACCACGGCGCCCATCGTGTTGCCGGCCAGCGGATCGAGCACGAGCGCCTGCTGATAGAACCGCGTGCCAACCAGCGACGGCACGTCGGGGATCGGCAGCGAGAACGTCGCCTCGTGGTTCTGCCCCGCGACCAGCGCGACGGCGTCGAGCGGGATGCGCCACTGGCAGCCCGGCATGCCGAACGGTGCGAGCGCGATGGGCAACGGCAGCTCCTGGAACGCCATCGCCAGCATCGCGACGTCGGCCGGCAGATCGAGCAGCCGGATGGGCAAGGGCTTGCCGATGCGCGGTGTGTCGCGCGGGATCAAGCGGGTCGCCGGTCGCGAGCCGCTGCAGCCCTGGGCGACGCCGACGTAGGTGCTCGTCGGTCCGACGCGGCCCGCGATCGAGAGGCTGTAGCCGGACAGCTGCACGTAGGACGTGCCGGGCTCGAGCGGCGGCACGTTCGCGACGTCGTAGCTGTTCGTGCCGACGACGACGACCTGGCCGTCCGAGCGACGCAGTGCAACGTCCGAGTACGAGCCCGAGCCTTCGACGTAGGCGACGCCCGTCGGCAGCGCGGGCAATCCGAGCCAGGACGAGCTGCCGGTGCTGCCCCAGGCGATCGCGGTGCCGTCCGAGCAGATCGCCACCGCGAAGTTCTTGGCGCCGGCGATGTCGACGAACGACGTGCCCGGGGGTGGCTGGGGCACGTTCTGGGTGCCCGCAGCCGGATACCCGACGTAGTGCAGAGTGCCGTCCGAGCGAAGCAGCAGCGAATAGCCCTCGTACGCGGCAATGCGCTGGTAGGTCATGCCGGCCGGTAGTGCCGGGATGTTGCATTCTCCCCAACCGTTGTAGCCGAATGCGAGGGCGACGCCGTCCGACCGCAGCAACAGAGAATGGCCAGCACCGATCGCCATGTCGATGTAGCTCGAGCCCGCGGGCAGCGGCGGCACGTTGCACTGGCCGACCGAGTTGTCGCCGAAGGCGAAGACTCGCCCATCGCTGCGCATCGCGAGCAGATGGTGAGAACCCGCCCGCGTGCGCACGTACCGGAGTCCCGGCGGCAGCGCCGGCAGAGTGACAAGGCCGTTCGTACCGCCGAAGTCGGTAACCAACCCATCCGAGGTCACCAACAACGAGAACGTGCTCCCGGACGAGACGTCGACGTAGCGCAGAGTCGGTCGCGCACCGGGATCCGAACGGTACGGCAGGTCGTGTTCATAGAAGTCGTTGTGGCCCCAGGAGAGCACGCGGCCATCCGACAGCCGCGCCACGCTGTGCACCTGACCCGCGTCGACCTGGACGCACTGCAGGCCCGCAGGGATCGTGGGTACGTTCGCGAGTCCGTACCAGGCCGTGCCTCCCCAGGTGACGAGCGTGTTGTCCGAGCGACATGCGAGGCCATGCGCTTCTCCGCCCGCGATCAACGTGTACTGCTGTCCCGCGGGCAGCGGTGGCACATTGCACTGCCCGACGTCGTTGCGACCGAACGCTTCGATCCACCCATCGGAACGCAACGCCAGCGTGAAGTCGCGCTGCACCATGAGCGCCGTGAACGTCACGCCGGCCGGCAGGGTGGGGATGTTGTTCTGTCCGTAGTCGTTGCGGCCGAACAGGCGGATCGATCCATCCGAGAGCAACAGGCCCGATCGCACCGGGCTGGCCGAGATGTCGACGACGCTCACGCCGCTCGGAAGGGCCGGCACGGTCGCCTCGCCGTACGTGTTGTTGCCCGTTGCCACCGCCACGCCATCGGACCGCAGCAGCAGCAGGTGGGCCATCATCTCGACCCGCAGGTAACGCACGCCGGGTGGCAGCTGCGGGGCGACCGGCGGCAAGCCGAATCCCGTCGGCCAGGCCAGGCCCCAACCGACCGCGGTCCCGTCCGAGAGGATGCCCATGCCGCCCGTCGAACTCACGGCCATGTCGACGTAGCGCAGCGCGCCAGGGGACGGCACCCGGGTCTGGCCCCATCCATCCTGCCCCTGCACGAACAACTGACCATCGGACCGCAGGTGGGCGGTGTTGTTCCAACCACACGCCACGCGCACGCAGGGTCCCTCGCGCGAGCGCGTGTCGTAGCCGTAGACACCCCATTCGCGCACGTAGCACGCTGGGTCGAGTACCTGCTGATCGAACGCTTGCTGCGCGAGCGCGGGCCCCGCGCCGATCAACGCGGCCAACGCCTGGATCCTGGCAAGGTGCATCGTCTTCATCGTGGCCTCCATCCGGGCAGAACGGCAAGTGCGGCGATCATGACAAGGCGAGGGTTCAATAGCTGATCCACAGCCCGGGCGATCCAGTCAGGTTCGAAGAACCGCCGATGGGACAAGCCGGCCCCACCCCTCCGCCGTGGATCGGCGTCAGCAGGAAACACACCACCTGGACCGTGAACGTCGCTGGCGCGACGGGCAACGTGAGCGGAAACCGGATGGCCTCCCACGCTGGGTTCGGCGCCGCGGAGAACAACACGGGTGCGTTGGGGACCCACATCAGCACTCCCTCCGGCAATGCCACCGGCTCGAAGGCATTGGCCCCGCCGGGGGCCAGCCCCGGAAAGCCGAGTTGCAGAGCGACGATGGACAGCGCACTCGCACTCACCGCGGAATGCCTCGACACGACGATCGCGACGTTGGAGGTCATCCCAGGCAGCGGGAGCTGACCCTCGAAGTCGAGCAACATGCGCGGGGTCGCCGGTGGCACCTGGGGATCGGTCAAGCCAATCTGGTGTCCGAACGGCGTGAGCGCGCATTCGGGCGTCGTGCCACCGAAGTAGCCCCCGGTCGGATACCCGCCGGCTGGACCTCCCGCCACGATCCGGCCGGTGCCATCGGTCCGTCCGACGCCAGGTGGCAGCAGGTCGAACGCCGTGCGCACCGCGTCATCGAACTGGCTGGTGCTGCCTCGGCCGGGAGGACCCGGGGGCATGGTCAGCGGGCTCGTCACCGGGTAGTTGGACACCGCACCGATGGCATTGATGCCGGACGAGCCGACGACGTTGACGCGACTCGTGGGGTCCACGGTAACGCCCCCACCTGCTGGGTCACCGAGCCCGAAGGTCACGAAGTTTCCTTGTCCGGTTGCGTTGAACGTCCCCATTGCCGCAGGCACGTCGGGACCCGTGCTTCCGATCCTCGCCTGCGTCAGCAACGTCAGCGGACCGGCGGCCGGAGGGCGATAGAAGCTGGCGACGTCGATGTCCGAATTGGTGCCAGGCGGGTTGATCACTCCAGCGACCGCGAAGTGGTCATAGAACTCGTTCCACCCCTGAACGCCGGAGAGATAGTCGTACCCCGTGCCCCCGCGGTACGTGCCGTGCGTCCAGCCCACCAACGGAGCAGGAATGTACAGGCCGGCCAGGACGAAGCCATCCACTCCCCCGCCGTGTGCCGCCTGCGGAGCAAACGACAGGCCTCCGGTTCGCAAGAACACGTGCAGGTTCGGATCGTCCGTCGAACCGACGACGATGAGCGCGGGCTCCCCGAACGATCCCCACGCTCGCTGCACGAGGATGTCGCGCGCCACCGTGTTGGTGAACGGTGCGAGCGAGCCGATCAGCGTGCTCGATTCGAGCACGAGCGCCGCTGGATCTGCCCGGAAGACCGCGACCACCCCAGCAGACGCGTTGACCAGACCAGGGCAAGCGCCCGGCAGAGAGTACGTGACCGGAAACTGCGCGTTCCCGACGCCCACTGCGGGGGTGAAGCCCGTCGATCCCACCACGGCGAAGTGCTGCTCGTCGATGTCGGCGATACCGAAGAGACCGTCCTGCTGCACGCCACCCAGGATCGAAAGGTACTCGGCGGTCGCCGGGGTTCCCGGGGCGCTGTGAACGTGACTCAACCGCCCGACGATGCCGTCCCACTGGCCTGGTCCATTGTTCGTCGCCCCACCTGCCGCGTTCGGACACACCGGAGATGGCCCCGTTGGCGCAGCGAATGGCTTCTCGACGGTCAGCGTGAGGTTCGCGTTGGGACCGCCGCTGGCGTTGCCGTACGTCGAGATGCCGCAGAACGTGACGTAGTCGGTCATCTGACCATCGACGGTGGGCCCGACTCGCACGCTGACATCGGTGATCGCACAGAACTGCCCGGTGCCGGGTCCGAAGAACTGGTGGCTCCACTGGAGAGTCCCATCGCCATCGAACATGGCGATGAAGCCCGCGGAACTGGGCTGCATGTTGATGGGCCCAGCGTACCAACCGGGCCAACCCGCGGGGGCCTGGGTTCCGGGTGAATTGCCTCGCGGCAGCATCTCGTCGAATGTCTCGCCGCAGATCGCGATGCGCGTGTCTGCCCTCGTCGCCGCAGGCCAGACGGAGATGCCGCGCGCGTTGTTGCCGTGAAACGACATGTCCGTGTTCGTACCGTAGTAGTAGCGCTGGAACCCGATCGTCTGGTCCGCAGTGCCGGCTTCCTGCAGCATGACGACCTGCCGCCCCAGCGAGGGAGGAGCGATGGTGAACATGGCGAGGGTCTCTGCAGGCCACGCATCGGCACCGGAGAACTGGGCGAAGAGCTGCCCCGCCATGGGCGCTGTCGTCGAGACCTCGATCGTGCCGACGGAGTAGGTCCGACCGTCGCCAGGAGACTTCGCGTCGGCCCAGGCTTCGCGATAGTCCGTGGTGCCAGGGACGCCACCCCCGGGGACGATGGGCACTGTGGAGTCGAGCGTCGAGAACCGAACTTGTGGCGGAAACAGCTGGGCCAGGACTGGGCTAGCAGAGCCGAGGATCAGGCCGCCGAGGCCCGCAAGCATGCGGACGAGCTTCGAGCTTCGAGCTTCGAGCTTCGAGCTTCGAGCTTCGAGCTTCGAGCTACGAGCTTCGA
>DASUFY010000245.1:0-10360 GCA_036274315.1 Planctomycetota bacterium | reverse complement strand
CGGGCGAGGGCGCGGCCCCGACGCGGCCGGCCGGCGCCTGCAGGTTCTGCTCGCGGATGGCGGAGATCACGTCGCCGGGCGTCAGGCCCAGCTTGGCCAGGCGGTCCGGCTCGAGCCAGACGCGCATGCTGTAGTCGGTGCCGCCGAACAGGTCCACCTGCGCGATGCCGGGGATGCGCAGCAGCTGGTCGCGCAGGTTGATGCCGCAGTAGTTGATCAGGAAGTTGGCGTCGTAGGTCTGCTCCGGCGAGTAGAGCGAGATCACCATCAGGATGCTCGGGCTCATCTTCTTGACGGTGACGCCCTGCTGGACCACCTCCTGGGGCAGGCGCGCCTGGGCCGACGAGACGCGGTTCTGCGTCAGCACGTTGGACATGTCCTGGTCGACGCCCACCTCGAAGTTGACGTCGAGCTGCATGCGGCCGTCGCTGGTGTTCGACGACTTCATGTAGATCATGTTCTCGACGCCGTTGACCTCCTGCTCGATCGGCGTGGCGACCGACTGCTCGACGTCGACGGCCGAGGCGCCCGGATAGTTGGCCGTGATGCGGATCATCGGCGGCGCCAGGAACGGGTACTGCTCGATGCTGAGGCCCTTCAGCGTCGCGACACCCATCATCACGATGAGGATCGAGATGACGATGGCGACGATCGGGCGCCGGATGAAGAACTGGGCCATGGGCTACTTCCTGCCCTCGCCCGTCTTCTCCTCGCCGGGTTTCTTCGGCTCCTCCTTCTTCGGCTCCGGCTTGTCCGGGTCGATCGACACGACCTTCGGAGCCACCTTCATGCCGGGCCGGACCTTCTGCAGGCCATCGACGAGCACCTGGTCGTCGGCCTTCAGGCCGGTGGCGATGCGCCACAGCGAGCCGACACGCTCGGCGGTGGTCACGAGCCGTTGCGCGACGGCGCCGTCGGCGCCGACGACCATCACGTGGTAGGAGCCCTGCATCTCCTTGACCGCACGCTGTGGCACCAGCAGCGCACCGCGCGCCGTGTCCATCAGGCAGCGCACGCGCGCGAATTGGCCCGGCCGCAGCAGGTTGCCGGGGTTCGGGAACGCGGCCTCGAACATGATCGTGCCGGTGCGCGTGTCGACGTTGCGGTCGACGAACACGAGCTTGCCCGGTTCCTTGTGTTCGGTGCCGTCCGCGAGCACGAGCTGGAACGTGGCCTCCTTGGCCGGGGCTCCGCCGGTCTCCAAGCGGCGCCGGCTCAGCGCCAGGTAGTCGCGTTCGGAGATGTTGGCGCGCGCATGGATCGGGTCGATGCGCGAGATGCGCGTCAGCAGCGTGCTCTGGCCGCGGCCGACCAGCGTGCCGGCGTAGACCTCGGTCTTGCCGACGAGGCCGTCCTCGGGCGCCAGGATCCTGGTGTAGGACAGGTCGATCTCGGCCTGCTCGACCATCGCCTTCGAAGCGTCGACGGCGGCGGCGGCGGCCTTCTCGACGGCGACCGAGGTCTCGTAGACCTGGCGCGAGATCGCGTTCTTCTCGACGAGCGGCTCGTAGCGCGCGACGTCCTGTTGGGCGCGCGCGCGCTGTGCCTCGGACTCGGCGAGCGCCGCCTTGGCTCGGGCGAGCGCGGCCTGGAACGGCCGCGGATCGAGCGTGTAGAGCAGGTCGCCCTTCTTGACGAGCTTGCCCTGCTCGAAGTCGATGGTCTCGATGAAGCCCTCGACGCGCGCGCGGATCTCGATCTCCGTGTTGCCGCGCGTCTCGCCGATCGCGTCGAAGTAGATCGGCACGTCGCGTTGCAGCGGCTTGGCGACGTTGACGTCGATCGGTGGCGCGGTCGGCGCCGCTTCCGGTTCCTTCTGGCACGAAACCGTGAGCATCGGCAGCAACAGCGTGGCCGCGATACTGGTCAAGGAGTGTCTGGACATGGGCGATCTCGGCCGGCAGTGGCGGGGGGGCGGTGATGCGGCCTGCGCACAGTCTCGTCGAACGCGAGGGACGCGGCCGCGGGGGTCGACGGCGGCGACGTCCCCACACCACCTGGGCGCGACTGTCGCCGCACGTTCTGCAAGAAGCAAGCGGGGCCTGGTGCGAGCATGCCGCGCGGTCACGGGAATCCGTCCTCCTGCGCCGGCCGCGCTCGCGGACAGCCGCGCGTTGCCCTCCGTGCGTGCCACCCGAACCCGCCCACGGGCGGCGGCCTGGCGCCGGTCGCCCGGCGCGCGGAGATCACCGATCGCTCGCTGGCCCCGGCGCGATGGTCCTGTCAGAATGCGCTCACTCGCCGGCGCTGGACCGCGACTGCGCGTCGCGGCGAGGATCGTGAGGAGCACGGAACTACCATGATGATGGGCATCGGTTTGGCGTTGGCGACCCTCGGGGCGATCCTTCGTTACGCGATCGACGCGAGCTCGGATTCGTTCGACCTCGATGTCGTGGGGCTGATCCTCATGATCGTCGGCGGCGTCGCCTTCGTCACCGGCGTTTCGCTCGAGTTCGCCAAGCGACCCCGCCAGGCGCCGATGCTGCCGACGCACGGCATGCCCCCGACGCAGCCCTTGCCCCCGCAGCAACCGCCGCCGCAGGCGCAGCAGCCGCCGCAGTCGACGCCACCGCCCACGCGCTAGGCCCGCGCCAGGGCGCCCCAACTTCCCCGACGCCGGCGCACCGCCGCCGAAAGGACCGTGTGATGGACATCGAGCTGCCCGTACGAATAGAGCGACAACCGGACTACACGACCTGCGGTCCGACCGCGCTGCACGCCATCTACAACTACTATGGCGATGCGATCGACCTGAAGACCGTCATCGCGGAGACGCCGAAGCTGCCGACCGGCGGCACGCTCGGTGTGCATCTGTCCGTGCACGCGCTCGCGCGCGGCTACGAGGTGACGACCTGGATGTGCAACGTACGGCACATGGACCCGACGTGGTTCCAGAAGCCGACCGACGTGCTGGCCAAGCTCAAGGCGCGCGCCGAGGCGAAGGGGCTGCTGAAGGATCCGCGCTACGGCCCCGCGATGGCCGCGACCGAGGAATACGTCGAGCGCGGCGGCAAGCTGGTGTGGGGCGACCTGTCGCCGGACCTGCTCGGCAAGGTGCTCGGCCAGGGCACGCCGCTGCTCTCCGGCACCAACGGCACCTATCTCTACCAGTGTTCGCGTGAGACCGAGGCCGGGCCGGACGACGTGCGCGGCGATCCGTTCGGTCACTTCATCGTGATCGGCGGCTATCGCGACACCGACCACACCGTGTCGATCTGCGATCCGCTGCTCGACAACCCGGCGCACGGCACCAAGTACTACCGCGCCACCGTCTGGCGGCTGCTCGCTTCGATCTTCCTCGGCGTCGGCTCCGACGACGGCAACCTGATGCTGATCAAGCCGAAGGACTGGAAGGGGCCGACCGGGGGAACGAAGCCGTGAAGCGCACCGCCGGCGACCTGCTCGTGCTGACCTGCGAACACGGTGGCAACCGCGTTCCTGCTGAGTACACGCCGCTGTTCCGCGGCGCCGGCGCCGTGCTGGCCTCGCACCGCGGCTGGGATCCCGGCGCGTTGACGCTGGCCCGCCTGCTGTCGCGCAAGCTGCGCCGGCCGCTGCACGCCGTCACCTGGAGCCGCCTGTTCGTCGAGGCCAACCGCGCGCCGAGCAACCGCCGCATCTGGTCGAGCTTCACGGCGCCGCTGCCGCGCGCCGAGCGCCTGCGCATCCTCGACCGTTGGTGGCGGCCGCACCGCGAGGCCGTCGAAGCGGCCGTCGCCGACGCCGTCGGCAAGGGCCACCGCGTCGTGCACGTGGCCGTGCACAGCTTCACGCCGGAACTCGACGGCGAGGTCCGCAACTGCGACCTCAGCTTCCTCTACGACAGCCGGCGCAAGCCCGAACGCGCGTGGTGCCGGCGCTGGGCGGCCGCGCTGCACGAACTCGACCCGCGGTTGCGCATCCGGCACAACTATCCGTACCAGGGCAACAGCGATGGCATGACCACGTGGCTGCGCAAGCGCCACGCGGCTTCGCGTTACCTCGGCATCGAGCTCGAAGTCAACCAGGCGATGGTCGGCGGCGCCGCTTGGCGGCAGCTGCAGGCGCACCTGGCCCAGAGCCTGCGAGCGCTGCTCGCCGGCGACGAGCCACGCTGACCGCGACCGCCGCGGCAGCGCGCGTGGCCCGGCGGCGTCAGAAGCCCAGGCCGAGCGAGAAGACCCAGATCGGCCGGGCGTCGTCGGGATTGAACACGATGGCGCTGACGTCGACGGTCTTGCCGGAGTACCCGAGCAGCAAGCCGCGCTGGAGGTCGCGCTCGCTGTCGTAGGCCCGGGTCCGCTGCGTCACGATGCCGAACCGGAAGCTCTCCACCGGCGTCAGGGTCAGCTCGGACCAGTTGTAGAAGAAGCTGTCCGACGAGTCGTCGGTGTCGAAGACGTACTCGCCTTCGCTGTACAGCTCGAGCCGACGCCAGCCGAGCGTGGCCTCGTAGCCGGGTGCGACGCCGTTCGTGTCCCCGAACACCGCGCCGAGCATCGGCGTCAGTTCGACGGTCAGCTCGTCGCCGAAACCGAGGTTGTAGCCGGCCCAGGCCGAGGCGGTGTCCAGGCTCTCGTAGTTGTAGCGCAGCTCGAGGTGCAACCAGTCGCGGTCCGCCGTGAACGTCGGCTGCACGTAGTCCCGGTCGTCGGGCACGAAGTACGTGTAGGCCGTGGCGCCGAACGTCCACGCCGGCTCGCTCGGGGTCGGCTCGGGCGCCTGGCCTGCGATCGGAACGACGAGGGCGGCGAGCGCGGCGAACGTGGCTGTGGCGCGTGCGATCATGGGATCAACCTCCGAGCGCCATCGTCATGCTGACGAGGGCCACACCGAGCGCGACCATCGCCGCTCCCATCGGCCACGACCGATGCCCGGTGATGCGCCCGAACGCGCAGCCGAGCAGGAACAGCATGACGATGGCGATCAGGTTGGAGATCCGCAGGGCGGGGCCCGCGCTGGCCATGACCAGGAACGGGATCGCCACCGGGAACGTGGTCAGGAACACGAGCAGGAACACGCCGGCAGCACCCTGCCAGTCCTCGAGGCCGAGCCGCGCCCGCCGCGGCGGTTCGGGCCGCTGCAGCAGGCGCTGTCGGATCGACGTCATCTCGGCGGGCTCGAGCACCGAGGCCACTCCGGGCAGTTCCGCGGCGAGCGCGCGCCGCGCCTGCTCCGGGTCGGTCGCGCTGCGGATGGCGCGCACGAGCGTGTCGGCGCGGTTCCGTTCGGCCATGCAGCCCATCAGGTAGAGCACGGCGTCGATGATGCCCCAGGCGATGTTGCAGCCGAGCGCGCCGATCAGCATCGCGCGCACGTCGTCGCGGCCGGCCTCGGCGATGCTCAGCGAGCCCGTGAAGGTCAGCACCATGATCAGGCCGAACAGCCCCTCCGAGATGCGGTCGGTGGGCTCCAGCACGCGCTTCGTGGATTGCTGCGGATCGTCTGCCATGTGGATCGTCGCGTTCGGTGTGTGCCGACCGGCTGGAAGTGGAGGAGGTTGCCGATCCCGCGTGTAGCATCCCGGCTGTGCGCCCGAGTAGCCAGGCTCGCGACGAGCTCTGCGGCTCGCCGCTGCCGCCACCAGACCACCGAGAGCACCATGCCCGACCCGAACCCCGCGCTGCAGGACACCGATGTCGTCGACCTGCAGGACCAGCAGCGCACGATCGAACTCGTCGCCCAGTCGGTGCTCGGCCTCTGGGAGGTCGTCAACAACCTGACCCGCCTGCGGCCGTCGCGGCGCGAGACCTTCCGCGTGACGATCTTCGGCTCGGCGCGCGTCGACCCGGACCATTGGGTGTACGCCGCGGTGCGGGACATGGCCGCCGAACTCACGCGCCTGGGCTGCACGATCGTCACGGGCGGCGGCCCGGGCCTGATGCAGGCCGCCAACGAGGGCGCGGCCAGGGTGGCTCCGGCCGACCAGGCGCGTTCGGTCGGCATCCGCATCGAGCTGCCGTTCGAACAGGACGCCAATCCGTTCGTCGGCAGCGCCTTCGATCACCGCACCTTCTTCTCGCGGCTGCACCACTTCGTGCTCGTCTCCGACGCGTTCGTCGTCGTGCCCGGCGGCATCGGCACGGTGCTCGAGACGATGCTGATCTGGCAGCTGCTGCAGGTGCGCAAGCTGGCCGACACGCCGCTGATCCTGGTCGGACCGATGTGGTCCGAACTCGTGGACTGGCATCGCCGCGCCATGCTGCGGCCCGGCTTCGAGCTGGCCTCGGCGCAGGACATGGCGATCCCGAGGTGCGTGCCCGGTGCCGCCGAGGCGATCGCGATCCTGCGCGCGAGCCACGCCGCGTGGCGCCAGGCCGGCGGCGGCCGTCCGGCCTGAACCGCGCCGCGCCTGGCCCGAGGCTAACCGGCGACCTTCTCGATGCCGAGCGCGAGCGCTTCGCCGTAGTCGAGCTGCACCACGTCACCGACCTTCAGCTTGCGGACGAACGCGCGGCCCTCGTCCGAGGCGATGCGGTGGGCGATCAGTTCGCCGGAGGCCGTCTTGAACACGACGAGGTCGTGGGCGGCGTCGATCGACTCGATGTGCACGCGCACGGAGACCACGACCCCGACGCCGGCGGCGGGCTGGGCGCCCTTTGCCGCGCGAGCCGCGACGACGGCTCCCCGGGCCGGGCGCTGCGCTTCGCCGGCCGGCAGCAGCGTGGCCACCATCGCCGCCTGGTACTGGACGCGCAGCGTGTCGCCGACCTTGATCTGGTCGAAGTTGCGCACCGCCTCCCCGGCGCGGACCTGGCGCAGCCGGCCGTCTTCGCTGCGCAGCGTCACCACGCGCGCGGCAGGATCGAGGCCGATGACCTGCGCGGTGGCGGTCACTTCCTGCGAGATCTTGGCCGTGGCAGAGGCGGCGGAATCGGTCGACGAGGAGGTCGCGTTCGACGTCGACGCGCAGGCGGCGAGTGCCAAGGCAACGGTGGCGAGCAGGGCGCGGAGAGGGGAGCAGGACTTCGTCGATCGGTGCATGGGTGTTCCACGGAAGGGATGGGGAGGAGCGCGCGTCGCCCGAGCGGCGGCGGCGTGCGCGCTCTGGCGCGTGCTGGATCAGTACTTGTCCGGCACGATCTTGTACGGGTACCCGGGATCCTTGTAGCCGCCCGGCTTCTGCCGCTTGGGCAGTTTCACCTCTTCGCGCGGAGCCTGCTTGTACGGGATCCTCGACAGCAGGTGCCGGATGATGTTGAGCCGGACCCGCTTCTTGTCCTCGGAGTCGGCGACGAACCACGGCGCCCACGCCGTGTCGGTGGCGGCGAACATGTCGTCGCGGGCCCGCGAGTAGTCGTACCACCGGCTGTAGGACAGCAGGTCCATCGGCGAGAGCTTCCAGATCTTCCGGCCGTCGTCGATGCGGCCCTTGATCCGGCGCGTCTGCTCCTCCTGGCTCACCTCGAGCCAGTACTTGAGCAGGATGATGCCGGACTCGACCATCATCTTCTCGAAGCCGGGCACCACCTCGAGGAACCGCCTGGCCTGCTCCTCGCTGCAGAAGCCCATGACGCGCTCCACGCCGCAGCGGTTGTACCAGCTGCGGTCGAAGATCACGATCTCGCCGGCCGCGGGCAGATGCGGCAGGTAGCGCTGCGCATACATCTGCGTCTTCTCGCGGTCGGACGGGGCGGGCATCGCGAGCACGCGGAAGGTCCGCGGGCTCACGCGCTCGGTGATCGCCTTGATGACGCCGCCCTTGCCGGCGCCGTCGCGCCCCTCGAAGACGATGCAGATCTTGAGTCCCTTGTGCTTGACCCACTCCTGCAGCTTCACGAGCTCCACGTGCAGCTTGGCCAGCTCCGCGTCGTAGATCTTGCCCTTGAGCTTCTTGCTGCCGTTGTCGGCGTGCTCGGCGCCCACTGCGTGATGCGAGCCGTTCGGCTCCGCCTTCTGCTTCTGCTTCTGCTTCTTCTTGCCCATGGGTGGACGACGCTCGACGTTGGAGGGGCGGCGAGTCGACCGGATGATCGACGTTCCTGCAACCACGCCAGGCCGGAAAACGAACGCCGGCATCGGCCGAACCGGGCAGGTGCCCCGCCGTGCACACGTCCGCTACGCACTCCGGCCCGCGAGCAGCCGCCACCGAAGCCACGCCGACCCGCCGCGGGCGCGCTGGGCGCGCTGCGGCAGGGCCATGTGCGCTGCGGTTGCTCGGCCCGGCGCGGATCGCGTCATCGCAGGGCCCGACACGCCTCGAGCCGCCGCTGGATCTCGTCGACGAGGCCTTGGCTCCGTTCGCCACCGAGCCCGCCGTAGTCGGTCTGGAAGGCGTCGCGTGAGATGCCTTCGGGCAGATCGCGCAGCTCGGGGCAGAACTCGTCGACGCGCACGCCGGCCCGGATCCTGGCCTGCAGCGCGCGCGCCGAAGCGGCATCGCGCGTGGCGACCAGCGCACAGCGGTTGCCGGCGGCGTCGGCGGCGAGGTCCGCGAACGAGAAGCCCGTGCCGCCTGCCGTCGCATCCATGAGTTCCTTGGTCAGGCCCACCGTGATCGACCGGTCGGCGTCGGCGAGCACGGTGAGACCGGCGCTGACCCAGAAGTGGCGGGGCCAGTCCTTGCGGCCCTGCAGCGTCACGCGCGCACGCAGTGCCTCGACCTGCGGCAGCAGGCCGAGGTCGATGTGCCGGCCGGCCACGCGCGCGATCTGCTCCTCGCCGAGGATCACGGCGAGCGCGAGGATCGCCGCACGATTCGCCGGTGCGGGGTCGGTGCCGTGCGAGTTGTCGGCCGCGAACGCGAACGCGATCTCGAGCAGCCGCGCGAAGCCCGCATCGCCGTCGGGCACTTCGCCGGCGGCGGCGAGCACGTGCCTGCCGACCGCACGCGCCCTGGTGTCCAGGTCGTCGGAGATCCCGGTCGCGGTGCCCCAGCCCAGCAGGCCGACGATCGCCAGCACGCCGACCGCTGCGGCGGCCAGCTGCGGGCGCAACGCCATGACCAGCAAGGCGCCGAGCACCGCGCTGATCACCGCGATCTGCACCTGGACCGCGATCGGGAAGTAGCCGTAGTTGACCCACAGCGCGCCCACCGCGAGGCACGGCGCCAGCCCGAGCACGGCCGCGCTGCGCCGATCCCAGCCCCTGCCGCCGAACGCCAGCATCGCGAGCGCGCCGAGCAGCGCGATGCCGCCGCCGCGCATCGCGATCGTCGCGAGCACGCGCCCGCCGGGTTCGCCGATGCCCGTCGACGTGCAGAGCAGCGAGACCATGTACTGCGGGGCACCGAGCGGACGCGGGTCCGGCAGCAGGCACAGCACGACGATCCACGCCAGCAGCGCGACCCGGCGCCAGACGAACGCGCGCCGCACGACGAACGCCGGTTCGGCGACCGGGGTCTTCGGGCTCGGGATGGCCATCGGTGCAGCCTCGTTACTGGTCGCCGTCGAAGAAGCAAGGCCCGCGCAGGAACGCAAGCGAGGTCCGACAGCAACTCGACCCCGGCTGGTGGCCGTTCGGCCTGGCACCGACGCAACCGGACCCTCCTTCGCGCGACGCCCGCGAAGTATGCTGCGACCATGAAGTCAGACCCCGCGCGTCCCTGCTGGCGACGGCTGCTCGTGCTGCTGCTGCCGTTCCTGCCCGGCTGTGCGGCCGTGTCGCCCGCACCGCGGTTGCTGCCGGCGGCAGAGAGTCCGGTCGGGCCCGACGTCGCCGCGACGCAGGCACCGCCGGGACCAGCCGCGCGGGCGATGAACCAGCTCGATCTGTGCATCGGCGGCAGCTACTGGAGCAACCTCGGCGACCTCGACACGAACGGCGCAGGCATCGTGCCGGGCGCGATCGGCGAGTTCGACACCTGGGGTTGGGCCCTGGACCTCGGCTACGACCACGTGGTCATGAGGAACCGCAACTTCGATTGGAGCCTCGGCCTCGAGACCGGCTGGTCGACGTTCGAGAGCAACGGCCGCGGCGTCTACAGCCCGTCGAGCGACGTGACCGCGAGCATGTGGTACATCGCGCCGGCGACGCGCTGGCACTTCCCGCTCTCGCCGCGGTCCATGGTGATCGCCGGTGTCGGCGTCGGCTACTACGGCTTCGCGATCGACGAGGTCTCGACCTACTACTACGGCTGGTGGTACGGCTACGACTCGCGCACGCTGAACGAGGACGGCACGATCGGCGGCTTCGCCAGCGTGGCGTTCGACTACGACGTGGCGCCCGGCGCCGCGCTGCGCCTCGACAACAAGGTCCACTTCGTGCACTACGAGGGCCTCAATTCGCTGCTGCCCAACGAGTCATCGGTCGACGGACCGATCTGGACGTTCGAGCTGGGCATCGTCATCAAGTTCTGAACGAGTTCGACCAGCGGCGCGAAGCGCCGCTGGGCGACCTCGTTCAGAAACCCATGCCGGGCAGGTTCATGCCGCCCGTGACC
>DASUFY010000244.1:0-27435 GCA_036274315.1 Planctomycetota bacterium | reverse complement strand
TTTTCCAAGCGCGTTGTCACACCCGGACCGGCACGGTCGTCCTGTTGTCATGAACCCAACCACGACCCCCATCCAGCAGATCCGCGACGGGCTGCGCACCTTCGGCGAGCGCTACGGCTACGACACCTCCTACATGGAACGCCTGCTGGACGCCGCGCCGAACGCCTACGAACGCTTCGCCGCCGCCATGGCCATGTCGCAGCCGGGCGAGGCGCTGTCGCGCGAGGCGGGTGCGGTCGCCGCGGTCACCGTGCTGCGCGGCGACGACTGCGGCCCGTGCCTGCAGCTGACGCTGCGCATGGCGGTCGAGGCCGGCGTCGACCGCAAGCTCCTCGAGACCGCGCTCGACCACCCCGAACGGTTGCCCGCCCCGCTGCGCGACATCCATGAGCTTGCCCGCCAGGTCGTCGCCGGCGAGAACGGCGACCTCGAACGCATCGCGCGCCTCGAGGCATCGCTCGGCAAACAGGCCTTCGGCGAACTGGCCGTCGCGATCACGGGCGCGCGCATCTACCCGACGCTCAAGCGCGCGCTCGGCGAGGCGCGCTCTTGCCACCGCGCGTCGCTGGACTTCTGATCGTCGCGAGACGTGACGTGGCCGACGACGACAAAGCCAACGGCGATGCACCCGGTGACCTGCGCGCCTTCGTCGTGCAGCTCGCCTACCGCATGCTCGGTTCGGTGCAGGACGCCGAGGACGTGGCGCAGGACACGTGGCTGCGCTGGCAGCAGGCCGGCCCGCTGCAGCTCGAGCGGCCGCGCGCGTGGTTCGCCAAGACAGCGACCAACCTCTGCATCGACCGGCTGCGCAGCCAGCAGCGCAGCCGCGAACACTACCACGGCGAGTGGCTGCCCGAGCCGTGGGCCGGCGGCGACGATGCCGACCGGCACAGCATCGACGAGACGCTCTCGCTCGCGCTGCTGCACGCGATCCAGCGCCTGAACCCGGCCGAACGCGCGGTGTTCCTGTTGCACGACGTGTTCGGCTACGGTTTCGGCGACGTCGCACCCATGCTCGATCTGGACGCCGCCAACTGCCGGCAGCTCGCGGTGCGCGCGAGGCAGCACCTCGGCGGCCCGCCGCGCCGCCGCGCGATGCCCGAAGAGACCGAACGGCTGGGCGCGTCGTTCTTCGCCGCGCTGCGCGATGGCGACGTCGCCGCGCTGCGGCGCGTGCTGCACGACGACGTGGTGTTGCGCAGCGACGGCGGCGGCAAGGTCGCGGCCGTGCACTACCCGCTGCTCGGACGCGATCGCGTGGCGCGGTTCTTCGACCGACTGTTCCTGCGCGCGCGCACGTTCCCGCTCGGCGAGATCGAGGTAGCCTGGTTCAACGGTGCACCGGGCTTCCTGACCCGCGCCGGCGGCGTGGTGACGGCGGCCTACCAGTTCGACGTGCAGGACGGCGCGATCGCCGCGATCCACGTGCAGCGCAACCCGGACAAACTCTTGCGCATGCGGGCGCGCTGAACGGCTCCTGGTCCCGCGACCATGAGCGCGATGCCGTTGCGAACCCGGACATCGGCGACGGTGAACGGCAAGATACGTCCGGTGCCTGCGCCACGACCCGGCGAATCCCGGTGGTCTCGGCCCGCCCGATGTCGATCGCGGCATCCGCCATTCGTATGGGTTCCAGACCCGGACCCACCCCACGCGCCCCACCCCACCATGAAGCACTACCTGCTCAGCATCTACCAACCCGACGGCCCCCCGCCCCCCGCACCGGCCCTCGCCACCATCATGCGCAACGTGCACACCGTGCGCGAAGAGATGCAGGCCGCCGGCGCCTGGGTCTTCTCGGGCGGGCTGTGCTCCCCGAGCACCGCCACCGTGCTCCGCGCCCGACCCAACGACGTGCTGCTCACCGACGGACCGTTCGCCGAGGCCAAGGAACACCTCGGCGGCTTCACGATCGTCACCGCACCGGACCTCGACGCCGCCCTCGCCTGGGGCAAGAAGCTCGCGCGCGCGACGACGCTGCCCGTCGAGGTCCGGCCGTTCCAGGACCCAACCACCCACTGCTGACGCGCATGCCCGACCACGCCGAGATCGAAGACGTCTTCCGCCGCGAGTACGGCCGCGCCGTCGCGGTGCTGGCGCGCACGTTCCGCGATCTCGACGTCGCCGAAGAAGCCGTGCAGGAGGCGTTCGCGATCGCGGTGCAGCGATGGCCCGCGACGGGCGCGCCGCCGAGCCCGGCGGCCTGGATCCTCACGACGGCGCGCAACCGCGCGATCGACGGCCTGCGGCGCGCGGCCAGCGACGCCGAACTGCGGCGCCGCATCGAGATGCCGGACCCCACCGAACCCACCGAACCCGACGAACCGAGCGAGGCCACGGTGCGCGACGACCGCCTGCGCATGATCTTCACCTGCTGCCACCCGGCCCTCGCCATGGCGACGCGCGTCGCGCTGACGCTGCGACTCGTCGGCGGCCTCTCGACGACGGAGGTGGCTCGCGCGTTCCTCGTGCCCGAAGCGACGATGGCGCAGCGCCTCGTGCGCGCGAAGGGCAAGATCCGCGACGCCGGCATCCCGTATCGCGTGCCCGACGCGACCGAACTGCCCGAACGGCTGCACGCGGTGCTCGCCGTCGTCTACCTGGTCTTCAACGAAGGGCACACGGCCGGCTCGGGCGAGGCACTGCTGCGTGCGGACCTCTGCGACGAGGCGCTGCGCCTCGGCCGGCTGCTGCACGAACTCCTGCCCGACGAACCCGAGGTCCTGGGCCTGCTCGCACTGATGCTGCTCGTCGACTCTCGCCGCGCCGCGCGCGTCGACTCGACGGGCGCCTTCGTGCGGCTCGCCGACCAGGATCGTGGGCTGTGGCATCGCGATCGCATCGAAGAGGGGCAGGCGCTCGTGCGGCGGTGCCTGGCCCGCAACCGGCCCGGGCCCTACCAGCTGCAGGCGGCGATCCAGGCGGTGCACAGCGACGCGGCGACGGCGGCCGACACGGACTGGCGGCAGATCTTGCGGCTCTACGACCAGCTTCTGCAGCTCGCGCCGAACGACGTGGTCGCGCTGAACCGCGCGGTGGCCGTGGCGGAGGTCGACGGGCCGCACGCGGCGCTCGCGTTGCTCGCGGCGCTCGACCTGCCCGACTACCACCTGTTCCACGCGATCCAGGCCGACCTGCTGCGGCGCACGGGCCGCACCGCCGAAGCACGCGCCGCCTATGAGCGCGCGATCGCGCGGACCGGCAACGCCGTCGAGCGCGAGTTCCTCTTGCGGCAGCGCGACGCGACGTGAGCGCGCGGCGCCACCCGCGCGCGTCTCACGGCGTGCCGATCCACGCGCGCACGATCCGGCGCAGCGCCGTTCGCTTGGCCGCGAGGTCCTTGGCACTCGTGATCGTCACGAGGCAGCGGTCGTTGCCGAGCCACTGCAGCAGCCCCTCGGGATCCGCGACGCGCCCCGCCTTGCTCACCGCACCCTTCGCCTTCGCGCCGGTGTGCAGCACGATGCGCAGCGACGGCGGATCGGCCGGACGCGGCGGTCGCCCCGCGCCGCACACGTTGATGGTCGCGAACCAATCCGCGACGCGGAAGCTCGGCGAGTTCCACTTGATGCCTTCGCACACCTGCGCGCTCGCACCGAGGAACAGCCGGCGCAGCGCCGCGAGTTCCTTCGCGAGCGGATGCTCGAGCCCGCGCAGGAACGCGTCGACGTCGGGGTCCGTGCGTCGTCTGGCTGCCATGCGTGTGCTCCGAGCTCGGTGGTTGCGGTCGGCGACCGACGTCATCGTAGGGCCGCGACGCCACGGCCCCTACACCTCACCGTCCGTCGTAGGCCTTCTGCAGGCCCGCGATGTCGAGCTTGCCCATCGCCATCATCGCCGCGCCGACGCGCCGGCTCTTCGCCGGGTCCTTGTCGTTCAGCATCTCGCCGAGCACCGTCGGGATCACCTGCCAGGACAGACCCCACCGGTCCTTGAGCCAGCCGCAGTGGCCCGGTTCGCCGCCGGCCGACAACTTCTGCCACAGCTCGTCGACCTCGCGCTGGTTCTCGCAATCGACGAACAGCGACACGGCCTCCGTGAAGTGGTACATCGGGCCGCCGTTGAGCGCCATGAACCGCTGCCCGGCGAGTTCGAACGTGGCCGTCATCAGCGTGCCCTTCGGCACCGGGCCGCCTTCGCCCCAGCGCGTCTCGCTGAGCACCTTGGAGTCCTTGAAGACGGACACGTAGAAGTGCACCGCCGCTTCGGCGTCGTCGTCGAACCAGAGGAAGGTCGTGATCTTCTGCTTCTTGCTCATGACTAGGGTCCTGGGTTCCTGGGGGAAGCTGGCATCGGTGCGCGGAGCACCGGGAAGGAGGATGGCCGCGAACAGCAGCGTCGAGGGCAGCAGCAACTTCATGGTGGTCGATGGGGTCGTGGCGAACGTGTGCACCCGACGTGGGCGCACATCGACCCCGAGTCGGAGCCGACGCCGCGGGCTCGACATGCGCCTCGCGATTTCCCGCGCCCGGCGCCGCGCGACCCGCTTCACGGCGGCTCGAGCCGCCCGGCCTTGCCGAGCAGGTAGCTGCGTTCGGCGAGGTTCGGCGTCTTGCCCGCGGCGGCGAGGTAGTGGCGGACCGCGGCCTGCCGTTCGCCCGACATCTCGCACAGATGCGCACGCACGGCGTCGAGGCGGTAGCTGCCGGCGAGGCGCGCGTCGGCATCGAGCGCCGCGAGCCACTCGAGACCGAGGCGGGGACCGTGCACCATCGCGGCCGCGATCGCGCGGTTCAGCGCCACCATCGGGTTGTCGGCCAGGCGCTGCAGCAGGCCGTACAGCGCGAGGATCTGCGGCCAGTCGGTGGCGGCCACGCTCGGCGCCTCGTCGTGCAACGACGCGATCGCGGCCTGCAGCTGGTAGGTGCCGATGGCACCGCGCGCGATCGCCGCGGTGACGAGCGCCGTGCCCTCGGCGATCGCGGCGCGATCCCACGCCGTGCGATCCTGTTCGTGCAGCGGGATCAGCTCGCCGGCGGGACCCGTGCGTGCGGCCCGGCGCGCGTCGGTCAGCAGCAGCAGCGCCAGCAGGCCTTTCGCCTCGGCGTGCTCGGGTGCGAGGCGGTGCACGAGGCGCGCGAGCCGGATCGCCTCGTTGCTGAGCTCGACGCGCAGCAGCTGCGGCCCCGCACTGCTCGCGTAGCCTTCGTTGAACATCAGGTAGAGCACGTGCAGCACGGCGTCGAGGCGCTGCGCGCGTTCGGCCGCGTCGGGCCGCACGAACGGCACCGCCGAGGCCTGGATCGTCTGCTTGGCGCGGCTGATGCGCTGCGCCATGGTCGCCTCGGGCACGAGGAACGCGCTCGCGATCTCGCCGGTCGTCAGGCCACCGACCGCACGCAGCGTCAGCGCGATCGCCGAGGCCGGCGTCAGCGACGCGTGGCAGCACGTGAACAAGAGCGCCAGCGTGTCGTCGCCGTCCTCGACCAGCTCCGCCTCGGCATGCGCGGGCGGCGCGGCCGCGAGCGCCTCGGCCGCCGCGGCCACTTCGCGCCGGCGGCGCGCCCGTTCGGCATCGACGTGGTCGGCGAGGCGGCGGCACGCGACGTGGAACAGCCAACCGCCGGGGTTCTGCGGCACGCCGCGCCGCGGCCAGTCGCCGGCCGCCGCGAGCAGCGCGTCCTGCACGGCGTCCTCGGCGGCGGCGAAGTCGCCGCTCCTGCGCACGAGAGCCCCCAGCACGCGCGGCACGAGCTCGCGCAGCCGGTGCTCGGTGTCGGGATCGAGCGGGCCGGGGTTCATCCCTCCAGGCTCGGATGGTTCATCACCTGGCGCACCTCGATCGGGATGCCGAGCGGGGCGCCGCCGGGACCGGGCGCCGTCGAGGCCTTGGCGGCGATCTCGATCACACGATCGACCGAGCTGCACTCGACGATCCAGAAGCCGGCGAGGAACTCCTTCGCCTCCGGGAACGGACCGTCGGTGACCAGCGGCGCGTTGGCCTTCTGCGCGCGCACGATCCTGGCGTTGGCCGGCACGTCGAGGCCCTCGGCGAGCACGAGTTCACCCGAGCCCGTGAGTTCCTGCACGAGCTTCAGCATGAACCCGATGTGCGCCTGGATCTCGGCGGGAGCCCAGCTGCCCATCGACTCCCAACCCGACTGCGTGCCCTGCATCATCAGCATGAACTTCATTCTGGTGCTCCTGATTCTCGTGCTCGTGATTCTCGTGCTCCGGGCGCCCCTTCGATCGGGGGCTCGTCTCGGGCGAGTCGGAGCACACCGCGTGTTCTCGACATGCATGGCGCCCTTTTCCGGATGTTGCCCGGAGCGGCCGGGCGGCACCAGCGGCGCGCGCCACCCGGGCCGGCGGGCGGGGCCTACGACGCCGGCAGCAGCAGCGTCGCCTCGGCGAGCGCCACCTCGTCGAGGTGCCCCATGACGTCGCCGGCGACCGCGTGCAGGTGGCTGCGATGCATGTGGTGGGTCAGCGTGCCGGCGGAACCCTCGACGAAGAAGCCGACGAGCTGCACGGCCTCGGCCGCCCCGTCGTGCCGCCACGGCGGTGGACCTTCGGGATGGGCGATCGGACACGCGCCGGCGATCACGTGCAGCGCGAGGTGCGTGGCGCGGCCGCGCACGCGCAGGGCGATCGGTTCGGCGAGGTCGTGGCCGCGCTGCCGCAGGTGCTCGGCGATCGCCCGCTCGAGCGCTTCGTAGCTCTCGCATGCGCCGAGCGCGAACTCCTGCCACGCCGGCACGTCGGCGAGCACGAGCAGCGCCGCGGCATCGCCGGGCCCGGCGTCGCGCACGGCGCATCGTTCGGGCGCGACACCTGCCGCCGCACCGCTCGCGCACGCGACGAGCACGTGCCCATCGAGCACGGTGACCTCGCCGGCCAGCCCCGCCAGCGCCCCGACCCCGACCGTGTCGGCCCGCGCCACGCCCGCGAGCGCGACCCTCGCTTCGCTGTGGCCCTCGCGCAGCACCTCGCGCAGGGTGCCCCACATGCGCACCGGACCCGGTGCTTCGGGTCCCGGCGCGGCGCATGCGGCGGCGACGAACAGCAACGACCACGCGACACGGCTCGGATTCATGCCGGGCAGCCTATGGTCGGACCGGCGGCGAGGGAATGCGCACCCGCGCACTCGTTCGCCCGCCGTCCTACGATGGTGCCATGTCGTCCCCCGGCCCTTGCGAAGTCGCGTTCCCCCAACTCACCGACGCCGAGATGGAGGTCGTGGCGTCCCTCGGCACCCGGCAACGATTCCCGGACGGCCACGTGCTGATCCACGAAGGCGAGAAGGACTTCCCGTTCTTCGTCGTCGAGCACGGGGCGATCGTCATCTCCGAGAGTTCCACGGGCGAAGAGCACGTGGTGGTCGAGCACCTGCCCGGCGGGTTCACGGGCGACGTCGACATGCTGACGCGCCGCGCCGCCGTGATCACGGCGCGCGCGGCGCGCGGCCTGCAGGCGATCGTGGTGCCCGCCGAACGCATGCGCCGGCTGCTCAACGAACTGCCCGCGATCAGCGACAAGCTGCTGCACGCCTTCCAGACGCGGCGCGAGCTGCTCGAGCGCAGCGACTCGGGCTTCGTCGGCGTGCGCCTGCTCGGTCGCTCGGACTCGCCCGACGCCATGCGCATCCAGGAGTTCTTCTACAAGAACCGCGTGCCGTACCGCTTCTACGACGTCGCTCAGGACGAAGGGCGCGCGCTCGCCGAGCAGCGCGACATCGACCTCGCGCGGCTGCCCGCGGTCGTGTGCCGCGACGCGATCGTGCACCAGCCGACGCTGCCCGGCATCGCGCACTGCCTCGGCATCAGCCGCGAGGTGCCCGACGAACTGCTCGACCTCGTGATCGTCGGCGCCGGCCCGTCGGGCCTCGCGGCCGCCGTCTACGCCGGTTCGGAGGGCCTGCGCACGATGGTGCTCGACATGGTCGGCCCCGGCGGCCAGGCGGGCAGCAGCTCCAAGATCGAGAACTACATGGGTTTTCCCGCCGGCCTCAGCGGCGCGGACCTCGCGAATCGTGGCTTCATCCAGGCGCTCAAGTTCGGTGTCACGTTCAACTCGCCCGTCTCGGTGCAGGGCATCGAACGCCGCGGCGACGGCACGTTCGAGCTGCCGTTGTGTTCGGGCCAGGTGGCGCGCGCGCGCGCGGTGCTGATCGCGACCGGCGTGTCCTACCAGCGCCTGCCGCTCGAACACTGCGAACGTCTCCAGGGCGCCGGCGTGTTCTACGCCGCGACCAGCGTCGAAGCGCGCCTGTGTCGCGATGCGCTGGCGATGGTCGTCGGCGGCGGCAACAGCGCCGGCCAGGCCGCGATGTACCTCGCCGAACACGCGCGCGGCGTCAAGCTGATCCTGCGCGGCGGCGACCTGTGGAAGAGCATGTCGAGCTACCTCGCCGAGCGCGTGCGCAAGCACCCCAGGATCGAGATCCTGTTCCACACCGAGGTCGACGCGCTGGCCGGCGACTCGCACCTGCGCGGCGTCACGCTGCGCAACAGCCGCACCGGCGCGCAGCAGGCGTACGACTGCCCGGCGCTGTTCCTGTTCGTCGGCGCGAAGCCGGCGACCGCGTGGCTGCCGGACACGATCGCGCGCGACGCGAAGGGCTTCCTGCTGACCGGTTCGGCTGCCGAAGCGTCCGGGCTGTGGCGCGGCACCGATGCGCCGTGCGAGCTCGAGACCTCGCTGCCCGGCGTGTTCGCCTGCGGCGACGTGCGCTCGGGCACGACCAAACGGTGCGCGTTCGCGGTCGGCGACGGCGCGCTGGCGGTCACGTGCGTGCACCAGGCCCTGGCGCGCTGACGCGCGCGAACGCGCTCGGGCTCACGAACGGTCCGCCGAGCCCGGTTGTGCGTGCAGGACCGCTGCGACCGCCTGCTATGGTGCGCGCATGCAGCATGCTCTTGCACTGACGCTCGCCCTCCTCGCCGCCGGCTGTGCCACCCATCCGGAGGCCGCCGCGCTGCTCGACGCGGACCGCACGTTCGCGCGCGACGTCGGGGCGCGCGGCGTCGCGGCCTGGGTCCCGGCCTTCGACGAGCACGGTGTGCAGCTCGACGACGCGTTCCGGCCCGTCGTCGGGCACGACGCGATCCGCGCGCACATGACGGCCTTCTTCGCCGACCGGGCCAACGACCTCTCGTGGGAACCGGACGCCGTGAAGATCTCGAACGGCGGCCGCATGGGCGCGACGAGCGGCACCTACCGCCTGACGCGCAAGAACGCCGACGGCACCGTCACCGTGGTCGAGACGGGCCGCTACTTCGACGTCTGGCGCAAGCTCGACGACGGCACGTGGAAGCTGCTCTTCGACGGCGGCGACGCGGATCCCGCGCCGGGCCGGTGAACCGTGGCGGCCCCGCTCGGCGAACTGCGCCGCATCCTCGGCCCCGTCACGGGCGTGGCGGTCTGCATCGGCATGGCCGTCGGTGCGGGCATCCTGCGCACGCCGGGCGGCATCGCGGCCCAGCTGCCGAGTGCCGTGTGGATCCTCGGCGTCTGGTGCCTCGGGGCGCTGATCGCGACGCTCGATGCGCTGATCCTGGCCGAGATGGCCGCGTCGGTGCCGCGCGTCGGCGGCCTCGTCGCCTACCTCAACCTCTCGTACGGCCGCGGCACCGCGTTCGTCGTCGGCTGGTCGATGCTGCTCGTGACCTGGCCCGCGTCGCTGGCCGGCGTCGCCGTCGCGACCGGCGAACTGCTCACGGGCGGCGCCGAGACGCTCGGCGCCGCGGCCGCCCCGACTGCGGCGGGCCGCACCGTCGCCGCGGCGGTGATCGTCGCGATCGGCGGCGTCAACCTGATCGGCCTGCGCGCCGGGGCGCGCTTCGAGGTGCTGCTGTTCGTGCTCAAGGTGGTGCTGCTCGGCGGCATCTGCATCGCCGCCGCACTCGCCGCGCCAGCTCCGGCCGCCGTCGCGCCGGCCGCGTTCCCGGCGAGCTCGGGCGCGCTGCTGGCCGCGCTCGGCGGCGCCATGACGGCCGTGATCTTCAGCTACGACGGCTACGCCGACGCGGTCTACCTCGCCGGCGAGACGCGCGATCCGGGCCGCGCGATGCCGCGCGCGCTGCTGACCGCGCTGCTGACGATCACGGCGCTCTACCTGCTCGCCAACGTGACGTTCCTGCTCGTGCTCGGCACCGACGGCCTCGCCCACAGCAAGTTCGCGGCGCTCGACGTGGCCAGCGCGGCGTTCGGCCCGGCCGGCAAGACGGCGCTGACCGCGATCGCGCTCGTCGTCATGCTCGGCGCCATCAACGCCTACTTCCTCACGGGTCCGCGCATCGCGCGCGTGCTGGCCGAAGAACGGCTGGCGCTGCCCGTGCTCGGCCGCGTGCCGCACTCGGGCGCACCGACCGCGGCGATCCTGTGCATCGTCGGCCTCGCGACGGCGTTCGCGCTCAGCAACACGTTCGACGAGCTGCTCGAGGTGACGGTGCCGATCATCTCGGCGACGACCGCGCTGGTCGCCGTCGGGCTGCTCGTGCAGCGCCGGCGCGCACCGGGCCGCGAACGGCCGTTCCGCCTGCGCGCGCCGTGGCTCGTCGTCGGCCTGCAGGTCGCGATCGGCGTCGTGCTGCTCGTCAGCTTCGTGGCGGCCAACCCGCGCGCGCTCGCGATCGACCTGGCGGCGGTGCTCGCCGGCATCGGCGTGTACCTCGTCGTGCGCCGGCGCGCGGCGGCGTCCGCGTGAGGACCCGCGGCGGACCGCCTCCTTGTCTCAGTCGCCGGCGGCGATGCGCGCGAATTCGGTCGCCCAGTGCACGAGCTCGCCCGAGAGGCGCGGCTCGGTGCTCGAGTTGACCATCACCGCGACCGCGACCTTCGGCGCCGGGAAGTAGCGCATCACCGTCAGCGACCCCGGGAAGAACCCGCTGTGCCCCCACGCCTCGCCGAGCGCGGTGCGGTCGATCATGACGCCGAGGCCGTAGCTCGCGCCGGGCCCGAGCGGCGCCGGCAGGCCCGCCAACGCCTCGTCGCGCACCGAGGCCAGCACGTCGCCCTCGTAGAGCGCCTTGGCCCAGCGGGCGAGGTCCATCGCCGTCGACGCGA
The DNA here is from genome assembly GCA_036274315.1 of Planctomycetota bacterium. GTDB lineage: Bacteria > Planctomycetota > UBA1135 > UBA1135 > UBA2386 > DASVAL01. The sequence goes on along the minus strand of DASUFY010000244.1, from coordinate 16,428 downwards.
AGCCGCCGCCCGCGCCCTCGAAGCCAGGGTCGAACGGCAGCCGGCCGTCGGCGAGCATCGCGTCGCGGCCGCCGAACGGGTTGTGTTCGCCGGCGTAGCACTGCACCAGCCCGGGCACCGCGCGGCCCACGCCGGGCACCGTGTCGCGCAGTCCGAGCGGCACGAGGAAGCGGCGCCGGATCTCGTCCAGGTTCGGCTTGCCCGTGACGCGCTCGAGCACGAGGCCGAGCAGCACGTAGTTCGTGTCCGCGTACTCGAAGCCCTCGCCGGCCGCGAAGCGCGGCTCCTTGTCGAGCACGAACGCGACCTCCTCGACGGGCGTGAACAGATGGTCGGGCTCTGCGTTCAGCGCGCGCAGGAACCCGCGGCTCAGCTCGTACCGCATGATGCCGCTCCGGTGCTGCATGAGCTGGCGCAGCGTGACCTCGGCGGCGTTGGGCACGCGCGCGAACCAGGGTTCGCCGCCGAGGAACGACGCGAGCTTCGCATCGAGGTCGAGCCTGCCCTCGCGCACGAGCTGCAGCGCCAACGCGGCGAAGAACGTCTTGCCCGTGCTGCCCGCGAGCAGACGCCCGTCGCCGGGCATCGGCGTGCGCAGCTCCCGATCGGCGACGCCGCTCGTGAACCCGATCGTGCACCCGTCGGGCAGCACGACCGCGGCCTGCGCCCCCGGCACGGCCTCGGGGCGCAGTGCGTCGAGCTTCGCCTGCAGTCGCGCGCGCAGCGCCGCGACCGGCTCCTCGGGCTCCGCGAACGGTTCACGGAACACGTCCGTGTCCGGAGCCACCGTCGCGCTCGCGACACCGGCCGCGGCCACCGCGCGCAGCACCGGTTCGACGTCGTCGAGACCATGGCCCTCGAGCAGCCGCGAGACCCGCTCGGCCGGCAGCTGCAGCACGGCGCCGACCTCGAGGCCATGCACCTCGGCGCGTTCCCGCGCGGCGCGCACGGTGTCGGTCAGCGCGGCGAGATCCGGCAGGCGCCGGCCCTGCACGACGAAGCCGCCCTCGGCCTCGTGCACGACGAGCACGAGCTCGTGCACCGCCGCGAGCAAGTCGATGCCCTTGTCGAAGCGTTCGTGGAACCACCGCCGCGCCGCGATCGGGTCGGTGCCCAGCTCGCGCCCCGCGATGTGCGCGAGGCACAGCGCACCGGCCTCGAACACGCGGCTGCGCTGGCTCGTCAGCAGCGGGATCACGGCGCGCGCGAGCGGTTCCTCGCGACGGGCGACCACCTCGGGGCGCAGTGCGAGCGCCAGCGCCTGCGCCGCCTTCTGGCGGCTGTTCCAGATCGGGCGCGCGAGCACCTCGAGCAGCACGTCGAGCGGGCAGTCGGCCTCGGGATGCGCGCGCAGGATCCACTCGAGCAGCAGGCAGCCGTTGTTGTCGAGCCGCGGCGCCTCGGCGCGGATGCGATCGAGCAGGGCCGGGATCGCCGCCGGCGCATCGTCGCGCGCCGCGAAGCGCCGCATCGCCTCGACCTGGGCCGCCGACGCCGTCGCGTGCAGCTGCTCGAGCACGTCGTCGAACGCACCCTGCGCCAGCGCTGCGCCGGCCAGCAATGACGACAGCACGAGCCGGCACGCATTCATGCCGGACCCATACGGAGCCGGCAGTGCACATGCGAGCTGGTTCGCGGACCCGGTGCGCGCGGCGCGGCCAGGTCCACGCCATGGTGATTTGCCGCAACCTGTCTTGGCGCTGGCGTGCAGGGCTCGCGGACGCGACGCTACCGGGGCAAGGAGGAACCCGCATGCACCGCTTCGTCCTGCTCGCCGTGCTCGCGACGCCGCATCCGATGCGCGCGCAGCAACACGGTCCCACCGTCGAAGACCTGGTCGTGCACGCCGCGGCGACGCCGCCGCGCGTCGACTTCACGCTGTCGTGGCCCAACTCGTGGAACAACGAACGCAATCACGACGCCGCGTGGCTCGTGCTGCGCGGCCCCGATGCGACGAAGGGCCCGCTGCGCCTCGCCGACCTCGGCCACGACGCGTGGGGCGATGACGTCGCGGCCTCGGTGAGCGCCAGCGAAGACGGGCTCGGTGTGTTCGTGGCACCGGCCGGGCCGCATCGCGGCGACGTGCGCTGGCGCGTCTCGCTGGCGCTGCGGCAGGCACCGCCCGAACACGTGCGCGCATGGTCCGTCGGCATGGTCTTCGTACCGGGCGGTCCGTTCGAACTCGGCGACGACGACGCACTGGCGCAGCGTTTCTCGTGCTTCTTCCGCGTCGGTCGCGACGGCAACCCCGCAGGACCGTTTCCGATCACGTCGGAGGCCGCGCTCGACGTCGCGCTGCGCGCCGGCGCGCTGTGGTACGAGGCCGGCCGCGCCGGCTACGGCGGCGACCAGCGCGGGCCGATCCCCGCGGCCTGGCCCAAGGGCAGCCGCGCCTTCTACGTCATGAAGCACGAACTCACGCAGGGCTTCTACGCCGAGTTCCTCGACGCGCTGCCCGAGGCCTGGCAGCGTGCGCGTGCACCCGACGACCGCCCCGACGAAGAAGCCGCGACGTGCTCGATCGCACGCACCGACGGGCGCTACGTCGCCTCGGCTCCCGAGCGGCCGTGCAACTTCGTCAGCTGGGAGGACACCTGCGCGCTCTACGACTGGCTCGCGCTGCGGCCCATGACCGAGTTCGAGTTCGAGAAGGCGGCGCGCGGGCCGCGCCGGCCGGTGCCCGGCGACTATCCGTGGGGCACGGCATCGACGGCGGCGCTGCAACGCGCCGTGCAACCGACGCGCGACCTCGCGCACGCGGGCGTCGCCGACGAACGCCTGCTTCGCGACGGCAACGAAGCCGAGTTGGGCGCCTCGTACTACTGGGTCATGGACCTCGCCGGCAGCCTGTGGGAACGCGTCGTCACGGCCGGGCGACCGGAGGGACGCGCGTTCGCCGGCAGCCACGGTGACGGCGTGCTCAGCAGCGCCGGCGCCGCGAACAACGCCGACTGGCCGCATTCGACCGCGCAGGGCGACATGGCACCGGGCATCGGCTTCCGCGGCGGCGCCGACTACTTCGCGCCGGCAAGCGCGGACGACCCGACCAATCCGTTCAGCCCGGTCGCGGTGCGCACGTTCGCGGCGTGGGGCGGCGCCCAGCGCTACAAGACCTACAGCGCGCGCGCCTGTCGCACGGCGGGCACGCCTTCGGCCGCTGGCACGCTCACGGCCGAGCTCGCCGCGGCGCTGGCCAAGGAGCTGCTCGAGCGCCAGGCCCGCGACCAGGCGATGCGCACGCAGGACCTCGGCGCGATGGACCAGGAACGGCGCCGGCGCGCGTTCGACGAGTGGGAGGCCGTCGATCACGAGAACACCGCGCGCATGATGCAGATCGTGCGCGACCACGGCTGGCCGACCTACGCGATGGTCGGCAAGCAGGCCGCGGACGCGGCGTTCCTGCTCGTGCAGCACGCCGACCACGAGCCCGCGTTCCAGCAGCGCTGCCTGCCCGAGCTGCGCGCGGCCGCGGCGCGCGGCGAGGGCTCGAAGTCCGGCGTGGCCTACCTGACGGACCGCGTGCGCGTGAAGCAGGGCCGGCCGCAGCTGTACGGCACGCAATACCAGGCGGTCACCGACGACCACGGCAGCGTCCTGGCCGATGCCGACGGCAAGCTGCAGTACCTGCCGCCGATCGTCGAGGACGTCGAGGGACTCGACGCGCGGCGCGCGAGCATGGACCTCGACGCCTGGGCCGGATACGACCGGCGCATGGCGCAGCTGCAGCGGCGGGCGCCGTTCGAACGACCGCGCGCCTGGAACGGCCGCCTGCCGGTCGCCGCGGACAAGCCGTAGTCCGGGGCAACCGTACTTGCTGGCCACGGAGTTCTGCTCCAGGCCATATCGTCTGGCAGCGGCCCCAAGCACCCGGCCCCGGCACCGATGCGCTTCTCGACGATGACCCTGCTGCTCGCCTGCGCGCTGCCGGCGCAGGACCCGCCGTCCCTGCAAGGCCGCGTCGTCGACGTGCTCGGGGACCCCGTGCCCGTCGCGACGATCGAGCTCGTGGTGGCGGGCCGCGTCGTGGCGCGCACGACCTGCGACGGCGACGGCGTCTTCCACCTGCGCGCGTCGGCCGAGCGCGCCGAACTCCGCGTCGGCGCGGCGGGCAAGGCCCAGCTGCGCCTGCCGTGGCTCGGGCACACGTCGGCGCGCGTGCGCAACTTCACGCTCGAGGACGCGAGCCGCCTGCAAGGCCGCGTCGCCGATGCGGCGGGTGCCGCCGTGGCCGGCGCCACCGTCGTCGTCGTCGCGGGCGACTATTCGGCCGAGGTCACGAGCGACGCCCAGGGAACATACGAGCTCGCCGCCGTGCCGCTGCGGCGGGCGGTCGTGCGCGCGACGAAACGATCCAGCCTGGCCGAACGATCCGTGCGTCTGCTCGCGGACACACGCTGCGACCTCACGCTGCCCGCGCGCGGCGAGGGCACGCGCGTCGTGCACGTGAAGGGCCTGCCGGCCGAGGTGATCCCGATGGCCCACGTGGCGATCATCTCGACCGAGATGACGCGCCTCGGCAACGGCGGCCGCGTGCCGCTGCGCGCCGACGGCACGGCGGAGTTCCATCCGACGTGCACGAGCTTCGTGCAGTTCTCGGCGCCGGGCTTCACGGCGATCCCCGATGGCTACCTGCTCACCGGCGGCGATGCGCCGATCGAGTTCCGGGTGCAGCCGAGCGAACCGACGCGAACGACCCTGTCGGGCCAGGTCATCGACAACCACAATCGGCCCATCGGCGCCCACCTGCTGCTCGCCCACGACCGCAGCCACCGCACCGTCGGCATCACCACGATCGGCGCCGACGGTCGGTTCGAGATGGCCGTGGACCTGGCGCCGCACGCGTTCTGCCGCCTCGGCCTCGAGCTGCGCGACTGGCAGATCGTCGACGAGACGGCGTCGATCGCCGACGGCTTCAGCTGGATGCAGACGACGGCGGAGCCCGATCTCACGTTGACGCTCGTGGTCGACCCCGTGCACGGCGTGTCGAGCGACCTGAAGACCGACAGCGGCGAGCGGCTGCTGTTCGCCGAGGTGGTCGTCGCCGACCCCGACGCGCCCCACCGCGCGCTGATCGAGACCGCCACCGACCGGACGGGCCGCGTCGTGCTGCACCTGCCGGCCGGCGACTTCGCGGCGCTGGCGACCACGACCGAGGGTCTCGTCGCGCAGGCGACGGCGCGCATCCGGGATCGCGGCGAGTCGCGGTGCGAGTGGACGATCGTGCCGACGGGCACCATCGAAGGACGCGTGCTCACGGCCGGCGGCCAACCGCTGCCGGGCGTCAAGGTCTTCGTGGCCTCGACCGCGCTGCAGGACGAGAACAACGCGCGCGCCAGCGAACGCCAGGCCTGCGTCGTCACGACCGATCGGCACGGCCGCTACCGGTGCCGCGGCCTCGGCGCCGGCACGTGGACCGTGGTGGCGCTCGGCGAACCCGGCATCGCGGGCGCCTCGGGCGACGTGGCCCGGCAGAAGACGACGTCGATCGATCTGGAGGCGCGCTGATCGCCGTTCTCACGGCGGCTCATTGTCTTCGCCAGGCTCCACCACGGCGACCAGTGCCGTCGCGGCGCGTGGTCCCCCGGGGTCGTCAGCCGATCGCGAAGTCGATCGTGTCGGAGAAGTGCAGCGACAGCAGGCACGGGCCGCTGCCAAGCGCGAAGCCCTGCACGGAGCCGGTCGTGCCGACCAGCGATGCGTCCGGGGGCACCGGCACGGCGAGCGTCGTGCCGACGATCAGGATCGCGCCGGTCGGGTTCACGCCGAGCAGACACGACGGGCAAAACGCCCCCGTCGCCGGCAACGACGAGCCGAACACGAACCCGGGGATGTCCGTGCCAGCGTTCGACAGCGTGAACGTCATGGTGTCGGCGAGCATCGCGCGGCCGGCGACGCCGAGCTGCAGGCCGTTGCACGCCATCGCCCGCTGCGTGAAGTTGGCGCTCGGCGCATGGCCGCGATACATCGCGACGATGATGCGGTCCGGGAACCAGTTCAGATCGACGTAGGCGAGGCCGTAGTCGGTCACGATGCCGCCGCCGCTGCGTTTGCTGCACAGCCGCGGGTAGAACGGGATCGCGGGCAACACCTGCGGCGACTCGTGCATGACGAGCGACGACCCCGTGTAGGCGAGCGTCGCGACCGAGATCGTCGCCGCACCCGACAGCACCGCGAAGCGGTTGCCATCGCTCTCGGCACGCACCCAGAACGGACCGAAGCCGAACGACGCCGTGAGGTTCACCGCGGGAATCTGGTCCACCAGCGACGCGGACAGCAGTCGTGCGCGGGCCTCGGCCGGACTCGCGCGTTCGTAGGTGACGAGGAACAACGGACTGCCGCCCGTGGTCCGCGGCGACGACACGGACGGCACGAGGTCGCTCGAGAACGAAGTGTCGATCGGCGTGTTCGGCACCGTGATCGTGCCGTCGGGTGCGATGACCGAGCCGTAGATGTCCTCGTCGGTCGCGCTGTAGCGGAACTGGTAGGCGACGAGCCACCGCGGCGTGCTCGTGAAGCCGTTGCCGTTCGACTGCGACACCGTGGGCATGCTGTGCATCGCGGCCGCGGTGTTCTCGACGAACAGCGTGCCCGGCTCCACGAGCAGGTCGGCGCGAACACGCCGAGCGTGGATGTCGAAGTCGGCCACCGTGAACTCGCGCTGCCACACGACGAGCCAATGATCGCCCGTGCCGCTGTCGCCGCCGATGTCGGGGTTCGTGCACGGATGCGGAACCGCCGGATCGTTGACCTGGAACGTGGTCGGATGCGGCACACCGTTCGCCGGCCGCATGCGGGCCATGATGTTCCACGAGCCCGTCTCGAACCGTTGCATGACGACGAGGAAGCGGTCGTACGCGTTCAGGTTGGCGACGCGCGGGTTCGAGCACGACAGCGAGGTGAAGTCGATCGACGCGAGCGTGCCCGGCACGACCAGGCCGTCGCCGTCCCAGAACTCGCTCCAGACGTCGATGTCGGCCGCCGAGAACGGATGCTGCCACACCACGAGGTAGCGGTTGAACGTCGCGTCGTAGGCGATGTCGGGCTGGCCGGCGTCGCCGGTGGCCACCTGCGTGTAGGCGCCCGTCTGCACGATCGGATCGATGACGAGGGCGCCGGGCCCGCGCTCGGCCGCCGGCACGCGGATCGTGATCGTGTCGCCCGCGAACGTCGTCGCGACGGGCCGCAGCCGCGTGCCATCGACGACGTGCGCAGCGCCGTAGTCCACGCGGCCGAGTTCGTTGCCGAACTGGATGCCGGGTGTGGCCGCGTCTTCGACCAGCTCGGTGACGACCCGGATCTCGACCTCGACGTCGCCCGCGAGCGGGCTGTCGACGACGAACGTCTGCTCGATCGCGTCGGTGCGCAGGTCGTAGACCTCTTGCACGGCGCCGCGGTGGAACGTCACGCGCTGGCCGTGCTGCTCGGGCTCGGCGTCGTGCAGCGCGAGCGGCTGCCCGGCGACGCGCACGGCACGCAACACGAAGTGCACCGGGAAGTTGCGTGGCGCGTCGGCGCCGAAGAACGGGACGTAGACGAAGCCCTCGGGGCCGAACGATGCCTTGTACGACGGCGCGCGCGACCACAGCCGGCCGTCGCCGCAGCGGTCGAACAGCACCGCGTCGGGCAGCGCCGGGGGCGTCGCGTGGATCGGTCGCGCGCCCGGCACTCCGAGCGACGGCGGCCGCGGCCCCGCCCGCCGCGCGGCGAGTTCCTCGGGCGTCGGCGGCGACATGTCGTGCCATCCCTTCACCGGATCGGGCACCGGTGCCGGCTTGATGTCGAGCGGGACTTGCGCGGCCAGCGACGCGGCGCACAGCACGGAGGCGAGGGGCAGGTGCGCGCGCTGCGCCGCGGCGCGCACTGACGGGCGGTGGAGGGTGTCGGTTTTCATGGCTGTCCTGCGGGGCGCACGGAAGGAGGCGCCCCACATCCGACGGAACGCCGCGGCTGGCCGCCGCGGGACGCGGTTTCGCGGGTCTTGCGGGCCGCAGCGTCACGGCCGCGACAGCGATGCCGTTGTTATCATCGACCCACCCATGTCCGGTCCCGACCCGCTCGACCTGCCGGAACGTGTGCTCGACGAGGCTCTCGCGAAGCTGGTCGCGGAGGACGGCGAGCACGCGCGGCGCCGCGCGCTCGACGAACTCGTCGTCGCCCATCCCGAGCACCGCGACGAGCTCGCTGCGCTGCACGAATCCATCGCCCGCGCCGGTCGCGTGCTCGCGCGCACGTTCGCCACGGCGCCGGCCGAACCCGAACGGGTCGACGCCTACCGGGTCGTGCGCCGGCTCGGCGAAGGTGCGTTCGGTGTCGTCTATCTGGCCGAGCAGGACGAACCGATCCGGCGCGAGGTCGCGATCAAGGTGCTGCGCCCCGGCGCCGGCGACCGCGGCACGCTGCTGCGCTTTGCCGCGGAGCGACAGCTGCTCGCGACGTTCAAGCACCCGGCGATCGCCGGCATCCTCGACGCCGGTGCCCTGCCTGACGGCCGGCCGTGGTTCGCGATGGAGTACGTCGACGGCACGCCGATAACACGATGGTGCGACGAGCAGCGGCTGCCCCTGGTGGAGCGGCTGCAGCTGTTCGCCGCCGTCTGCGACGCGGTCGCACATGCACACTCGCGCGGCGTCGTGCACCGCGACCTGAAGCCTGCGAACGTGCTCGTAACGCGCTGCGACGGGCGGGCGATGCCGAAGGTGATCGACTTCGGCGTCGCGAAGGCGCTGCACGCGTCGGCTGCCGCCGGTGGCGCGGACGCGACGGCGACGGGGCGCGTCGTCGGCACGCCGGGCTACATGAGCCCCGAGCAGCAGGGCGGTGATCACCGCGCTGTCGACGCACGCACGGATGTGTTCGCGCTCGGCGTGATCCTGTACGAACTCCTGACCGGGGCGTTGCCGTGGCCGCGGGGCACGTCGTCGACGACGGCCGGGCCGGTGCGGCCGAGCACGCGGGTCAGCGGCGAACGCGGTCCGACGGTCGCCAGTGCGCGCGCGACGGAGACGAAGACGCTCGCCCAGCGGCTGCGCGGCGAGCTCGACTGGATCGTGCTGGCGGCGCTGCATCACGAACGCGAGCGGCGCTACCCCGACGCGCAGGCCCTTGGGGCCGACTTGCGCCGGTACCTCGCGGACGAGCCGGTGCAGGCGCGCCCACCCTCGTGGCGCTACCGGCTGCGCAAGCTGGCGCAGCGGCGCCGCGCGGCGATCGTCGCGACGCTGGCCCTCGTCTTGGCGGCGGCCGGCGGCGTCGCGGCGTCGTTGTCCCTCGGCGAAGTGCAGGCGAGCGAGCAGGACCGGATCGCAGCGATCGACCAGGCAGCCACGCTGTTGCTGCAGCGGGCGTTCGACATGCGTCTCGAGGACGCCACCCATGGCGACGCGATCCGGCAGGAGGTTCTGCGCGACGCACTCTCGCTGCAGGACCGCGCGCTGGCGACGACGAGCGGCGCGCCGTCGCTCCGCGGCAAGCGCGTCGCAGTGCTGAACGGCCTCGCCAACCTGTGGTTCGAACACGCGCGCTACTCGGACGCCATCGCGCTCGCGCGGGAAGCTGGACGCGAAGCACAGGCGCTGCTGTCCGCGCCGGACTTGCCGATCGACGCCCAGGAACAGCAGGCCCGCTCGGCGTACACGCTCGCGCGCTGCCACTTCCTGCTCGGGCAGCGCGCCGACGCGGCCAACGCGGCCGATCAGGCCGTCGCCGGGTACGAGGCGTTGCAGGCGCGCGACTCCCTGCGTTACGCGAGTCCGCTCGCGAGCGCGCTCGTCGTGCAAGCTTCGACGCGAGTCGGTCCGCAGAACCCCGGCGGTGAGCTCGCGGCGCAGCAGCGCGCGATCGACGTGCTCGAAGCATTCGTCCACGTGGACCCGGAACACGCGGTCGGCGTGCGCGACCTGATCCGTTACCGCTGCGGGCTGGCCGCGATGCTCGCCGCGCGCGCGGACACCGCCGGCGCATGGGCGGCCGCGCAAGCGGCGCGGACACTCGCCGAGCAGTCGCCGCTCGCGACGGACGACGAGCGCGGCATCGTGCACCGTCGCCTCGCGCTGCTCGCGGCGGGCGAAGGCGACACCGGCGCGGCGATCGAGCACTGGACGCGCGCCGTCGAGTTCTGCGAACGCGCGTCGCAGCAGCATCCCGCGCGGCATCGGGCTCGCGAGATGCTGCACGAGGCCGCGTTCGAGCTCACCCGCCTGTTGTACGGCACGTCGCGGTGCGAAGCCGCCGCCGCCATGGCGGCCCGCGCGATCGGCGCCGCCGAGGCGTTCGACCCCGGGCTTCCGAACCGCGACCTGCAGCTCGCGCGCACCATCGCCGAGACGTCGAATTGGGCGCTGTCCGCACAGCACTTCGAGTGCTACGAACTGCTCGACGCTCGACTGGCTCGCGTCGCCGCGTTGCTCGCCGGCAACGAGGCGGTGCCTGCCCGCGCGATCGGCGTGAAGGCGAGCCTCGTGCACGCGCTCGTGCGCGCGGATCTCGGCCGGCCGGTGCCGGTCGGGCAGTGGGCGGCAATCGTCGAGTCGGTGAAGGAGTCGATCCCGGACTGGCTCGGTTACGCCCAGCTGGGCTTCGCGCGGCGCCAACGGGAGTGCGGCGATCTCGCTGGCGCTGCGGCATCGCTGCAGGAGACGCGCGCGACTCGCCTGTCGTCGAACGTCGTCGCCGAACGCATGCGCCAGGCGCTTGCCGCGGGCGACGCGGCGGCGGCCGTCGCCGCGGCCGATGAGGGGCTCGCCGCGGACGCGACGTGGCCGATGCAGAATGTCGCAGCGGCCGGGCTGTTCGCGGCGGTGCGTCAGGCCGGGGCCAGCGCCGACGCCGGATGGAAGGCGCGCGCGATCGCGGTGCAGGAACAGGTGCTTGCAGCCCTCGTGGACGCGCCGGCGCTGCCGGAGCGCCTGCGCGACCTGTTCGTCGCCCAGGGGCGCGTGCGACTGGCGTTGCTGCGCGACACGAGCATCGGGCTCGCCGACGGAACCGCGATGTTGGACCGCCTGCGCGGCAACGTCGAAGCGACCTCGTGGGACGAGGCATTGTGGACCGACGCGTGCGCCGCGTCGAAGTGACGCGCCGTTCAGACGTCTTCGATGCCGCGCCGCTTGAGCGCGGTCGTGAACTGCACGAGCGCGCGCCCGAGCAGCTTGCGCGTGCCTTCCTCCGTGCGTTGCATCATCTCGGCGATGACGCGATGCGGCAGGCCGACGATGCGTGCGAGCGTGATGACCTCGCGGTGGTCCTCCGACAGCTCGCCGAGCGCCTCGTGCACTTGGCGCGCGGCCTCTTCGTCGATCGCTCCCTGGCTCGGCGTCAGCAGGTTCTTCGCGATCGTGAGGTCGAAGTCGTGCTCGCCCTCCTGCTCGCGCCGCACGTCGCGGCCGGCGCGGTGGTGGAAACGGTGTTTGTCGCGGATCTTGTTGAGCGCCGCCGTGAACAGCCAGGCGCGGAATCGCTCTTCGCCGCGGAAATCGAACCGACCGCGCTCGGCGAGCAGGTCGCGGCAGACCGACTGTACGACGTCCATGCTCGACTCGCGCGACCGCAGGTCGTTGCTGAGCCGCACGTGCACGTAGGCGTGCAGCTGCGGCAGGTACCGCGCGAGCAGGGCGTCGAGCGACGCGCCGTCGCCGGTCGCGGCCCGTTCGTAGAGGTCGGCGTCGTCGGGCACCGGCAGCGTCGGGGCGGTGTGGTACGGGTGGAGGCGCCGGGCAGCCTAGCTGGCCGGGGATGGGAAGATCAAGCTGCGTCGCTCGCTGCAGTCGACCCACCACCTGGATACGGACGACGGCGGAGCCCGACCCGCCACCGACCGCGCTGGCCGCGTCGTGTTGCACCAGCCAGCCGGCGACTTCGCTCCCGGCGGCGAGCCGCTGCCAGGCGTCAAGGTCTTCGTGGCCGCGAAGGCCCTGCGGCACGACGACAACGCGTGTGCCAACGAGCGCTGGCCAGCGTCGTCACGACCGCCCGGCAGCAGGCGCGCTGAGCGTCACTTCACTTCGAGACTCCGCTCGGGCGAGCGCGCCGTGTTGCCCGCGGCATCGGTCGCCTCGACGACGAGCGTGAGGCGGCCCGCGCGCGCGAGCGGCACCGTCGCACGCCACAGGTACTCGCCGTACCACTGCAGCGGCAGTTCCGTGGCCTCGCCGTCCTGCGTGCAGTGCAGCACGACGCGCCGCCAGTCGTGCGGCATGCACGGGCTCTTGCGGTCGTGCACGCGCACGCGCACGAGCAGCGGCGAGCCCGCCGTCGCGGTGCCCACGGCCAACGGGCCGATGTATGGGGCCGCCGTGTCGGGCGCGATGCTCTTGCCGAAGAACACCTTGTCGGCGAGCGCCTTGGCCACCTCGCCCTGCGCGTGCACGACGTCGAGCCGGCCGTCGCCGTCGAGGTCCGCGAGCGCGATGCCGAGCGTGCCGTCGGTCGGATCGCCTTCGAACACGGGTGCGCCGGCCGCGAAGTGGCCCGTGCCGTCGTTGACGAGCAGGCGGTCGGGGCCGTCGAGCGAACCGATCAGGAAGTCCGCGTCGCCGTTCGAGTCGTAGTCGAGGAACGCGACCATGTTGTCGTCGAAGCGCGGGTTGTCGGCCTTCGGCCACAGCCGCTCGGTCGCGTCCTCGAAGCCGCCCTTGCCGTCGCTGCGGAACAGGTGCTCGCAGAAGCGCTGGTCGCCGACGCCGTCGTTGATCGTGACGAGGTCGAGCCAGCCGTCGCCATCGACGTCCATCGGTTCGAACTCGTAGTTGTTCGTGAACTGCGGCAGGCGCTGCTTGCTGACGTCGGTGAACCGGCCCGTGCCGTCGTTGAGGAACAGGAACGAGCCCGGCGAGCGCTTGCTGCTGACGAGCACGTCGAGATCGAAGTCGTTGTCGACGTCGACGAGTTCGAGTTCCCACGAGAACCGCACCAACACGTCGGGCATACATTCGTTGGTCACGTCGGTGAACACGCCGCCGTCGTTGCGCCACAACCGCGTGCGGCCGCCGTCGTTCTTCATCGGCGAGCCGGGCCCCCACTCGGCGAGCACGAGATCGAGGTCGCCGTCGCCGTCGATGTCGCCGAACTCGGCATCGCCGACCGACAGCGGCAACGCGGGCAGGTTGCTCGCCGTCGCGTCGCGGAACGCGCCCTTGCCGGCGTCGCCCTGGCCCGTGCCGAGGAACAGCCGGCTCTGCGTGCCGAAGGTCGTGCCGACGAAGACGTCGGCGCGGCCGTCGCCGTCGACGTCGCGCACCTTGATGACGCGCGCCAGGAACAACGCGTCGCCGAACACCTGCTTCGTCACCTCGGCGAACGCGTGGCCCGCGCCGCGGTTGGCGAAGACGCGGCTCGCGACCGGTGTCCCGGGTGTGTCGTAGTCGCCGCCGTTCGCGAACAGGATGTCGGGGCGCCCGTCGCCGTCGACGTCGGCCAGTTCGACCTTGTTGGTCCACTCGGCCGTCGTGCCGATCGTCGCCGCGGTGACGTCGACCCAGAGATCCTTGGGCAGCGACAGCGTCGGCTTCCACTCGGGTCGTCGCCGGCGCGCGGCGGTCGGCGCGGGCGGCGTGCCGGTGGGCGGCGGCGGTTCCTGCGCCGGCAGCATCGGAGGGAGCAGCAGCGCGAGCAGCACGACGCGGGCAGCGTGGGCGGCGCAGGCAGGGGACGGGCGAGCGTGGATCATGGCGCGGGACCGCTGCGGCTTCGGTGCCGGAGCGCCGCGCACGATAGCGCGCGCGCACCGGAGCGCTCACGGCAAGCTCAGGTCCCGAGCAGGTGCGCCGTGCCCAACGCGGCCAGGTCCTGCACCACGAGGCGCGCGCCGCAGCGCGTCAGCTCGTCGGGTGCGTGATTGCTCGCGATGCCGACGACGTCCATGCCGGCCGCGATCGCAGCGCGCACGCCGGACGGCGCGTCCTCGACGACGACGCAGCGCCCGGGTGGCACGTCGAGCAGTTCGGCCGCGCGCAGGAAGATGTCCGGGGCCGGCTTGCCGCGCCGCACGAGCCCCTCGTGCACGACCGCGCCGAAGAACGAACGGATGCCGCCGCCGTCGAGCACGAGGTCGACGTTCTCGCGCGGTGCCGACGACCCGACCGCGATGCGCGTTCGCTGCTGCTGCAGCGCGACGAGCAGTTCGCGGCAGCCGGGGGCGAGCGGCACCGAGGCCTCGATCGCGCGCCGGAACGCGGCCTCCTTGGCGACCGCGACTTCGTGCACGAACCCCGGCGTCGCGAGGTCGCCCCACAAGAGCGCGCAGATGTCGGGGTTGGTCAGTCCGTTGCAGGACAGGAACTGGTCGCGCGTCAACACGACGCCGCGAGCCGCCGCGGCCTCGCGCCAGGCGAGCCAGTGGGCCGCGCCGCTCAGCACGAGCACGCCGTCCATGTCGAAGATCACCGCGCGAGGTTCGTGTTGCATGGGCGCCTAGCCGACCAGCGCCCACTGCACGATCTGCTGCTTCTGCAGCGCGCCGCTGATGCGGCGCACCTCGGCGCCGTTGCGCAGCAGCACCATCGTCGGGATCGAACGGATGTCGAACCGCGCGGCGACCTCGGGCGCGGCTTCGGTGTCGAGCTTGGCGAAGACCACGCGGCCGGCGAGTTCCCGCGCCGCCTCGGCGAAGCGCGGCGCCATGATCCGGCACGGACCGCACCACTCGGCCCAGAAGTCGACCGCGATCGGCAGCGTCGTCTTGCCGGCGACGCGATCGAACGTGGTGCCGTCGAGCTCGACGGGCGTGCCGAACAGGCGCGTGCGACAAGACGAACAGATCGGGCCCTCACCGATGCGGTCGGCTGGCAATCGGTTGAGGGTGCGGCACGCGGGACACGGCACGACGATCACGTCCATTCGCGCGCGATGCTACCGCGGTGGGCCGCGGCCGCCCTCGCGAATCGACCGCGGCGCCGGCGGCGCCGCGTTGCGGCGGATTTCACGGGCGCCCGTTGGCAGCGACGGCGGGTGCACGTAGCACGGCGCCCATGTCCCGCCCCGCGCTGCTGTCCGCTCCCCTGATCCTGCTCCACGCCGCGGCACTCGCGGTGCCGGCCTTCGCCCAGGACCCGGGCGGGCGCCCGCCGGGCGGCCCCGGCGGCATGAACCAGACCATCGCAGTGCTCGAGCGCTTCGACACCGACAAGAACAAGCGGCTCGACGCCGACGAACGCAAGGCCGCGCGCGCGTGGCTCGAGGACAACCGGCCCCAGCGTGGTCGCCGCGGCCCGGGCATGGGCGGACCGTTCGGCGGCCCCCCCGACGAAGCAGGCCGCGCCGACGACGGCAGGAAGGGCGCCGCGGTCGGCCCCACCGACGTGCCCACCTACGCGGATCGGCCGCTGTTCGATCCCGACGTCGTGCGCACGTTCTTCTTCGAGTTCGCGCAACCGGACTGGTTCGCGGAGCTGTCCGACTTCTACCGCACCGACGTCGAGGTGCCGGCGAAGGTCACGGTCGATGGCACGACGCTCCACGACGTCGGGGTGCGCTTCCGCGGCAACACCTCCTACATGATGGCGCCGGGCCACAAGAAGTCGCTCGACCTCGACTTCGCCTTCGTCGACGCGCACCAGGACCTGGCCGGCGTGCACAACCTCGACCTGCTCAACTGCAACAGCGACCCGTCGTTCCTGCGCGAGGCATTGCACGGCCACATCGCCAACCAGTACTTCCCCGCCCAGCGTGTCTGCCTCGCGCGCGTCGTCATCAACGGCGAGGACCACGGCCTCTACGCGGCCGTGCAGCAGTTCGACAAGGAGTTCCTGCAGGACCACTTCGCCACCGGGAAGGGCGACCGCTTCAAGGTGCCGCCGGACTTCTCGGGCAGCGGCGGGCTCGCCTGGCTCGGCGACGACGTCACGGCCTACAAACACAGCTACCAGCTCAAGTCGACCGAGTCCGACGCGGCGTGGCAGGGCCTCGTCGACCTGTGCGAGGTGCTCGAACGCACGCCCACCGCCGATCTCGAACGCATCCTGCCGCAGCACCTCGATGTCGACACCGCCCTGTGGTTCCTCGCGGTCGACAACGCGCTCGGCGACGACGACGGCTACTCGTCGCGCGCCAGCGACTACCTGCTCTACCGCGATCCGACCGGGCGCTTCCACCCGATCCCGCGCGACAACAACGAGATCCTGCCCGACGGCCGCGGGCCCGGCGGCGGTCCCGGCCGCGGCGGACCCGGCGGGTTCCGCGGCGGCGACCGGCGCGGCGCGCCCGGTGCCGGAGCACCCGATGCCGGTGGCCCGCCCGACGGTGGTCCGGGCTTCGGTCCCCCCGGCGGTGGTCCCGGCTTCGGTCCCCCGGGCGGCGGTCGTCGCGGCGGCCCCGGCAGCGCCGCGACCTCGCCGCTGCAGATGGCATCGCGCACCGACCGGCCGCTGCTGCACCGCCTGCTCGAGGTTCCCGCGTGGCGGCAGCGTTACCTCGCCAACCTGCACGAGCTGGCGA
>DASUFY010000243.1:0-82041 GCA_036274315.1 Planctomycetota bacterium | reverse complement strand
ACTGGGGGCCACGCAGCCCGCACCCGACCAGCTTCCGCGGCGAGCGGTCGGTGGCGTAGGTTTCTGCGGAAATCCAGGCGGAACGCATCGGCGCCGTTCCACATGTGCCCCGCGATCACCAACACTCGAGAAGTCAGTTCTTCACCACGGCGGGGCCGCTTCGGAGCGCCGGCACGCTGCGAGCCGGCGGGCCAGCAGGCGCTGCTCGGGCTCCGAACACGGCAGCTCGAGCGCCTGCTCCAGGGAACGCGCGGCCTGTTCGTGTTCGCCGAGCACCCAACGCATCTGCGCCGTCGTCGCCGGCAGCAGGAAGTAGTCGTCGAGCGCGCGCTCGTCGCGCAGGGCTTCGAGTTCGGCGAGTGCGGCTGCGGCGCCGTGCACCTTGCCCGTGGCGACGGCGCGGTTGAGCCGCACGATCGGCGACGGGGACATCGCCAGCAGCCGGTCGTACTCGGCGAGGATGCGGCGCCAGTCGGTCGCGGCGTAGGTCGCGGCACTCGCGTGCACCGAGGCGATCGCGGCCTCGCAGTGGTAGGGCGACAGCCGGTCGCCGCCGATCGAGCGCTGGAAGTGATGGAACCCGCAGGCGAGCCAGCGGCGATCCCACGACGAACGGTCCTGTTCGGCCAGCGTCAGCAGGTCGCCCGCGGCGTCGGTGCGGGCCGGCACGCGCGCGCCGAGCAGCAGCATGAGCGCCAGCAGCGCGTGTACGGTGGGTGTCGCGATGGCCGGCGACTCGAGCAGCAACGCCGTGAGCCGCACGGCCTCGTGCACGAGGTCGGCCCGCACCAGGTCGGGGCCGTCGTGCGAGCGGTAGCCTTCGTTGAACAGCAGGTAGACGACCTGCAGCACGAGGTCGAGCCGCGCGGCCAGCTCCTGTGGGCCCGGCATCTCGAAGACGATGTCGCCGCCCTGCAGCTTGGCCTTGGCGCGCACGAGGCGCTGCGCGATCGTCGCCTCCTTCTGCAGCAGCCCGCGCGCGATCGCGGGCACGCCGAGGCCGCAGACGGTCTTGAGGATCAGCGGCACGCGCGCATCGACCGGCACCGCCGGGTGGCTGCACAGGAACAGCATGCGCAGCGTGTCGTCCGTGATCGCCTCGGCGGCGGGTGCCGTCGTCGGCTCCTGCTGCGCCCAGGCCCGCAGCTCGGATTCGACGCGCACGGCGATCTTCTGGCGCCGCAGCGAGTCGAGCGCCAGGTTGCGTGCGACGCGGAACACCCAGGCCTCGGGGCTGTCGGGCACGCCCTCCGCGGGCCAGACGCGCAGGGCGCGCAGCAGCGCTTCCTGCACGACGTCCTCGACGAGGTCGAGGCGGCCCGGCCCGAGCACGCGGCACAGCCCCGCCACCATGCGGGCGTAGCGGTGGCGGAACAAGTCGTCGACGAGCTGCGGCGGCAGGATCGAGGTCACGGCGCTGGCGACGATCAGCTCTCGGGCTGGCCCATGAAGTCGACCTCGCGCACTTCGATGCTGCCGAACTGCAGGTTCGGGTGGCCTTCGCAGAGCCGCACCGCGTGGGCGTAGTCGTCGGCGGTGACGATGTAGTAGCCGCCGACGACCTCCTTGGTCTCGACGTACGGGCCGTCCTTGACCTCCACCTTCTTGCCCCGGGGCCAGATCACCTTGCCGCCCTGGTCCGTCAGCTTGTGGCTCGCCCCGAGTCGCCCTTCGGCGCCGAGCTTCTCGCCCCAGGCCTGGTACTCGCCGAGGATGCGGCCGAAGTCGTCGGGGGTCAGTTGGCTGTAGTCGGTGGTGACGTCGCCGCGCAGGATGAGCATGAACTTGGGCATCGTGTCAGTGGGGTTGCGCCGGGATCGCCGGCTGGTTGCCACACGAGACGATCGGCGCGGCCCGACTGCGACAGGCTCCTGCGAAAAACCACCCAGCGGCCCGCGAACTCGGCGGCGTCGCACCATCGGCCGGCGCATCGGGTTCTGCGTTGGCACCGCGCCGGGGCCTTCGCTAGCATCGGCCGCGGAACTGGATCGTCAGCATGGACCATCTCTCGACGCCCTCTGATCGTTCGACCTCGTCCCTGGCGTCGCGATCGAGCCCGAAGCTCGGTCGCTGTGTCTTCGGCGTGATCATCGCGCTGGCCGGCTTCCAGCTGTTCAGTTGTCGTTCGCCGTCCACGTGGCGGCCCTACCAGCGGCCCAGCGACACGCTGCAGCCGCAGATCAACGCAGGCGTTGCGGCCGGCGACGGCACCTGCGTCGACTGCCACAAGGGCTGCAGCGACCCGCACCCGGGCGCGGCCCAGGCGACGTGCGTGCACTGCCATGGCGGCGACGCGACGCGCGGCGACGTCGAGGGCGCCCATCCGAGGCCGCACCACCACGAGGCCTGGAAGAGCGCCGCCAATCCCGAGCGGCCGTACGTGCTGACGCTCGAGGAGGACGAGGACTGGATCCAGTTCGTCAATCCCGGCGACCTGCGCGTCGCCAACAAGACCTGCGGACCGTGCCACGCCACGGAGACGCTGCGCGTGATGAAGTCGCTGATGACGACGTCGCAGCACTTCTGGGGCACGGTGACCTATGCCAACGGCATCGTCAGCACCAAACGATCGATCCTCGGCGAATCGTACGGACCGGACGGCACGCCGCAGCAGGTCAACCACATCGTGCGCGAAGAGGGCAAGCCGGACCGCAAGCCGACCGCGGAGGAACTGCAGAAGCACAGCTGGTCGGACGTGGCGCTGCCGCTGCCGCACTGGGAGGTCACGCAGCCGAGCAACATCTTCCGCATCTTCGAGCAGGGCAGCCGGCTCGGCGGCGTCGGGCTCGGCCTCAACGGCCTGTCGTCGCCGGTGCCCGGTCTGCCGGACAAGTTCGAGGACCCGGGGCGCCCCAACAACAAGTCGTCGGATCGCGGCCTCGGCACGCTGAATCGCGTCGACCTGCCGACGCTGAACGTGCACAAGACGCGCCTCAACGATCCGCACCTGTCGATGTTCGGCACCAACGACCAGCCCGGCGACTTCCGCAGCAGCGGCTGCACCGCCTGCCACATGGTCTACGCCAACGACCGCGATCCCGTGCACTCGGGGCCGTACGCGCAGTTCGGCAACCTGGGCCACGGCAACGCCGGCGCGGCCGTCGACTGGCTGCGCAAGACCAAGGCGGCCGAGACCGCCGACGAGGCGATCCCGAAGGACGAGCCCGGCCATCCGATCGTGCACCGCTTCACGAAGTCGATCCCGTCGAGCAACTGCATGGTCTGCCACATGCACCAGCCGAACTCGTTCCTGAACACGTTCTACGGCTACCAGATGTGGACGTACGAGACGGACGGCGACGCGATGTGGCCGCCCGAGCAGAAGGAGAAGTCGGCGGCCGAGCGCTACGCGATCCTCGATCGCAATCCCGAGGGCGCGGCGCAGCGCGGCAGGTGGGGCGATCGGTCGTTCCTCGAGCGCACGGCCGAGGACGTCAATCCGACGCTGCAGCACACGCAGTTCGCCGACTACCACGGCCACGGCTGGATCTTCCGCGCCGTGTTCAAGATGGACCGCAAGGGCAACCTGCTCGACACCGATGGCAAGCAGGTGCCGTACGACAAGAAGGACAAGTTCGCCGGCGTGATCCCGCCGCTCGGCATGGCCGTCACCGCGGACGACATCAACCGCGGCTGCTTCGTGCCGAAGCCGGGCCAGCCCGTGCACCTCAAGGACATCCACGCCGAGAAGGGCATGCACTGCGTCGACTGCCACTTCGAGCAGGACGTGCACGGCGACACGCACCTCTACTCCGAGTACCAGGCGGCGATCCAGATCCAGTGCCAGGACTGCCACGGCACCGCGACCGAACTCGCGACGCTGCGCTTCTCGGGGCCGGCCGCCAAGGAGGACCCCAGGGCGCCGGGCGAGAAGGCGAGCCTCGAGGAGAAGGACGGGGCCAAGATCAAGACGCCGTGGGGCGACCTGCGGTTCGAGGTCACGCGCGACGACAAGCGCATCCAGCGTTCGATGATCTATCCGGGCCTGACCTGGGAGATCTCGCAGGTCAAGCAGAGCGTCGACCCGACCGACAAGGCGCACTACAACGAGAAGGCCGCCTATGCGAAGCTCGCGCAGAAGGCCGACGGCAGCTACGCGCACACGCCGCAGAAGATGGACTGTGCCGCCTGCCACACGTCGTGGATGACGTCGTGCTTCGGCTGCCACCTGCCGCAGGAGGCGAACTGGCGCACCGAGATGCACCACTTCGAGCAGGAGAAGCTGCGCAACTGGGCGTCCTACAACCCGCAGGTGGCGCGCGACGACGTGTTCATGCTCGGCATCTCCCCCGACGTCAAGGACAACAAGGTCGCCGTCGTGCGGTCGTCGTCGGCAGTCATGGTGTCGTCGACCGATTCGCAGCGCGCGATCGCCTACAAGCAGCAGCTGACCGTCGCCGCCAACGGCCTCAACGGCCAGTGCTTCAACACGCACTTCGCGCACACCGTGCGCAAGACCGAGACGCGCAAGTGCTCCGACTGCCACCTCAGCGAGAAGAACGACAACAACGCGTGGCTGGCCCAGACCCTGCTGCAGGGCACGGACTACGTCAACTTCTTCGGCATGTATGCCTACGTCGCCGAGGGCTCGGGTGGCCTCGAGGCGGTCAAGATCACCGAGTGGCCCGAGCCGCAGGCGATGATCGGCTCGAACCTGCACCGCATGGCGTTCCCGGACGAGTACCGCGCCCACGAGAAGAACGGCCGCAAGCTGACCGAGGCGCACCATCACAGCGGCAGCGTGCGCAGCCTCGAGGTGCGCGGTGAGTACCTGTACACGGCCTCGGGCGCGGACGGCTTCCGCGTCTTCGACATCGCCAACGTCGCCAACAAGAACTTCTCGGAGCGCATCGTCACGGCCCCGGTCTCGCCGCTGGGCCAGAACACGCACGTCAAGACGAAGTTCGCGACGGCCGTGGCGCTGCCGACGAACATGTCGATCAGCATGTCGCGCCCGTGGATCGCGGCGAACCGCGAGCAGAACTACCCGTACCGGGGGCACGACCAGAACCTGCACGAGTCCTACCGCTACGCCTACATCACGGATCGCTTCGAGGGGCTGATCCTCGTCGACGTCGACTGCTTGACCGACGGCGACCCCGACAACAACTTCTTCGAGCGCGCCCTGACGTTCAATCCCGACGGCGCGCTGACGGGCGCCGAGGGCCTCGCGGTCGCCGGCACCACGGTCTACGTCTGCTGTGCGCAGGGTGTGGTCGCCGTCGACATCACGGATCCGCTGGCCCCTGTGATCGTCGCCACGGTGCCCTCGACGCGGCCCACGGCGGTCGCGGTGCAGTTCCGCTACGCGTTCGTCACGGGCGCGGACGGCCTGCAGGTGCTCGACGTGACGATGCCCGAGCGCATGACGCTGGTCGCGACGCTGCCGATGCAGGACGCGCGTTCGGTCTACGTGGCGCGCACCTACGCCTACATCGGCGCCGGTGCCGGCGGCGTGGCGATCGTCGACGTCGAGGTGCCCACGGCGCCGCGGCTGCTGCAGAACTTCACGGCCGACGGCGTGCTGTCCGACGTCAATCAGCTCAAGGTCGGCATGGTCAACGACAGCGTCTACGGCCTCGTCGCCGACGGCAAGTCGGGCTTCCACGTGCTGCAGCTCGTCACGCCAGAGGACGGCGGCCGCAGCGCCTACGGCTTCGCACCCGAGCCGCGGCCCAAGCTCATCGCGTCGCACGAGACCGATGGTCCCGCGCTGGCCATCGCCAAGGGACTGGACCGCGATCGTGCTGCCGACGAATCGGGCCACCAGGTGGCGGTCTTCGGCCGCATCGGCGGCCGGCCGTTCGACCTCGAAGAAGCGCGCCGCCTCTACATGCGCAACGGTGCGCCGTTCGCCGTGCCCGACTCACCGCCCGCGGGGTGGCAGCCGCCGGCGCCGCGCAAGTGATCCCGATCGCCATCACCCTCCCCAGCTCGCCCCTCCGCTGCTCGTTCGTGCCATGAAAGGTGACAGCCCCTCGACTCCGTTGGACCTCCTCATCGTGGGCGGTGGCCCGTGCGGCACCGCCGCCGCGTGGCGCGCCCACGAACTCGGCCTGTCGGTGCTGGTCGTCGACCGCGATTGTGTGCTCAGCATCCTGCGCGAATGGGGCGAGCATCAGCCGAACCCCAAGAAGGTCGACGCCGAGTACGGCGATTGCTCCGAGATGCCGTTCCCGCAGGGCGGCTCGCTCGTGTCGAACTTCCCGTACGAAGACCAGACGCCGGCCAACGTGCTCTACGAGAAGTGGCTCAAGGTCTACGACGACAACAAGATCCCGTACCGCAACGGCGTCGAACTCGGTGGCTGTGAGCGCCTGCCCGACGGCGTGCTCGCCGCGGAGTGCATGGAGCTGCAGACGCAGGCCAAGACGAAGGTGCACGCGAAGAGCCTGTTGCTCGCGCTCGGCAGCGGCTCGCCGGCCAAGGTGCGCGTCATGGGCGACGGGCTCGGCATCCGCTACAAACTCGGCAATGCGGCCGACTACGTCGGGGCGCCGGCGTGCGTCGTCGGCGGCGGCATGTCGGCGGCCGAGGCGGTCGTCTCGATCGCGCTGTCGAAGGCCGCGGCGAAGGACAACTCGGACATCTTCTGGTGCTACCGCGGCCGCAGCATGCCCAAGGTGGCCCAGGGCAAGGCGCTCGCCGGCAAGTTCTACGAGGCGTGGATGGCGGGCAACATCCGCTACCTGCCGCTCGCCGAGCCGCTCGCCGTCTTCAAGGACGACCAGGGCACCGAGTACGTCGCCGTCAAGACGCGGCGCGTCGAGCAGTCGAACCAACCGCCCGAGCTCGTCTGCTACGAGTTCGAGAAGAAGCGTGTGCTCGCGTTCATCGGCTCCGAACGGCCCGTCGACCTGCTCTCGTCGATCGGCACCGGCATCCGCGAGTTCTCGGCGGCCGACGCGCCGGCCAAGAAGCGCCTCGCGGTCTCGCCGCTGCGCGAGGCCCAGGTCAAGGGCGTCTTCCTCGCCGGTGGCCTGCTCGACCCCGCCTTCATCGAGACGGCCGACTTCCGCCCCGAGGCGCTGCAGTCGACGGTCAAGGAGCACCCGGGCTGCTTCAAGACCGCGATCATCGACGGCGTGCGCGCCGCCGAGACCGTGCATCAGCGTCTCGCCGGCGGCGCCAGCGACGACGTGATCCGCGAGCAGATCGTCAAGCAGAACCAGACCATGATGACGATGATCGTGCCGGCGAAGACGCCGGCCGCACCACCGGTGCCGGCACCGGTCGCCGCCCCCGAGCCGACCATGGGCGCGGCGTTCGTGCACATCGGGCCCGGCGAGAACGCGGCCAAGCACGACCACTTCTTCGCCGTCGGGGACAGCATCGTCGGTCGCACGGCCGGGCGTGTGGTCATCGCCGCGGATGCGCTGCTGCTCGATCAGCACGCGGCGTTCCGCGTCGATGCCGACGAGTGCTACGTCACCAACGTGCCGTACGGCGGCGAGTGCTACGTGCGGTTCAACTCGGAACGCACGGTGCAGCCGGGCACGGTCATCGTCGCGGGGCGCCAGCGCCTGCGCGTCGACATCGTCAACGGCAAGGTGACGCTCTCGCGGCTCGACTCGAAGGGTGTGGTCGCGAAGTCGATCCCACTCGCGCGCGAGGAACGGACGATCGGCCGCGACGATCTCGATCCGCGCGACTTCGCGCTGTCGCGCTCGCACCTGTCGGTCAGCGACGCCGGCAGCGTCGCCCGCGTGCGCGACGCGAGCCGCAACGGCACCTTCCTCGAGCTGCGCGGCGCGCTGCGCCTCAACGAGGGCGACGAGGTCTGGATGGGTGAGCAGCGCTTCCGCTTCGTCGAGATGCGCAGCGAGGTGATCGCCGCCGGGACCGCGACGTTCCAGAAGCCTGCGGCCCCGCCCGCGGCGCTCGGCCAGACCCAGACGAGCATGCGGCGACCGAGCGCACCGGAGCCCGCACCGGCGCCGGCGGCGCCGGCCGCACCGGCCGCGCGGGCGCCGGCCGCACCCGCACCCGCACCGGCGCCGGCGGCGCCCGCACCGGCCGCGCCGGCGGGCGAACCGGCCATCCTGCTCGCCGACGGCACGAAGATCCCCGCGGCCAGCGATCGGCCCATGCTGAGCTTCCTCTCCGAAGCGGGAGCCGCGACCGACGATTCCGGCAGCATCGGCGACAAGTGCCAGACCCTCTGGGAATGCTGGGACGAGAACGAACCCAGCGATTCGGGCGGCAGCTGCGGCAAGTGCGTCGTGACGATCCTCGAGGGCATGGCGTCGCTCAACGAAGCCGGCTCGCGCGAGAAGAACACGATCAAGAAGGCCAACAAGAAGCTCGGCGGCAAGCTCGACGAGGCGAAGTGCCGGCTCGCGTGCCAGGCCGTCGTGCAGGGCCCCGTCAAGATCCAGCCGACCGGCAACACGGGCGGGTGACGTGTTCGCGCGTCTGCCTGCGGCCGCGTTGGCATCGTGGTTGACCCTGACCGCGTTCTCGACCGTGGAGCAGCCGCGGCCATCGCCGCGCGCCACCGGCCCCGTCGCCGTCGGCCCGGGCGGCCGGGGCGCCGAACCGAAGCCGTTCCGGCACGACCAGCACGTCGCCGACGCATGGGTCAGGACCAACACCGTGGAGGTCTGGCGCGACTGCCGCGGTTGCCACCGGTTCGACGCGCAGAACCCGTTCTCGTCGCCGCAGGACGAGTGCGACAAGTGCCACATCCTGCAGGGCACGCTGCAACCGGCGTTCGAGCCCGGTTGGCAGAAGGACCTCGCGCGCTACGCGACGCGCACGCACGACGCGTTCCGGCACCACACGCACGCGATGCTCGACTGTCGGCAGTGCCACGCGACGCCGCGCCTGTTCCCGCACTTCGACATCCGCACGGGGCCGGGCCAGTGTGCACCGTGCCACGAGCAGGGCCGCCTCGACTTCGCGTCGCTGCAGTTCTTCGACGAGGCGGCGGCCGAGGCGGCGCGGAAGATGGGCGAAGCGGCCTACGCGCAGAAGCTCGTCGAGGCGTTCGCCGGCAAGACCGGTGGCATCAACACGACGCCGCTGCCGACCGGCGGCGACTTCGATCACGGCGACCACTGCGGCGTGCAGAACGGCGTGCTCGGCACGCTGCTGGCCTGCGTCGAGTGCCACGGCAACATCCCGAAGGCCACCACGACCGAGGTCGGCACGGGCCGGATCCCGGCCGACAAGTGCGGCCTCTGCCACGTCAAGGACGAGAAGAAGGCGCCCGCGCAGCGCGCCGAGGGCCAGAAGCAGCTGCCGCGCCCGCTGTGGTCGCTCGGCACGTTCGCGCACGGCGAGCACTTCGCGTTCCAGAACGGCGCGCGCAAGAAGGACGTCTGCAGCGAGGCCGCCTACCGGGCGATCGAGCAGGGTTGCGGCAGCTGCCACACGTACGAGCCCGAGGCCCCGGGGCGGCCGGGTCGGGACTTCCCGTTCGCGAAGGGCAAGAGCCGGCATCGCTACGACGACTGCGTCGCCTGCCACGACCTGGACCCCTGGCAGACCGGCGAGACGAAGACCGCACCGCTGCACGGCTCGAGCGACGGCAGGGGCTGGAGCCGATGCGCGGCGTGCCACGTGTTCGGCGAGCCCGACGTGGCCGGGCGGCGGCCGATGGCCAAGGTCGAGCGCCGCGCCGCGCGCACGTTCGTGTTCCGCGCCAACGTGCACCCGGACATCACGTCGCGAGGCGACGAGCTCGGCAAGCCCGACGGTCGCACGCCGCTGACCGACTGCAAGGACTGCCATCGCAACAAGGTGACCGAACTGCCGACCCGGTTGGCCAGGAAGCGGTTCCGTCACGACTCGCACCTCGGCGCCACGCCCGAACCCAAGGACTGCCTCGCGTGCCATCCGAGTGCTTCGACTGCCGCGACCTCGGCGCAGTTGGGCGGCGCGGGCCTGCGGACCTACAGCCTCGCCGGCTGCACGCAGTGCCACCGCGGCGGCGAGGTCACCGAACTCGAGGAGCCCGCGGAGCCGGCGGCGAGCCGCGAGCTCGTCGAGTTCTCGCACGCGCAGCACGTGACGGCGGGCAAGCAGTCGTGCTTCGAATGCCACGCGCTCGGCGACGGGCGCGGCATCGACACCAAGAAGCAGGCGCTCGCCTGCAACCAGTGCCACGACCACAAGCGCAACGGCCCCGAGGACCGCGGACTCGCCAAAAGCGGTGCCGCGAGCTGCGCTCGTTGCCACCACCAACCGGCGACGCCCGGCGCGCCGCTCGTGGCCTCGGTCCCGCCGGTGCGCAGCTCGCCCGCGGCCGCGACCGATGCGCGCTACGGCGTCGTGCAGACGGTGTTCGCCGGCTACGCCGACGCCCAGTTCCATCCGCTCGGCATGCAGTGCACGGAGTGCCACAAGGCCCGCGTCACGGCCGATGCGCAGCAGCAGCCGAAGCTCGTCGCGATCGACTTCGCGGGCACCGACCACCTGCGCGCGATCCAGTCCGGCACGGTGCACTCGCAGGCCGGCGCCAAGGAGCCGGCGGCGTGCCTGCGCTGCCACTGGAAGCCCGTCGGCAAGTGGGAGGACGCGGTGCGCGGCGCCGCCGGCACGCCGGCCGAGAAGATGCTGCGGCGGCTGCCCGACGGCCCGGCGACGCGCAAGGAGTTCGGCAACTCGAGCGACGGCTATCCGGGCGGCGAGCGCGCGCGCGGCTGAACGGCCGGCGCGGCCCGATCGGCGCCAGTGGCCCGATCAACGCCAGTGGACCGATCAACGCCAGTGGAACTGTCGCTCGAGGTGGCATGCGCGACATGCCGCGGTCGCCTCGTCGGGAATGGCGAACGCATCGAGCGTCTTGGCTGCTTCGAGGCCCGTGTCGCGGTGGCACCTGCTGCACGGCTCCGCGGCATGGCCGCGCGACAGGTGGCTGAACGGGTTCCTGGTCGGCCATGCACGCTGCGGCGCCGCCGGCACGGCGCGGCCGCCGACCTGCGTGCCGGCCGGCACGAGCGCGCTGAGCAGGAACGAGTTGCTGCGGTCCTTCTCGGCGGGATGGCACCGCCGGCAGCTGCCGCCGCCGATGTTGTCGTGCCCCGCGTGACACTGCGTGCAGTCGGCGGCCTTCGGGTTCGTGACCGGCACGCTGCGGAACGCGGCTTCCCCGGCCGGGGTCTCGAACGAATGGCACGCGAAGCAGCCGTTCTCGAGCGGCGTGTTCGCGACCCCGTAGCTCCTGCTGCCGACGTGCACGTCGTGCGGGAACGCCGGGGCCATCGCGCGCCGGTCCGGCGGCAACGGCCCGCCGGCCGGCTGCAGCACGATCTGCGCGTCGCCCTCGATGTGGCACGGCTTGCACGCGATCTGGCGCTCGGCCTCGGCCGGCCAGCGGTAGCCACCCTGATCGGCCGTGCGCAGCGTCGTCGCGGTCGCGAGGTCGCCGTGGCACGAGACGCAGCCCTGCTTGTCGTCCTGGCTGACCGCGGCGCGCTGCCCGGCGGGCGGGGCGAGGCTGCCGTCGGCGGTGTGCAGCGCGTGCCAGAACGTGCGCGTCGGCGGGACATCGCTCGCGGCCACGCCGTTGCGCAGGTGGCACGTCGTGCAGGCCTGCTGCTGGCTGTGGTCGTCGAACTGCTTTCTGTGCGAGCGGCTCTTCGCGATGTACAGCGCGCCCTCGGCCGCGTACTGGGCCGGCGTGAACTTCGGGCGCTCGACCGTGCGCATCTCGGGCCCGAACACCGTGCGCCGCTCGCGCGTCGCCTGCGCGTGGCACTGCTGGCAGAACTTGCCGCCCTCGTCGGTGCCGTGCCAGGACACGGGCCACTGGTGCTCCTTGGCCGGCAACTGCTGCTTCTCGCGCTCGGCGGCCGTCAGGTTCCCGGTCTCGCGCGACGGCACGTGGCACTTCTTGCAGGTCTCGAACGGCGTCTCGGCGAAGTCGTCGCGCCCGGGATCGTCACCGGTGCCGGCGTCCATGCGGGCCTTCACCTCGGGGTCGATCTCGTGGCACACCTTGCACTCGATGCCCTTCTCGAGGTGCGCGCCGTGCGGGAAGACGTAGGTCGCGAAGGTCTTCTGGCGCTTGACCTGCGGCGGCACGGGCGACTTGCTCGTCAGCTCGGCGATCAGCGCCTTCCGCGCGGCGTCGTCGAACGGCGTCTGGCTGTCGGTGTGGCACAGCTCGCACTTGCCGAGCAACCGATCGGAGGTCTGCTTCGCGAGGAAGTCCTTGCCCTGATGGTCGCGGTGGCACAGCGAACAGAACGACTCGGCGTCGCCGTGAAGCCGGGGGCGCGCCGAGATCACGCCGTCGCCGAGGTAGGGGTGGCGCCAGGTGGACGGTTCGGCGAGATCCGTGTGGCACTGCAGGCACTTGCTGGCCGGCGTGCCGCCGCCCGTGCTGTGGCAGACGTTGCAGCCCTGCTCGGCGCGCCGCTGCGCGAACGCGGCGAAGTTGCCGCTCACGTCCGGCGCACCGGCGGCGATGGCCGCGACCGTCGCGTGCTCGGGCAGCAACGGTCCCGCGTCCACGAGCGGCTCCCTGACGAAGCCGAAGCACACTCCGGCGACGAGCAGGGCGAGCGCGGCCCAGGCGGCGACGCGATTGCCGGTCTGCAGGGCGCGGAAGCGGCCGAAGTCGACCTCGGTGCGCACCATGGCGTCCGGGTCGTTGTCGAAGACGCCCTTGCCGGGCCGCTTCCACCAGAACGCCTGTTGCTGCAGGTCGAGCACGAGCGTCGAGACGCCGTCGCGATCCTCGATGCGGGCCGTGAGCCTCGACGTGCCGATCACGATCTCGCTGCCCTGCCCGATCGCGGCGGTGGGTCGCGCGGGTGCGCCATCGACCCACGTGCCCGTGACCGAATCGAGGTCGCGCACGGTGAAGCCGTCGTCGCAGCTGACGCTGCAGTGGCGATCGGCGACGACCGCGTCGGCGACGACGACGTCACAGCCGGTGCGGCTGCCGATCACGACGTCGTTCGCGCTCGACAGCAGCTCGTTGCCGTTGCTCTCGACCAGGATTGCGGCTCGGCGGGGCGGCATGGGCTAGAGTCCCTTGCGAAGGTCGAACAGGCTCTGCGGCTCGCGGCGCAGGATCGCCGTCGTCGGGCAGTTGTAGACGCACGCTTCGAACGGCAGGCCGGCGCACAGGTCGCACTTGATCGTCTTGCCCGCGACGACGGTCAGCTTGCCGCCCGCGCCGGCGCTGCGTTGCTTCTCGTCCTTGTCGGCCTTGTCGGCCTTGTCGGGCGCGGCGGGCGCGGACCTGGCCGCGGCGGGGCCGCCGACCTGGACGAGCGTCGCCTCGAGATCGGGGTCCTTGGCCGCCGGGCCGCTGCCGCCGAAGAAGCGGCCCAGCAGCGGCAGGCTGGCCAGGAACGACGGCGGCGGCGCCGGCGGCGGCGCGGGTTCGACGAGCCGGATGACGCCGTACGGGCAGCCGTCGATGCACGACGTGCAGCCGACGCAGTTGTCGTACTCGAAGCGGATGCGGCCCTGCGGGTCGCGCCGGATCGCCGCGTAGTCGCACGACAGCATGCACTGCGGCGTCTCGCAGTGGTAGCACGCGGTGACCAGCACTTCGTCGGTGACGACGGGCGTGCCCACCTTGCTCAGGCGCGGCACGTGGTCGTCGTGCACGGCGACGCAGGACTCGACGCACATGTTGCAGCGCACGCACTTCGTGCGATCGATGACGAGGGCGCGCCCGCCCTTCACCGACTCGTGTTCGACCATGACGTGCAGTTCGTCGAGCAGCAGCCGGCCACCGAGGTCGGCGACCGTGCCACCTCTGGCGGCGTCGACCTCGGCGGTGCCGATCAGGCGGTTGGCCGCGCGCATGAGCCCGGAGCGGGCCGGCGCACCGAGCCGGTCGAACGCCGCGCGCGGCAGCGCGACGAGCGCGGTCCGCATGAGCGCCTTGTACGTGGCGGGCCAGACTCCGCCCGGCGTCGCCACCGCATGCTCCCCGAACGTCGCGTTGCCCTTGTAGAACGCGAGCGCACGATCACCGGCACCGTAGCAGCCGATGGCGCCGGCGCGCACGAGGTAGACGGTGTCCGCGGGTTGCCCGGCCTCGGCGACGACGTCGTCTTCGTCGACGCTCAGGAGCCGGGCGCCGGCCTGCAACGTCGCGATCGCGGCCTCGTCGAGGTCGCGGCACAACGACGAGGCCCGCAGGTGCAGGCCCAGGTTGTCGAGGTAACCGGCGTCGATGCGTTCCTTGAACTCGTCGTCCTCGGCGTAGAGCTTCGTGAACAGGCGCTCCTCGAGCGTCGCGACGCGGCTCGGCGCGATGGCGCGGCAGGTCGTCAGGGCCGGGTGGTGGGAGTGGGCGCTGACCTCGCCGAACCAATCGCCCTTCCCATAGGTGCGATGCCTGTAGGCGGGGGCACCGGGGCGGGCCTGCACGGCCTCGATGCGGCCCGACAGCACGACGACGAGCTCCGTGGTCAGGTCGCCCTGCCGCACGATGTCCTGGCCGTCTTCGAGCGCGACGAATCGCACGAAGCCCTCGCGCCGCGCGACTCCGGGCGCCCACTCGAACGTGCCGGCCGTGATGCTGGCCTCCTTGCGCACACCCTCGAGCAGCTTCTTGTCGACGTCGGCGAACAGCGGCAGCGCCAGCAGTTCGTCGACCGCGGCCTTGGTCGCGTCGGTCACGGCAGGTTCCCCGCGTGTTGCTCGAACTGAGGCATTGGGTTCAGGAGGGCAGTGGCAACGGCCGGCCGGGGCGGACGTGGCAGGCCGGAGCGTCAGTAGTACCAGATGCTGAGCACGTGCACCGCGACGAGCGCCAGCAGCAGGATCGAACAGGGCACGTGGAAGAGGCGCCAGAAGCGCAGCAGATTGCGGTAGACGTCGAGCCGCCGCTGTTCGCGCCGCACGCGGTCGCGTTGGCCCTGCAGCGTCGCGAGGTCGTGCCCCAGGCGCACGGCGTCCTCGGGCGCGGCGGCGGCCACGGCGGTGCTGGCTTCGGCGACCTTGCGGTCGTAGTGCGCTGCGAGCGCATAGGCCTTCTCGATCGAGACCTCGCGCTCGGCGCGCGTCAACCAGGTCGGTCCGAAGGTCCAGAAGAAGGCGCCGAGCAGGCCGCTGGCGATGACCAGGTAGCTGAGCGCGTTGAGCAGGAAGCCCATCGTCGTGGCGCTGCGCAGGCCGCCGTGGAACCAGACGATCGCCGCGGCGGCGAAGCCGTAGTAGACGTGCGCGTGCAGCCAGCTGGCCAGGCGCCCGAGCGGTTCGCGCGGCGCGACGCGCACCTGCAGCAGGCCGAGCGCGCGCGCATCGGGCTCGACGTCGACGCGCAGCACGCGCTGCACGCCGTGCTTCTGCAGGATCGCCGTGGCCGCCGCGAGCACGTTCTTGCGGCCCGCGAGTTCGCGCCGCGCGACACGGTTCTGCAGCTCCATGAGCTGCGACTGCGCACGTTCGAGATCCGGCAGCTTCGCCTTCCATGCGAACTCCGGACTCGCGCGCAGGCGGTGCGCGGCGCGCCGCACCGCGTAGAGCGCGAGCACCACGTAGCACACGACGGCGAGCCAGCCCGTCGTCAGCAGGAACGCGACGTTCTCGTCGTCGCGGCTGCCGAAGGCCCTCGCACTGCCCTGGTGCCAGAGCGCGAGGGCGGCCACGACCAGCACTGCAGCGAGGGCGTGCCGCGAGCGGTAGATCCCGAGGTTCATCGCTGCTGACGGGGTTTGCGGCGGAACAGCCGGCGCACGCGATCGAGCAGCGTCACGCGGGAGCGCGCCGTGGCCACCGCGGTCGCCCAGTCCTGCGGCGTGATGGCCGTCTCCATGAGCAGGACCTCCGCGGCCGACAGGGTCGCGTCGCTGCGCACGAGGCGCACGGCCTGCTGGCCCTCCTCGCGCGTGACGCGGCCGCTGGCGACCAGCGCGCGCACCGCGCGTCCTTCGATCCGGCGTTCGTAGGCGGCATCGTCGCGATCGTTGTACAGGAAGATCGCGCGCAGGTTGCCGATGCCGATCAGCGAATGGCGCACCAGCGCGTGCGTCTGGCCGCGCAGCTGCACGCCGTCGACGACGCTGCTGTTCGTGCTGCCGCAGTCGCGCAGCGTCCAGTTGGTCCCGTCGAAGTGGATCTCGGCGTGGGACTCCGACACCGATTCGCTGGGCAGCAGGACGTCGGCCGCCTCGGCGCGACCCAGCGTCGTGCAGGCCTTCATGAGCCGCACGCGCCGCTTGAGCGCGTCGCTCTTGATGACGAGCCGCGGCAGCGCTTCGTGCAGGCGGGACTCGATCGCCAGCGCCTGCTGCGCGAGTTCACTGCCCGGTGCCGCGGCGACGAGGATCTGGTCCGGCATCAACGCGACCGTGCTCGGCTTGGCCTTGCTGCGCTTTGGCTCGGGCTCGGGCCCGGCCGGCGGCGGTTCGGCTGGCCGCGCGGCCGGCTGTGGGGTGGCCAGTGGTGGGGCGGGCGGTGGCGGCGGTGCCGGTCGCGGCAGGTGTTCGGTCGGCGGCCGGGACGGTGGCTTCGCGCCGGGACCCCCGCGCAACTGCATGGTCTGCTCGAAGCCGCCGCCCGCCGGCGCGTCGGACGGCGGGGCACCGCGGCCCGGTGGCACGATCGGCCCCGTCAACCCCAGGTCGCGCAGCGAACCCTCGCCGGGGGAACTGGGCGGCCGCGGCGCACCGGGACGCCCCATGTTCATCGTGCGCATCGGCGCGA
The DNA here is from genome assembly GCA_036274315.1 of Planctomycetota bacterium. Taxonomy (GTDB): domain Bacteria; phylum Planctomycetota; class UBA1135; order UBA1135; family UBA2386; genus DASVAL01. The sequence continues at coordinate 65,418 of DASUFY010000243.1, read as the reverse complement.
CGGCGCCACCGGTCTGCTCCTGCGGCGGCAGCACCGTGCTCGGTGGACCGGCGCCGGGTCCGGCCGGCCGCGGTGCCACCATCGTCACGTCGGCCGGCGGCGACTCGCCGGGGGTCGCGCCCGCGGCGACGACCTGGAACGTCGTGCGGCCCGCATACAGCGTCGCGCTCGCCGGCAGCGCGATGCGCGTGCCCGCGTCGAGCGTCGACTCGTCGATGCGGGTGCGGTTCGTGCGCCCGAGGCTCTCGACGTAGACGGTGGTGCCCTGGATCTCGATGCGGAACTGTTCGCGCCCGACTTCCTGATCCTCGATCGTCACGTTCGCGCGCCGCGAACGGCCCACGACCACCGCGGAGGACAGCGGCACGGATCGCGGCTCCTTGCCGGGTTCGCGAATGATCAGCTGGAAGCTCGGCATCGTCAGCGGGCGCGATGCTAGATCGGAGTTCTTCGCGATGCGAGGGCCCGCAGGAAAGAGTCGAACGAGGTGGCCCCTGCCTCGCAAGTTCTTCTTCCATGGGCCGGGCCATCGCGCTCCAATCGCCCGGGCTTTCTGGTCGAACGAGTCTCGTGAGGAACCGCATGACACGCTGGGTCTTTCCGCTGATGGTGGGGTTCGGCTGCCTCGCGGTCGCAAGCGTCGCACAGGAACCGCAGGCTCAGGAGCCGAAGGGTCAGGAACCGCAGGGTGGGGAGCCGCAGGGTCGACCGGCGGCGCAGCCGCCGGCGCTGCGCGACTTCGAGCCGTTCCCATCGCGTTGGTTCGCGCCCGGTCGCCCGGTCGGCGGCGTAGAGCCGCCCGACTACATCGTCAACGAGCCCGCGGCGTGGTGGAATCCGTACCGCCAGAACGAACTCAAGGGCGACTTCCCGATCCTCGGCACGGAGGACCTGTTCTTCTCGCTGACTGCGACGAACCGCCTGTTCTACGAACGCCGCGACGTGCCGACGCCGAGCGGCATCACGGGGCCCGGCCCGGTCAACCCGAACAACTTCGGCGACGGCCGGCAGACGTTCATCCAGGACGACTTCGCGCTGACGTTCGACCTGTTCCGCGGCCAGCAGGCGTTCCGCCCCGTCGACTGGCGCATCCGGATCACGCCCGTGTTCAACTACACGAGGCTCGACGTCAACGAGGTCGGCGTCGTGGTCATCGACCCGGCGCAGGGCACGACGCGCAACCGCGGCGACGTCACGCTGCAGGAGGCGTTCGTCGAGTACCACCTGTTCGACCTCAGCGACCGCTACGACTTCGCCAGCGTCGAGGCCGGTGTGCTGCCGTTCCGCAGCGACTTCCGCGGCTTCCTGTTCGAGGACACCAACCTCGGCATCCGGTTCTTCGGCAACGCCGATCAGAACAAGTGGCAGTTCAACCTGGCGGCGTTCGACGAGCTCGACAAGGACACCAACTCGCAGCTCAACCGCTACGAGGATCGCGACCAGAACGTGTTCATCGCCAACATCTATCGCCAGGACTGGCCGGTCAAGGGCTACACGACCTCGCTGTCGTTCCACTACAACCGCGATCGCCGTGCCGTCGAGTTCGACGACAACGGCTTCCTCGTCGCGCCGGCGCCGATCGGCAACTTCACGCCGAACAAGCTGGACGCCTACTACTTCGGCTGGGCCGGCGAGGGCCACCTGGGCCGCTGGAACATCACGCACCAGCTCTACCGCGCGTTCGGCAGCGAGGAGCAGAATGCGATCGCGGCGCGGCCGATCGACATCGAGGCGCGCTTCGCCGCGGCGGAGCTGTCCTACGACATCGACTGGTGGCGGCCGCGCGTCTTCGCGCTCTATGCGTCGGGCGACAGCGATCCGCGCGACGGCAAGGGCAAGGGCTTCGACTCGATCGTCGACAACCCGAACTTCGGCGGCGGTTCGTTCTCGTTCTGGAACTCGCAGGGACTCAAGTTCGTCGGCACCAACCTGACCAATCCCGGCAGCCCGCTCGCCGACCTCAAGACCTCGAAGACCCAGGGCCAGTCGAACTTCGTCAATCCGGGCGTGCTGCTGATCGGCGGTGCGGTCGACGCCGAGCTGGCCCCGAAGTGGCGCGCGCAGGTCGGCGCGACCTATCTGCGCTTCGACAAGACCGAGTCGCTCGAGTTCCTGCTGCAGGCTGCCGACATCAGCAAGTCGATCGGCACCGAGGTCTTCTTCGGCACGCAATACCGGCCGCTCTTGACCAACAACGTCATCGTGCAGTTCGGTGCCTCGGCGCTGATCCCCGACGAGGGCTTTGCGCGCATCTACGACTCGAACGACATGCGCTACTCCTTCTTCACGGCCCTGATCACGACCTGGTAACCATGACCGTCACACCCAGTCGTCTGACGTTCTGCGTGCTCGCCAGTCTCGCGGCTGCGGGCGTCGCGTTCTCCTCGTGCAGCGGCACCGTGCGCGGCACTTCGGCGCCGAACCTGCCGGTGTTCGGCGACGTCCTGCCGCTGACGGCGGCCGACGTGCAGCTCATCATCAGCCGCGCGGTCGCCTCGATCGACAGCCCGGACCTGCACGTGGCCGTGGTCTCGCGCACGGGCGACATCCTCGGCGCGTACAGCGTGCCGGGCATCACGATCGCCGACGAGGACAACATCGCCGTCAACCTCGGCCGTACGACGGGCTTCTTCAGCAACAGCCAGGCGCCGCTGTCGTCGCGCACGGTCGAGACGCTGTCGACGTTCCACTTCCCGCCGACCTTCGGTCTGCCCTTCATCGCCTCGCAGCTGCCCCAGAGCAGCGGCGCCGGCCCGTTCCCGGACACGGTGCTCGCGCCCAACCGCACGACGACCGGCATCGCGGGCACGCCGCAGGGGCCGCTCTGGCAGATCCAGGCGACGAACCGCGGCGCCGACATCGCGACGAACCTGACGGTCCCGCCGACCGCGTTCAACACGAACGTCGCCCCGGACTTCGATCCGAACAAGATCTTCTTCCCGTCGCGCAACATCAACGGTGCGGCGTTCAACGGCGTCGGCGGCTTCAACGGCGGTACGTTCCCGAGCCCCGGCATCGTCTCGCTGCCCGGCGCGGTGCCGCTCTACAAGGCCAACAGCACCGGCGTGCCGCGCCTCGTCGGCGGCATCGGCGTCTTCGTGCGGCGGAGCCTCGCGGCCAATCCGGCCGCCGTGCCCGACGAGCTGGCCGCGGAGTTCGCTGCGATCACGGGCGCTTCGGGCAGCGGCGCGCCCGGCGACGAGAACTTCTTCCTGAGCATCCCGACCGAGGGTGCGATCACGATCGCGGGCATCCTGCTGCCGTACGTCAAGCAGACGACGCGCCCCACCGGCTTCGGTCCGGGCACGGCGCCGTTGCCGCCGCCCGCGGCACCGCCGCCGAATCCGCCGCAGGACACGAACTGGCTCGTCGTGCCGACCGACGGCCGCCCCGATCCCTTCGGCTACCTGATCGGGCCGCGCCCCGGCGTCAGCGGCTTCGGCGGCCAGCTGCTGACGCAGACCGACGTCACGACGATCATCAACCAGGTCGTCGCGAGCGCCAACATCACGCGCGGCCAGGTCCGCCTGCCGCTCGGCAGCGGCGCCAAGGTGATCGCCACCGTCGTCGACACGCGCGGGCTGATCCTCGCGCACTTCCGCATGGAGGACACGCTGTGCGATGCCATCGACGTCGTGCCGGCCAAGGCGCGCAGCGTCGTCTACTACAGTCGGCCCGGCGGTCCGGCCCCGGCCGACCAGTGGCCCGGCTTCCCGGTCGATCCGACCGGCCAGAACCGCGGCGTCGCGATCACGACGCGCGCGCTCGGCTTCCTGTCGCAGCCGTTCTATCCGCCCGGCATCGACGAGAACTTCGGCACGCCCGGCCCCCTGTTCGCCCTCGCGCAACTGAACCAGCTGCCGGCCCAGGCCGACCGCTGGGGCCGCGAGCCGCCGGACCCCGGCTACCAGAACGGCCTGACGTTCTTCCCAGGCACCGTGCCGCTCTACAAGGCTGGCCAGCTCGTCGGAGCGCTCGGCGTGTCGGGCGATGGCGTCGAGCAGAACGACCTCATCGCGTTCGAGGGCGGCCGCGGCTTCGAGCCGCCGCCCGAACTGCGCATCGACAACTTCTCGTTCCTGGGCGTGCGCCTGCCGTACCTGAAGTTCCCGCAGACGCCGCGCTGAGATCCCATGGCGCCCGCAACAGCGGCGTCCCCACCGACCGACGAAGCACGGAACCGGCGCCGCTGCGTCGCCGCCTGGGGACCCGGCGTTGCACCGGTGACGATCGGGCGCGCGCCGCGCCCCCGCACCGTGCCTTGCGGTGCGGCGATTGGCCGGCGCCCCTGGCTCGGGGGCGTTTGTCGCTTCTTCCACACCTCGGACGCGACGGGTTCCGGGCGTGCGACCAGCTGTTAGACTCCGCGCGATCCCGCGGCGGACCGTGCGCCGCGACCACCTTCCCCCTGTCTCAGTGATCCCATGATGCACAAGTTCCTCGGCGGTCTTGCGGTCGGTGTGCTGGCCCTCCCGGCGTTCGCACAAAACTGCGTGATCGGCACTCCCGGAGTCTCGTTGGGTGCCGGCGGCGACGTCGTCTACCCGATCCAGCCGATCGGCTTCGCGTTCCCGCTCGCGGGCCAGACGTTCACGAACATCCACGTCTGCGACAAGGGCTATGTCTACCTGTCGAATGCGGGCATCCCGGCGCCGGGCGGCGCGGACTTCACCGCCACCGCCGCCGAACTCGCATCGGGGCCGCCGCGCATCTGCGCCCTGTGGTCCGACATCCAGTGCCTCTCCGGGAACAGCGGAGCGTGCTTCCTGAGCAGCACCACCACGCAGTGCACGATCACGTGGAAGAACGCGCAGATCTACAACAATGGTCTCGCGGGTGGGCCGCTGTTCGACATGCAGATGACGCTCTCTCCGTCCGGCGCGATCCACTGCACCTACGGCCCCGGCACGACCAACAACTCGATCGCGAGCCAGCCGACATGGCAGGTCGGGATCACGGGTGTCTCGGTGGGCGGTGGCGTGACGCTGCCGGCGGCGAGCGATCTGTCGGCGGGTGGTGCCACGACCGACAACACGCTGTTCGAGCAGTGGCTGACGCCCGCCACGTTCGACATGGCTTCCGCGGGCCTCGACATGATCCCGACCAATCCCGGTTGGACGTTCTTCTCCGCCCCCAGCGTCAACTGTGCATCCACGTCGAACTACGGCACCGGGTGCATCACCCAGAGCGACTCGTTCTACGAGTTCTCGGCGATGGCGGCGTTCGATCTGTCGAACACGGTCATCACCATGCTGCGCACGGGCAACGGCTACATCGTGCTCAACAGCCTGCCGGGCACGTTCGTGCCGCCGACGGCCGCGGCCCAGCCGGTCGCGATGGGGCTGCTCGACGGCCAGCAGCAGTTCACGCTGTCCTCGGCGATGCCGGTCGCGGGTGGCACCACGACGACGCTCAACGTGACGACGAAGGGTCAGGTCGAGGTCGGCGGGCCGGGCAGCGCGACGATCGACTACACACCGTCGGCCGCGGAGCTGCTGGCCGACGCGTCGACGGTGTTCGCCTGCTGGCACGACTACGACCAGACCCAGGCGGGCAGCGGCATGATCACGTTCGAGGAGATCTCGGGCTTCGCCTACGTGACCTGGAACGGCGTCTACAGCTACACGACGACCACGCCCAACACGATGCAGTTCCAGTTCAACCTCGCCACGGGCGACCTGACGCTCGTGATCGGGGCGATGTCCGGTCCGGCCAGCGTCGACAACATCGTCGTCGGCTACTCGGTGGCCGGGCCCTCGGGTGATCCGGGCGCCACGGACCTGTCCTCGGCGTTCGGTGCGATCAACATCGCCGATGCGCAGCTCCTGGGCCTGGCGCTGACGGCCAACGGCCTGCCGACGATCGGCAACTCGTCGTTCTCGACCACTGCGACGAACGTGCCGCCGATCGTGCCGCTCGCGTTCCTGTTCGTCGGCGACACCAAGATCCTGCCCGGGCTCGACCTGACGTTCCTCGGCATGCCGGGCTGCTTCGGCTACACGAACGCGAACATCGGTTCGCTGTCGTTCCCGGTCTCGTCGATGACGTGGAGCGGCAACCAGCTGCTGCCGATCCCGAACAACGCGATGTTCGCCGGCACCCAGTTGCGCGTGCAGGCGGTGGCCTTCTCGCTCGCGACGCCGCTGAACCTCGTCACGTCGAACGGCACCGAGATCACGGTCGGCTTCTGAACGAGGTCGACCAGCGGCGCAAAGCACCGCTGGTCGAACTCGCTCAGGACCTCCTACCGCTCCTGCGGGCGCCTGACGGCGCCCTTGGCGCGGGAGAGACCGGTTCTGATGCTGCTTGGCGCGGCTGCGTCGTTTCCTTGCAAGCGCCCCGCCCGCGAGGGGGCGTGGGTCAGGTTGCCTGGGGGCCGTCGCGGGTGAGGGGCTGCGTGGCGCTCCAGCACCACGCGACGCCGCACCAGTGGAGCAGGAGGCGCGGCAGCGTCGATCGCAGGTGGTGTTCGAGGTCGTCGATCGGCGAGAGCAGGAATGCCGCGCACCACAGCGGCACGGCGAGCAGGAGCCAGTTGCGCAGCGCCGGCGCCGTGCCGGCGGCGCGCTGGCGTCGTTGTGCCACCGCGATCACGAGCGGCAGCACGAAGGTCAGGCCGAAGCGGCCCTGCAGCCAGCCCCAATCGGCGATGGCGAGCAGGATCGCCGGCAGGCGACCGATGCGATGCAGCGGGCGGGCTCCGTCGGCGACGTGCACGCCGAGGCTGCCGTGTTGGCCCGTGAGCCAGGCCAGGCACACGACGGCGAGCGGCAGCGCGAGCAGCAGCACGACGAGGCGCGTGGGCAGCGCGGCGCGGCGGCGCGTGAGCCAGGCGTCGAGACCGAGCACGGCCGCGCCGAGCCCGGCCGATGCGCCGGCGCAGCGCCACCACGTCGAGGTCCGGCCCAGGTCGAGCAGGTCGTGCTGCATCGACAGCGCGAGCGCGCCCGCGACGCACAGTGCCCCGGTCGCCGGACGCAGCAGCTTCGAGTCGCCGGCGAGCGCACACGCGGCGACCAGCAGCGCGGCGTAGGGCAGCCCTTCGGGTTTCTGCAGCGCCGCGACGAAGACCGCGAGCGCGACCAGCAGCGGAATGCGCCCCGCGACGCCGAGCGCGGCGGCAGCGAGCACCGCGGCGAGCACGGCGTCGCCATAGCCCGAGTCGAAGCCGCCGCCGGTCGGATTGACCAGCATCGGCGTCACGGCACACGCGGTCGCGAACAGGAGCGCCCGGTTGCCGCCGGCCCCGGCGCGGCGCGCGGCGGCCAGCACCGCGGCCACGAGCAGCAGATGGGCGAGCGGGAACAGCAGCCGGCCCGGCAGCCCGGCGCGTTCGACGAGCGCGATCGCGAGCGGCTGCAGCAGCGGGTAGTCGCGGCTGTGGCAATAGACCGCGGGTTCGCGGAAGAACGGCTGCTCGAGCGACGGGTCGGCGCGCAGCACCGCGGTCTTGAGATCCCAGGCGACCGCTCCGTCCCATTCGCGCGACGGCGTGGCCAGCGAGCCGTAGGCGAGCACGGCGGTCAGGGTCACGACGGTCGCGAGCGCGAGCCAGACCAGGAACGGGCGCGCGGGCGCCGGGTCCGGCGCCGGGCCGGTGCGATGCGTGGCCGCGAGCAGTGCACCGAGCAGGCAGGCGACGGGCAGGATCCAGTCGGGCACGGTGCGGTGCGCGAGCAGCCAACACGACCCGAGGCCGCCGATCGCCGCGTAGGCGCCGAGGCAGCCGACGAGCACACGTTCGGCCGACCCGGCGCGGCTCATGGCACCTCGACGTGCAGCGCCGCGCGCTCGGCCACGAGCACGATGCGGCCGGTCCGGCCCGCGATCGTGCCCGTCGCGAAGCTGCGGCCGGCGAAGCTCGTCGCGCCGTCGACCGCACCTGCGGCGACCAGCAGGCGAGGCCACAGCAGCGCCGCGGCGAACTCGATCGGGCCCGTCTCGGTGCCGCGCCAGAGCAGCACGCTGTCGTTCGCCGTGTGCTCGCGCAACCAGAGCACCGCGTCGGCACCCTGGATCCTGGCGTCGCCGAACAGGAACGCCGCGTCGCCGTCGCGGCGGAAGGCTTCGATGTAGGTGAGGCGCCGCGCGAGCACCTTCGTGGGCACGCGCGCGAGCCCCCAGCACACGTGGACCGAGACCAAGGCCAACAGGCCCAGAGACCACCGCGACGAGGGCACGCGCGGCAGTCTAGCGTTCGTCGGGGCTCCGGCCATCACGCGGTCGAACGTTGCTCGCCTCACGCCGAGCACGACGGCAAGCCGATGTCCTGGGCATGGCTTCGCTGCTGCGCCATTGCGTGACCCTGCTGCGCGTGCCCGGCAACGAACTCGCGTTCGCGCTGCGCTCGCGCGTCGGCTGGAGCCGCGGCGAAGCGCGCCTGCCGCACGAGGACAAGCGCGGCCTCTTCGACTTCGCGCCCGCCGCGTCGCGACGTGCGCTGCAGGCGGCGGCGGCCCGGCTCGAGCGCGAGCATGGGCTCGGCGACCTGCGCGCGTGTTCGACGCGCAGCGTGCATGCCGCGAACCTCGCTCTGCTCGAGTGCCTCGCGCGCCTCGCGCCGGGGGACAGCGCACCGGCCGGGCCCGATGGCGTGGTCCGCGCGGTCGACGTCGGCAGCGGCGACTTCCACTACGCCACGGCGCTGCATCGCTGGCTCGCCGGCGGCGCCGCGGCGGGCCGCGAGGTCGTGCTGCGCGGGTTCGAGGTCGACGGCTTCGGCGTCTACCGCGACGGGCACTCGCGCACCGACCACGCGCGCGCCCACGCGCGGCTCGCCGCGCGGTCGGCGGCCGGCCGCAGCGTGGTCAGCTACGAAGTCGCCGACTTCACGCGGCTCTGCCTGCCGGCCCAGGACGTCGTCGTGATGCTGTTCCCGTTCCTGTCGGCCCATGCGCTGCTGCGCTGGGGTCTGCCGCTGTCGAAGCTGCGGCCGCGGCGCCTCGTCAGCCGGGCCGTGGCGGCGCTGCGACCGGGCGGATGGCTCGTCGTCGCCAACCAGACCGGGGCCGAGTCCGCGCGTCTGCAGCACCTTCTGCGCAGCGAGCCCGTGGCACTCGAGGCCCGCACTTCCTGGGCCTCGGACCTGGTGCCCGACCGCGAACACACGCTGGATCGCGTCGGATCCCTGTGGCGGCGGCTCGATGCATTGCGGCAGCCGGGCGGCGGCGGTTAGGATCCCTGTTGCCCCGCCCGATCGCTCAGCCTGCTCTCGCCGGGCTGCCTGACCACGCCCGATGTTCACGCTGCAGATTCTCGACCGCGGCCAGACCTTCCTGCATTCCCTCGATGGTGCTCCGGTGGTGCTCGGCCGGGCGGGCGAAGCGGACGTGCAACTCGGCGAAGCCGGCGTGCAACCCGTGCACGCGCGCATCGAACCGATCGACCACGGCGTGCGGTTGGTCGCCATCGGCCCGGTGCTCGTCAACGGGCAGGCCGTGCGCGCGACCGTGCTCGCGCTCGGCGATCGCATCGAGATCGGCAAGGCGGTGCTCGTCGTCGGCCGCGCGGTGCACCGCGCCGCGGGTCCCGAGGACGTGCTCGCCGACGGCCTGCCGCGCACGCGCGCGAGCCGGACCCGCACGCAGGGGCGAGCGCGCTGGTGGGCCATCACCGCGGCCGGGATCATCGTCGCCGTCGGGCTCGCGTTCGTGTTCTCCGGTGACGACACGGGGCGCGTGAGCGGCGAGCTCGCCGGCGTCGCGAGGCTGCGCCAGGCCGGCCAGCTCGAGCAGGCCACCGCCGCGATCGAACGACTGCATCGCGACTGGAGCGATGCGACCGACGATCGCCTCGACCGGCTCGACGCCGAACGGCAGGCCGTGCTCGCGGTCGAGACCGCGACGACCGAGCTGACCGCGCAGGTGTTGGATCCGGCACTGTCGCGCTCGTATGCCGAGTGGAACCGCGAGCTGCAGCGGCTCGAAGCGGAAGGCACCCCCGCCGAACGCGTGGCGGCGCGACGCGTGCGCTCCTCGCTCCGCGAGACGCTGAGCCAGAGGCCCGCGACCTCGACGCCGCCCGACGCCGTCGCCGCGGCGGCGCCGCCGCCGACCACCGCCGGATCGCCGACCACCGCATCGCCGACCGCCGCCGAGCCGCCGGCGCGTTCGTCGGCCGAGCAGGTGTTCGTCGAGGCCCAACGCCTCGTCGACCAGGACCTGTTCACGCCGGCGCTGTCGCTGCTGCAGGGCGAGCTCGCGAACGCGACCGGCGAAGCCGGGCTCGTCGTCGTGCAGCGTCGCATCGACGACGTGCGCGCCGAGGCGAAGCGCAAGATGGCGACCGCGCTCGAGCAGGCGCAGCGTTTGGTCGAGGCCGGCAAGCCCGAGGCAGCGGCGCGACTCCTGGCGGGCCTGCGCCATCGCTTCCCCGCGACGCCGGAGTTCGCCGAGTTGCCGGCCCAGCTGGCGAAGTGCGAAGCGCTGGCCGCCGCCGCGGCGACCGCGGCGCAACCCGCGAGTCCCGTGGCCCGGCCCGACGGCGTCGATCCCGCGGTGCGCACGGCCACGCTGGCCGGCCTGCGCGCCCAGATGGACCAGGTCCGGGCCGCCGAGGAGCGGGCCGCGTTCGGCGAGGCCGCCGGCCTGCTGCGTGCGGCGGCCGACCTCGTGCGCGATCGGGACGCGGACTTCGCGCGCCGTCTCGAGGTGCGCGCCGACGAAGCGGGCCTGCTCGCGGCCTGGCACGAGTGCATCGCGGAGACGTTGCGCACAGGCCGCGTGCTGAACACGACGACGGCGGCCGGACAGGGGGTGCAGCTGCGGGCCGTCGAGGGCCCGGCGCTGCTCGGTTCGTCGGTCGACGGCGATCTGCGCCTCTGCTGGCACGACATCGGCGCGCCGGGTCTGCAGGCGCTCACGGAGCAGGTGCAGCCGACCGGCAGATCCCTGCTCGGCGCGGCGACGCTGCTCTACAAGCAGGGCGAGAGCGAACGCGCCGAGGCCCTGCTCGCCAAGGCGCTGCGCGCCGACGCGACGCAGAAGCCGCTCGTCGACGAGGTGATCGCGCACGGGCGCGGCGAGCCGATCGACGCGCTCGGCTACACGCTCGGCAAGGACGGCTTCGTGTCGGCGCGTTCGATCGAGGTGCAGAAGCAGGCCAAGAAGCTCGGTGCGCGCCTCGACACGGTGCTGCGCGACAAGAACCCGAACGCGCGCGACGCCTTCGTGACCGACGTGCTCTCCTCGGGGCCCGAGGCGTTGGACGTCATGGTGGCGGCCTTCCAGAAGGAGTTCGGCCGCCAGCTGGAGAAGCTCGAGTCGGGCAACCTCAAGAAGCAGGTCGACCGCCTGGCCCAACAGCGGGTCATGCTCGACGCGGCGCGCAAGAACGCGCGCGACCTGATCTACGACGAGGTCAAGTACTTCTACCCCTACAAGCCGCCGGCCGTCTCGGGCCAGCGCTTCGCCGAGTACAACGAGGTGCAGGCCGAGGTCGACCGCCGCGTGGCGGCGCTGCGCGTGCTGTGGCGCGACGACCGCGTCGTCGTGCGTGTGCCCGCCAGCCTGCGCGCCGACCTCGACCGGCTGCAGTGGGTGGCCAAGGTGCTCGGCGACCTCGGCGAACTCGACCAGGACCGCCTCGCGCGCGTCGACTGGGCGCGCGCGCTGCCGGCCGGCGACAGCGTCGGCATCCGCGACTACTGCGCCACGGTCGCCGAGCGCACGGAACTCGAGGAGTGGCGGCGCATCGAGGCCTACAACACGATCGTCGGCAAGAAGCTCGGCGCCGCGGTGCGCGAGCAACTGCGCATCACGAACGACTACCGCGCGATGTTCCGGCACCGGCCGCTGGCGATCGTCGCCTCGCTGTGCGAGGCGGCCCAGGGTCACGCCGAGGAGATGTCCAAGCTCGGCTACTTCGCGCACATGTCGCCGACGCCGGGTCGCACGACGCCGTACGACCGCATGCGGCTCGCCGGCTACAAGTTCGGCGTCAGCGAGAACATCGCACTCTCCGACTCGGCCCTGGCCTCGCACAACGCGTGGTGCCAGTCGTCGGGCCACCACCGCAACCTGCTCGATCCGAACCACCACGAGGTCGGCATCGGCGCCGACGGGCGCTACTGGGTGCAGAACTTCGGTTCGGGCCTCGTGCACCGCGACGATCCGGCGTGGGCGGCCGCCGGCGAGGCGGGCCACCGCTAGGCGATCGCGCGCCGCGCCGCGAATCCACCGGGGCACTGGAGCTTTGGAGCTTCAGAGCTTCAAGAGCTTCAAGGCCGCGGGTAGCCGGTCACCGCGTTCCGGGGTATGCTGTGCGGTTTGGGGCCGCGCACCCATCGCGGGCCGTGGAGAAGGTGGAGATCATGACACACACACACACACACACACACACACAGGCGCTCGCTGCGTGCCTCGCCGTCACCATCGGCTCGCTGAGTCTCGTGGCCCAGCAGGAGCACGGCATTCCCGGTAGCGCACCTGGGACCGAGCGATGGATCATCGAGCTGCAAGATCGAGGCTATGCGCTGCAGACCGAGTTGCAGGCCATCGGGGCCTCGCCGACGCTGGCTGGGCGACAGGCCGCGCTGGCCACGCTGCGGCAGCTTGCTGCAACCGATCAGGCTGCGATCTCCCAGCGGGTCGCCAACGCCGGGGGCACCGTCGAGCATCACTACTGGATCCTCAGCGCCTTGTCGGTCCAGCTACCCCATGCGGCAGTCCAGGGTCTGAGGTCGGCCCCGCGTGTGGCGCACCTCGTACCGGTGAAGGCCAGGCGAGCGAACGATGCGGAGGCGGTGCGCCGGCGCGCAACGGGTGCGGCGCGGGTGTCGCGCCGCAGCACGGACGAGACGGTGGCGCTCGGCGGTGAGATGCGACCGCTCGGCCCGCCACCACCGATCGATGTGTCGACGAACGAGTTCAACCACAACGTCGATGCGGCGTGGACGATCCTCGGTGGAGGTGGCGCCCAGTACCGGGGCGCTGGAGCGCGCGTCGCCGTGTTCGACACCGGCATCGATGAGGATGTCGATGGAGTGCCCGGGACGGTACTGCCGCATCCGGCATTCATCGACAACGCGGGCGCGACGCGCATCGATGGGATCGTGCGGGCCCAGGACATCGGCACTGGCAACCACGCCGACATCAACATCTGCACGATTGCCGGAGGCGTTCCGTACGTCGGGGCCACTGGCCCGTTCGGCTTTCGTCCGGGGAGGCACAACCAGGCCGCTGCGCACGGCACCGCGATGGCGAGCATCATCGCCGGGCGTGCGTACACAGTCGGACCGGTGGGCAACCCGGTCACGTCGAGCCGCATCGGGCATGTGCCGGATGCGCGGCTCATCGATGTTGCGTGTTCGAGCTATGAGGGCCTCGATGCACGCTCGCGCTGGATCTTCACCGACGACGGCTACCTCGGCGGCATCGAACGTCTGCGCGAGTACATCCTCGCCAACCGCCCCGCAGGCCAGACCTCGGCCTACGTGCACGTCGCCAATCTGTCGATCGGCGGCGAGCCGTACCCGTACCACATGATCAGCCGGGCCCTCGATGCGCTCGCGCGCGACGAGGACATCCTGATCGTGACCTCGTGCGGCAACGACTGGGACACGACGGAGTTCAGCAACGGCTTCTACCACGGGCTCGCCGTGGGCGCCGTGCATGCCCGCGAGCCCATCGATCCGATGCAAGGCGAGCCTGCCAACTTCGCGTTCGTGCCCATCGTGCAGAGCTCGCCGGGGCCCCTGTTCGGGGACATCGAGCGGCTCTATCCCGACGTCTGTGCCACGGGTGCAGGTCCCGGCACGCCCGAACTCGTCAGCGGGCAGTGGCAGCGGCGCTTCTACTATCCGAGGAACTTCGAGGATCCGCAGGCGCGCGACGCGTGTCTCGAGATGCCCGGCGTCGACGTCCTCGACATCAGCGCGAACGCGTCGTACCCCACCGACGGCTACAACGTCTCGCCGACGCGCTACAACCTGGGCACGAGCGAAGCCGCCGCGCAGGTGTCGGGGGCCGCAGCCCTCTACCGCGGCTATCGGGCGTCGCAGACCACGCCCGCGTCGGCCGAGGAAACGCGTGCGGCGATCCTGCTCAACGTGCTCGGTACCTACACGCAGGCCGACGGCACCGCGGCGGAGCCTGCCGCGCAGCACACCTACACCAACCGCAACCGCATGGGCGTCGGCTACGTGCGCGACGACCTGCTCGCGCAGTTCGCCGTGCGCGACCCGCAGATCTACCCGCTGGCCCAGACTGCGGGGCTCAGCGTGCTGAATCCCCAGGTAGACATCGCCTACGACACGCTGCCCGGCGGCAAGCGCTACGGTGTGGTCGCTTGTTGGCGGCGTGCGCTGGTCGACCCCGGCGGCGACGCGGTTGGCGAGGGCGACCTGCCCAACATCGACCTCGAGGTCTGGTACCAGGGCACGCTGCTCGCGCGTTCCGCGAGCTCGGCCAACAGCTACGAACGGCTCGTGTTCATGGCGCCATGGCCGAGCGGCGGCGCTCTGGCCGGAGTCACGCTGCGCCTTCGGCTCCTGAGTGTGCCGATCGGCAACCAGATCATTCCCGTGCAGGTCGTTGCCCGTGGATTCGACACCGAACTGGATCCACAGACGACGGTGCCCGATCCCGTGCATGCGGCGACCGGGCAGGTGACCTCGGCTCCCGCGGGGGCGGGTTGCACGATGACGAGCAAGGCGTGGCAGATCGATCGCATCGTACCGACGGGCTACCAGGACGCGTACGGCAGCGCGGCGCGGGCGTTCACGGACGGCGGCAACCCAGGCGGCCAAGCGTACTACTACACGCACAACGGCTATGATCACGGCTTCGACCTGGAGAAGGTCAATGGCAACGCAGTGCCTGGCATGATCCATCGTGTGACGATCGATGTTGGCGAGATGGGAGGCCCGATCGACATCGGGGGCTTGGCGTTTCGGACATGGGCTCCGTTCGCGCCGACAAACGACATGAACGTCGTGGTGCAGATGTGGGAAGGCCCGACGGTCGGCGGCCCAACCGTCTGGTTCGCGCCACCGGGCGGCGCAATCACCGTGGCCAGCACCGTGCTCCGAGCGCCGGGGCCGATCGGAGCGGAGCCTAGACTGGACCGGTTCGTCGTCTCGGTGCCCTTCACGACCAACTTCAACTACGCCGGCGTGTCCCAGCTGCACATCTGGATCGGGACGAGCACCGGGTCGCCGTTCGTCGTCGATGGAATCAACGACGGTAGCCCCTCACCGTACCGAAGCCAGTACTTCTACCCCAACGCGCTTGGTGGCTCGCCTCTCGTGGCAACCATGGAGGGCTTCGTTCCGGTGATCGGCCTGATTGCTGCCAGCGTACCAGCGCCTCGAACGCCGTTGCTCGAGGTGTTCGGCGAGCCGTGGAGTGGGACAAGCGTCAGTACCCAGTTCGATTGGCGCCTCTCCCAGCTGCCAGCGGCTCCACAGGTGTGGGTCTTGGCCTTCGGAACATGGCAGGATCCGCCGGCACTTGTTCCGTCATGTTCGATTTGGCTGTCGAACGCGCAGGTTCTCGCTTCGGGAGCCAGCGCGGGGGGGTTCGCCTTCGGGACGATCTCGTTGCCGGCTGGATCGGTACACGAGCAGTTCGGGTTGCAGATGCTGCTCTACCCGGACCGGTACTCGAACGCGCTGCGCATCAGCGTGGGAGGTGGCCTGTGAAAGTTCCGACGCTGTGGGTTGGGATCGCGGTACTGCTGGCAGGCGTGGATCGAGCGGTCGGTCAGACGATATGGATGACGACGCCGGCGCCCCTGTGTGATGCTGCCGCCTACGATTCCCATAGAGACCGTCTCATCGGGTACAACGTCAACGCGACATGGGAGTTCGACGGATCGTCGTGGCAACAGGTGCCAAGCGCCAACATGCCACCCAATGCAGGGTGGCAATTCGCGTTCGACGAGCGGCGCGGCGTGACGGTGGCCATCAGCGACTACTATCAAAGCGTGTGGGAATGGGACGGTGTCAATTGGACGAATGCCGGCGCCGTCCCGTTCTTCACGTGGGCGGTTCCGCCGTACGTCTACCCACCCTACTTCGGTTACCATCTCACGTACCATCGCGGCAGGAAGCGAGTGGTCGTCTTCGTTGCTGGAGCAGGCGGAGCCGAACTGCATGAGTGGGATGGAGCAAACTGGTCTCCAGTATCGACGACCGGTGGCCCACCGATCAGCCCAATGGTGCATCGCGCCTATCGGTACCACGCGTTCGGGTACGATGCGGCACAGAAGAAGCTCGTCCTGTTCGGACGAACGGAGTCGTCGAGTTCGTCGGGGAATATCATCGCCGTGGAGGCGCTGACTTGGGATTGGAACGAGTCCGACGGTTGGGTCGAGTACCCTCCAAGTGGCCCGATTGGCAGCCCGCTCGGCAACACCTTCATGTGGTTCGACGCGCATCGGGGCAAGATGATTCGTTACTCCGAGGGTCTCAGCCCGCCGAGCCTGCGCATGCGCGAAGGCGCCGCGTGGTTGCCGATGAACTACGTGCTCAACGGACTCAATCCCGTCGTCTACGCCGGCTGCCACGACCCCGTGCGCAACCGCTTCTACTCGTACCAGAGCGCCACGAGCAGCGTCGCCTACCTGACCGACCTCTATCCAGCGATGTACGCGCCACACGGTGCTGGCTGCACGGTCGCGAACGCGCCCGTGCTCGGCTTGACCGAGTCCTGGACCCGCGCCTGGCTCGGCGGCACGTTGGGCGTCACCGTCTCGCTCGCGCCGCTGTCGGTTGCCGTGCTGATCACCGGGCTCAGCGACCAGTCCTTCGGCGCGACGCCGCTGCCGCTCGATCTGTCGATGCTCGGTATGCCGTCGTGCGACCTGCGGGTTGCTCCCGAGTTGTTGCAGCTCGGCGTCGGCACCCACACCCGCGTCACGTTCGAACAGCCCATCCCGGCCGATCCCGCGGTGGTCGGCACGCCGTTCTACCAGCAGGCACTCGTGCTCGCGCCTGGCGCCAACGCCGCGGGGATCTTGGTCAGCAACTCGATGCGGGCATCGATCGGGTGGCTGCGGTGACGCGTGTCACCCTGCGGCACGGCGCCTGATCGCAGGCGGGTTCCCCGTGCCGTCCGCGACGCCGTGCGACCCAAGAGGTTGTCACTCTTGACCGGGACGCACCCGCGGCCCTTGACAGACACGAAGGCGTCGGCGTCGACCACGAACCCCACGAACCGACCGGGCTAGGCGATCGCGCGCCGCGCCGCTACGCTTCGCCCGCCCGCAACGGCCTGGAGCAAGTGTCGGAACAGATCGAGATCACAGACGCCAATGGGGGGACCCGCATCGTGCCGGTGCACGGCGACCGGCTCCTGCTTGGCAGCGCTCGCGACGCGGACGTGTGCGTGGCCGATGCCGGCCTCGATGCGCACCATCTGCGCTTCGTGCGCGCCGGGGATCGCGTGCGCGTCGAACCGGTCCGGCCCGGCGGCACGGTCACCGTCAACGGCGAATCCCTCTTCTGCAAGGACCTCGAGCCCGACGACACGATCGAGGTCGGCCGCCTGCGGCTGCGCTGGTGCGCGCCGAAGAAGGCGCCGCTCGTGCCGCAGCCGGCCCGGTCCGGCAAGCCGGCCGCCGCCCCAGCCGCGCCGCGCTCGCGCGCCAGGACGCAGGTGCCCGCACGCAATCGCGAGGCCGGGAGCGCGCGCGCCGAACGCGTGCGGCCGGCCCGGCGCCGCGGCGTGCCGACCTGGGTGCCGGCGTCGACGATCTTCTGCGTCATCGTGATCGTCGCCGTTCTCGTGCTGCGCTCGTTCGCCGATTCGACGTGGCCCAGTTCGCCGCAGCACTACGTCGACCTCGCGCGCGAGCAGCTCGGCAACCAGCAGCCCCAGCGCGCGCTCGACACGCTGGCCTTCGCGCTGCCCGAGGCGACGGGCAAGACGCGCGAGGAGGCGCTCGCGCTCGAGGCGGAGATCCGCCGCATGCTGCTCGAACGCGACGAGCTGCCGATGGTGCTGCAGGCGCGCCAGGAACACGACCTGCTGCAGTCGTTCGTCGGCACCTACCTGCAGACCGACGTGACCCGCCCGGCCGCGCGCGAGTTCGTGCGGCTCTGCGACCACTGGCTCGAACGCTACCGCGCGCTGTGCACGCGGAACTCGGACGGCAAGCCGCTGCTCGCGGCCATCGAGAGCCAGCGGTCGCGCTTCGTCGGGCTCGCGGCGATGGACCAGCCCGAGAGCGCCGAGGACGTGATCTTCGCCGCGCGGTCGCGGCTGCGCTTCGTCTGGCGCGACTACAAAGCCGCCATGCAGCGGCTCGATGCGTTCCTCCAGGCCCATGGCGAGACCGGGACCGTGCGCCGCGAGCGCGAGCAGATGCTCATCGACGGCGAACAGTGGCTGCGCGGCAAGCTGCGCAACCTCGAGTTCCTGCTCGACCGCGGCGATCGCGACAACGCCGAGAAGGACCTGGCCCAGCTCGAACGCTGGTCGCTGTTGCCCGAGTGGGAGCCGCTCGTGGCGGACGTGCGGCAGCGGGTCCGGCCGGGCCACTGAGCCGCCGCGCTCAGCCCCGACCCGTCGCGGCGAACGCGAGTGCCGGCGGCACGAGCTCGGTGGGGTTGTGGTCGTCGGGTTGCAGCGCGAGCTGCCAGAAGCCGACGTCGTGCCAGCGGTCGAACTTGCGGCCCACGCGCGGCATCGTGCCGCAGTGCACGAAGCCGAGCCGCTCGTGCAGGCGCACCGAGGCGTCGTTGGGCAACGCGATGCCGCCGATCACCGAATGGAAGCCCTGCGCGCGCAGCACGGCGAGCAGGCGTTCGTAGAGCGGCCGGCCGATGCCGCGCCCGCAGTGTTCGGCGGCGACGTAGATGCCGGTCTCGGTGGTCCAGTGGTAGGCGCGGCGGGCGCGATACACGCCGGCCTTCGCGTAGGCGGCGACGGTGCCGCCGACCTCGCGCACGAGCCACGGGTAGACGTCGAGGTGTTCGCGCCACAGCGAGCGCAGCTCCTCGGCCGTGACCTGCACGTAGTTGAAGTGGATCGCCGTCGTCTTGATGTAGTGGTTGGTGATCGCGGCGATCGCGGCGAAGTCCTCGGCCTCGGCGAGACGGATGGCGGCCGCGTTCATGGGCGATGGCGCAGGGCCAGTAGTCGCCGCGCCGCCGCCCCGGGCAGCAGTTCGCCGCGCGCGACCCGTTCGCGGGCTTCGGCCATGGCCCGGGCGACCGCAGGTTCACCGAGGAACTCGGCGAGCAGCTGCTCGCGCACGGTCTCGTCGAGCCAGTCGCCGGCCTGATCCGCGCGCCGCGCCGCGAACGCGCCGCTGCCGCGCCGCGCGGCGACCCAGCGGTCGATCGCCTGCCACAGCTCGTCGAGGCCGCGGCCCGTCACCGACGAGCCGAGCAGCACGGGTGGCGGTTCCCCGTCACCCGCGTGCAGCACGCGCATCGCGAGCAGGCACTGCTGCGCCGCGCGATCGGCCGCCGCGGCGAGGTCGCCGTCGGCCTTGTGCACGAGTACGCCGTCGGCGAGTTCCATGACGCCGCGTTTGATGCCCTGCAGCTCGTCGCCGGCGGCCGGCGACAGCAGGAGCAGGAAGAAGTCGACCATGCCGTGCACGGCGACCTCGGATTGCCCGGTGCCGATGGTCTCGACGAGCACGGTGTCGTGCCCGGCCGCCTCGCAGAGCAGCATGGCCTCGCGCGTGCGCGCCGCGACGCCGCCGAGCGTGCCGCCGCCCGGCGACGGCCGGATGAACGCGTTCGGCTGCCGGCTCAGCTCGTTCATGCGCGTCTTGTCGCCGAGGATGCTGCCGCCCGACACCGTCGAACTCGGGTCGACGGCGAGCACGGCGACGCGGTGCCCGGCGGTGCACAGCCGCAGGCCCAGTGCTTCGATGAACGTGCTCTTGCCGACGCCGGGTGCGCCCGTGATGCCGATGCGCACCGATCCGCCCGTGTGCGGCAGCAGTTCTTGCAGCAGTTCCTCGGCGGCGGCCGTGTCGTTCGCCCGCCGGCTCTCGACCAGCGTGATGCCGCGCGCGAGCGCTGGGCGGTCGCCGGCGCGGATCGAGGCCGCCAGAGCTTGCATCGCGGTCACGCGGGAACGCTACGCGGTCGCACGGTGCTGTCCAGCATGCGTGCCGGGCTTCTACTTGCCGCTGCCCGGAGCCTCGCCCCCGGCCGGGGCCGCAGGCTCGTCGATGCGCTTCCTGGCGCGCGCGAGCAGCGGGGCGACGTACTGCGACACCAGCGGGTCGTTCTGGCTCTTGCGCAGCTCGAGGTCGTGCTTCGTGAGTTCGCGCAGCGCGGCGAGCGCCTTGTCCTTCGCCGCGGCGTCCGTGGCCTTGTCGGCGGCGTCGAGCTGCTGCTGCAGGTCGTGCACACGCTGGTTGACGGCCCAGAAATCGTGCATGGTGTCGACGAACTCGGGCTCCGCGTCGGGCCCCTTGTCGACCGTGGCGTCGAACGGGATCACCGCCAGCAGCTCGAGCCGCTTGCCCTTCGGCTTGCTCGCGATGACGAACAGGGCCAGCGTGCCCTCTTCGATGCTGGCGCCGTTGCCCGTCATCGACTGGCGCTGTTCCTTGCCGTCGGGCAGGCGCGCGAGCTGCACGTCGAACGCGATCGACGGTTTGTCGGCGTCGCCGGCGAACGTCGCGCGCGGCGTGATCGTCGCCTGCACCGGCACCTTGAAGTACTGCGTGCCGCTGACCGACACCTTCGCGGTGTTGCTGCCGAGGCTGCCGTCGGCGAGGCGTTCGCGTTTGCCTTCCTTGAACTTGCCGAGCGTGCCGACGACGACGGCGACGCCGGGGCGGTCGAGGTCGCGGCTGAAGTCGACGTAGCGCATCTGCGGCGTCGACGGGATCTGGCCCGCGATCTGGGCCGGGAGCAGGCCGGCGGTGAGCACGGCGGCGAACGAGCAGCGAAACACGGGCAGTCGCATGTCGGGGAGATGTCCTGGAGAGCGGTGGGCTGGCGATCGGGGGCGGAGAACGAGGATAACTCGAACGGGCCGCGCGCGGTCGCGCGGTCCCCGGGCTCGATCGAGAGGCACGCGCGATGCGGGCGAATGACCCCGGTCGTGCACCCGCGGGCGCGCCGACCGGTGTCGCGCTGGCGAGGGCCCGCCTATCCTGCGCGTTCCTTCGAACCTCCCGAAGAGCCCCGACCATGCGAACCCACGCCCTGCTGCTCGCTCTCTGCACCGTCGCTCCCGCGCTCGCCCAGGACCGCGAGATCCTGCTGCCGCGTGCACCGCGCGTCTCCCCCGACGGAGCGCGGGTCGCGTTCGCGTGGCGCGGCGACGTCTGGGTCGCACCGTCGGCCGGCGGCCACGCCGTGCGCGCGACGACGCATCCCGGCGAAGACGACAACCCCGTCTGGAGCCCCGACGGCAAACACCTCGCGTTCACGAGCAACCGCGCCGGCGGCAACCAGATCTTCGTCGTGACGCTGCCGGACGGTGCGCTGCCGGCGGATGCGCCGCGGCAGGTCACGTTCGACTCCGAGGGCAAGAGCCTCATCGAGTACACCGCCGACGGCGCCGGCCTCGTCGTCGCGATGGACGGCGACGAGCACTTCCACGGCGGCGAGTCGCGCCGGCTCTATCGCCTCGACGCGGCCGGCAGGCAGCCGAAGCGGCTGCTGCTCGACGTCGGCTTCGGGTCGGCGACGCTGTCGCCCGACGGCCGCAAGGTGCTGTTCACGCGCGGGCGCGCGTCGTGGTGGCGCAAGGGCTACGTCGGCGCCGCGGCCGAGCAGATCTGGCTCGCGGACCTCGCGCAGGATCCGCCGGCACTGACGCGGCTGTCGCACGACCGGCCCGAGTTCCAGAACGTGAGCGAGATGGCGCCGATGTGGGCGCCCGGCGGCGACGCGTACTACTTCGTCAGCGATCCCGACGGAACGTTCGACGTGTACCAACGCGCGCTCGACGGCGGTGCCGCGCGTCGCATCACGCACGTCGGCGAGGCCGATGGCTCCGACGACGGCGTCGCGTTCCCGAGCCTGTCGGCGGACGGCAAGACGCTGCTCGTGCGGCGGCGCTTCACGCTGCAGAACGTCGAGCTGGCATCGGCGCAGGCGAAGGAGGTGCGCCTGCTGGCGAGCGGCGACCAGCTCGCGACGTTCGAGGAGCGGCGCACCGAGTCGCGCGCCAACGCCGTCGCGTTCACGAACGACGGCAAGCAGATGGCCTTCATGGCCGGCGAGGACGTCTACGTGATGGACCGTGTGCTCAGGGAGCCGGTGCGCGTCACGCACACGCCGAGTCGCGAGACCGACCTCGTCTTCTCGGCGGACGGCAAGACGCTGTGGTTCGTCAGCGACGCCGGCGGCGAGATGGACGTCTGGCGGGCGACGTGCCCGCGCGAGGACGGCATCTGGTGGCTCGGCAAGTCGTTCGAGCTCGCCCAGGTGACCGACGACCGCGCCGTCGAGGGCGACCTCGCGCTGAGCCCGAAGGGCGACCAGCTCGCCTACTCGCGCGACGGCGACCTCTTCGTCATGAACATCGACGGCACCGGCGCGCACAAGGTGCTCTCGACGTGGTCGGGCCCCGAGTTCGACTGGTCGCCCGACGGCAAGTGGATCACCTGGGCGACGCAGGACGACGACTACAACAGCGACGTGTGGATCGCGCCGCTCGACGGCAGCCGGGCGCCGTTCAACCTGTCGCGGCATCCGGGGCGCGACAGCACGCCCAGGTGGTCGCCCGACGGCACGCGCATCGCGTTCGTCGGCCAGCGCGAGGACAACGAGCGCGACGTCTTCTACGTCAACCTCACGAAGGACGTCGAGGAGAAGACGGGCCGCGACCGCAAGCTCGAAGAGGCGCTCGAGGCGATGAAGAAGAAGCCGGGCCGCGGCGGCGCTGGTGCGGCCGGTGAGCCCGGCCGCGGCGGTCGCCGCGGTGCGCGCGCCGAACCGGCACCCGCGGGCGAACCGGCCGTCGCGGCCGGCGAGAAGGGCGAGGGCGAAGCCGCCGCGGAGCCCGAGAAGAAGGCCGACAAGGCGCCCGTCGTCGTCACCGTCGACTTCGACGGCCTGCTCGAACGCCGGCATCGCATCAGCGTGCCGGACTCCGCGGAGTCGGGCCTGTTGTGGTCCCCCGACGGCAAGAAGCTCGCGTTCTCGGCGACCGTCGACAACGAGCCGGGCTTCTACACGGTCGAGTTCCCCGAGGTCGGCAAGCCGAAGCGTCTGGCCCGACAGGGTCTGTCGAGCGCACGTTGGCTCGAGCCCGGCGCCGAGATCGTCGGGCTCGTTTCGGGCGCGCCGGCCGCGGGCGCCGATCCGGCGGTTCCGCCGGGGCTGCCGCCGGGCTTCCCGCCGCGCCGTCTGCGCGGCTTCGCCGGCTTCGGCGGCGGCAGCGGCAGCCCGGCCGCGATGAACGCGCGCGGCGACATCGAACGCTTCGACTTCTCGGCGCGGCAGGTGCGCGACTGGGCCAGGCTGCGCGAGCTCGCGTTCGACCAGGGTTGGCGCGCGATGCGCGACCGCTTCTACGACGAGGCGATGAACAACCGCGACTGGAACCAGGTGCGCGGCAAGTACCGCACGGTGGCTGCCGAGTGCCTCGGCCGCGAGGAGTTCTCGGATCTCATGAACATGATGCTCGGCGAACTCAACGCCTCGCACATGGGTCACAGCGGCGGCAGCGAACCGATGCCGCAGGTCGCCAACGGCCAGGCGTGGAACCCCGTGACCTACCAGCTCGGCCTGCGCTTCGAGCACGCGCCCGGCGCGGCGGCGCCGGGCCTGCGCGTGCGCAGCGTCGTGCGCGGCGGTCCGTGTGCACAGGCGCGCAGTCGCGTCGAACCCGGCGAGACCGTGATGGCCGTCGACGGCACGGCGCTCGACGCCGGCGTCGACATCGACACGCTGCTGACCATGGACGAACTGCGCGACGTCGAGTTGACGGTGCGCGATGCGGCCGGCGCCGAGCGCAAGGTCAGCGTGCGCCCGATCGCGTCGCTGCGCGCGCTGCTCTACGACGAGTGGGTCGAGAACACGCGCGCGGCCGTCGAGAAGGCCTCGGGCGGCAAGCTCGGCTACCTGCACATCCGCAGCATGGACATGCGCAGCTTGCAGCAGATGGAGGAGGACCTCTATGCCGCGGGCGCGGGCAAGGACGGCCTCATCGTCGACATTCGTTGGAACGGCGGCGGCAGCACGGCCGACCACGTGCTGACGATCCTGACCCAGCCCGTGCACGCGATCACGCGCTCGCGCGGCAGCGGCGACGGCTACCCCGTCGATCGCAAGGTCTATGCGACCTGGAGCAAGCCGGTCGTGCTCATGTGCAACGAGTACTCGTTCTCCAACGCGGAGATCCTCTCGCACGCCATCAAGCAGCTCGGGCGCGGCCGGCTCGTCGGCATGCGCACCGGCGGCGGCGTCATCAGCACGGGTTCGCAGAGCCTCGTCGACGGCAGCACCGTGCGCATGCCGACGCGCGGCTGGTACCTCGTCACGACCGGTGCGGACATGGAGCTCAACGGCTGCATGCCCGACATCGCGCTGTGGAACCTGCCCGGCGGCGGCGACCAGCAGCTCGCGGCGGCGATCTCGGCGCTGGCCGAGGACGTCGCCGCGGAACGCGCGCGCGGCCGGCCCGAGCCGGTGCCGGCGGCGGCGAAGCGGCGCGAGCAGGCGAAGGCGGGCGGCGGCGCGCGATAGCCCGTTCGCACGGCGGCTTCGCGGCGCGGCGCACCCGGAGCGGCATGGAAGAGTGGACGGCGCGGCGGGGCGGTGGTCCGATGCCGCGCGCGCGACGCCGCGCTGCCCAAGCGGACCCTCCCGATGCCACACAACGACGACCTGGCCAGCGCCTTCCGCCAGGTTCACATCTTCACCAAGCTAACGCCCGAAGAGAGCGCCCGGCTGCTCGCGCAGATCGAGCGCCGCGTCTATCGCGAAGGCGAGACGTTGTTCGTCGAGGGCGACCGCCGCGCGCGGCTGCTGCTGATCCGCCGCGGGGCCGTGCAGCTCACGCGCGTCGATCCCTACGGCGTCGCGCGCCCGGTCGTGACGCTCGTGCGCGGCGACCTGCTCGGCGAGGGCATGCTCATCGAGGGTTCGGTGCACTCGACGACGGCGACGGCGATCGACGAGGTCGAGGTCGCGTTCCTGCACGCCGACAAGCTGCGTGCGTTCGTCGGCAACGACCATGCGCTCGAGAAGCGCATGCTGTCGAGCCTGCTCGCGGAGGTCGTCGGCCGCGTCGACCAGCTGCTCTTCCGCACGAGCGGCGTCACGCACGCGTTCTCGACCGGGCGGACGCGCACCGAGCACGACCTGCTCGGCGACGGCCCGGTGCAGGCCGAGGCGTACTTCGGTCTGCAGACGATGCGCGCGCTGAGCAACTTCGACATCGGCGGCGTGCGGCTCAACGCCTATCCCAACCTGATCAAGGCGCTGGCCATGATCAAGAAGGCCTGCGCGCTCGCCAACCGCGACTGCGGCGCCATCCGGCCCGAGCTCGCCGCGGCGATCGCCGACGCGGCCGACGAGGTGATCGCCGGCAAGCTGCACGACTACTTCGTCGTCGACGTGCTGCAAGGGGGTGCGGGCACCTCGACCAACATGAACGCCAACGAGGTGCTGGCCAACCGCGCGCTCGAGCTGCTCGGCCACGACAAGGGCGACTACGAACGGCTGCACCCCAACAACCACGTCAACTGCTCGCAGTCGACCAACGACGTCTACCCGAGCGCCCTCAAGCTGAGCATGATCCTCAGCAGCCAGCGCCTGATCGACAGCGTCGAGGGCCTGGCCGCCGCGTTCGTGCAGAAGGCGCAGCAGTTCGGCGCGGTGGTCAAGATGGGCCGCACGCAGCTGCAGGACGCGGTGCCGATGACGCTGGGCCAGGAGTTCGGCGCCTTCGCCGCCAGCCTGCGGCAGGAGCTCGCCGGGCTGCAGCAGACGCGCAACGAGCTGCGCGTGCTGAACCTCGGCGGCACCGCGATCGGCACCGGCCTCAACACGCCGAAGGGCTACCGCGACCGGGCCATGCAGCACCTGCGCCAGGTCACGGGCATCGACCTGACGCTGGCCGTGGACCTGATCGAGGCGACGGCCGACACGCAGGCGTTCGTGATGTTCTCGTCGTCGCTCAAGAGCCTCGCGATCAAGCTCTCGAAGATCTGCAACGACCTGCGGCTCCTGTCGTCGGGTCCGCGAGCGGGTCTCGGCGAGATCAACCTGCCGCCGCGGCAGCCCGGTTCGTCGATCATGCCCGGCAAGGTCAACCCCGTGATCCCCGAGGTCGTCAACCAGGTCGCGTTCCGCGTGATCGGCAACGACCTGACCGTCGCGC
This sequence comes from Planctomycetota bacterium, assembly GCA_036274315.1. Classification (GTDB taxonomy): domain Bacteria; phylum Planctomycetota; class UBA1135; order UBA1135; family UBA2386; genus DASVAL01. Next base: position 39,163 of record DASUFY010000243.1, on the reverse strand, counting down.
TCGCGGCCGAGGCCGGCCAGCTGCAGCTCAACGTGATGGAGCCCGTGATCGCGTCGTGCATCCTCGAGTCGCTGAAGATCCTCGCCAACGCGGTGCAGACGCTGCGCCACAACTGCGTCGAAGGCATCGAGGCCAACGTCGAACAGTGCCGCCACTTCGTCGAGAACAGCATCGGCCTCGTCACCGCGCTCGTGCCCGTGCTCGGCTACGAGGTGGCGACCCAGGTGGCCGCCGACGCGCTCGCGACGCGGCGCAGCGTCGCCGACGTGCTGCGCGGGCGCGGCCTGTTCACCGAGCCCATCGCCGCGATCCTCGCGCCCGAGCGCATGGCCAACCCGGACTGAGAACCGGTCTCTCCCGCTCCCCAGGGCGCCGTCAGGCGCCCGCAGGAGCGGTAGGAGGTCCTGAGCTGGTTTGCCCAGCGGCGCGGAGCGCCGCTGGGCAACCCAGCTCAGAAGTGCAGTGCCTCACCCGACGCGTCGGGGCCGAGGATCACGAGCAGGCCGTCGGGCAGCGCCGCGGCCGTGTGGCCGAGCCGGGCCGTCGTCATCGGCGCGAGGTCCGTCCAGGTGTTGGTCGTCGGATCGAAGCGCGCCACGGCGTCGAGCGTCACGGCGGCCGACAGCAGGCCCTCGGCGCCGCCGCAGACGATCACGTTGCCGTTTGCGAGCCGCGTCGCCGAATGGCCCGTGCGCGCGTGCGACATCGTGCCCGCCGCCCAGGTGTTGGTCGCCGGGTTGTAGAGGTCCGCGTTGGCGATCGACGCCGCGTTCGCCGCGTTGAGCAGGTCCGGCACGAGCACGCCGCCCGTCAGCAGCACGCGGCCGTCGGCGAGCGTGACCTGGCTGTCGTGGTGGTAGGCGCGTCCGATCGGCATGTTCGCGCCGTTCGACCAGGTGTTGGTCGCCGGGTTGTAGAGCTGGACCTTGTTGGTCGACGTCAGCGCGAGCGGGATGCCGAGGAACAGCGTCACCTCGATGCCGCCCGAGATCATGATGCGACCCGTGTTGAGGCGCGTCAGCGCCGGCACCAACCGGTTGCCGCCGATGTTCGGTCCAGCGGTCCAGGTGTTGGTGACCGGGTTGTAGATCTCGACCGTGTTGAGTGCGGCCGTGATCGCCGTCGTCAGGTCGGTGAAGTTCGTCGTGCCACCCGCGACCATCACACGACCGTCGGCGAGCGTCGCCGCGGCGTGGCCCGCGCGCGGGCCGAGCAGGCTCGCGACCGCGGTGAACGTGTTGGCGATCGGATCGTAGATCTCGCACGACGAGGTGACGGCGCCGCTGCCGTCGACGCCGCCCGCGAACAGCACGCGACCGTCGTTGAGCGTGGCCGAAGCGTACAGCGCGCGCGGCGTGTTCATCGCCGGACCGGCCGCCGAATCGAGCGTGCGGAACTGGAAGAACTCGGTCGACGCGCCGCTGACGAGCAGGAAGTCGCCCTGACCCGCGTTGCGGTTGCGCGCCCAGCACAACGTCGCGGCGGCGCGCGGTGCGAGCAGCGCGTTCGGCAGCGCAGCGCTCGTCGACGCCTGGCCGTGGTGCGTGGTCGCGGCGTTGGCGATGCCGTCGAGGAACGTGGTGGCGCCCGGGAACGTCGCGGCCTGCCAGTGGAACACGTAGCCGTTGAAGGCCGCGTCGTTCGGCAGACCGACGCTGTAGACCGCGCCGCCGGTCGGGCTCGTCAGCTGCAGCCCCCAGTTGCCGAGCAGGTCGAGGCCGACCGCCACCGAGCGCGGGTCGAGCGGATCGAGCAGCGCCACCGGCGTCGGCCCCGCGGTCTGGCTGACCATCCACAGCAGCGGGAAGCTCGGTGCCGCATTGGCCACCTGCAGGGTCAGCGTGCCGCCCAGCGTGCCCGACGTGACCTTGTCGAGGTCGAAGTCGCCTTGGGCGAAGAGCGGCAGCGTGGTGGCGAGAAGGGACGCGAGGCCTCTGAGGTGGCGCATGGTTGGGATCCGGGGAACCGGGCGCGCGTGATTGTGGCGCCGATCCGGCAGGGGGACAGGGCCTTTGGCTCGGCGGTGGTGCGCGCGACGGTGCGGCGTAACGCCACAGGTCCCTTGTCCATGGCTCGTCCGACCGGGCCGCTGCGTGAAGGTTCCTTCACGCGCCGCGCCGATTCTTCACGCGGATGCCGTCAACCCGGCCGCGGCACGGCCCCGATAGCGTCCCGCATGAGTCGCTCGCATCTTGGGGATCGTGTCCGTTCGTGGCCCGTGCTGCTCGCCGTGTTGGGGGCCTGCGCCGTGCCGTCGACGGCGCGCGGCAAGGCGGCGCTCGATCGCGGCGAGCCCGCCACGGCGCTCGCCGAACTGCTGCCGCTTGCGACGACCGGCGACGCGGGGGCCCGGTTCCTCGTCGGGCTCATGTACGAAACGGGTTGCGGAGTGCCGGCCGATGCCGGCCAGGCGCGGCGCTGGTACACGCTCGCGGCGCAGGCGGGCGAGCCCGCGGCGCAGTGCAACCTCGGCGTCATGTACTACGAGGGCAGGGCAGTCGAACGCTCGTTCGCCGAGGCGCGCCGTTGGTTCGAGGCCGCCGACCGGCAGGGCTTCGCCGCGGCGACCTGCAACCTCGGCGTGATGCATCTGTACGGCCAGGACGTGCCGCGGGACGGCGAACGGGCGCGGGAACTGTTCGCTGCGGCGGCGGCGCGGGGCTCCGTGCGCGCCGAGTGCCTGTTGGGTTCGTGCTACTACGAGGGTGCAGCCGGAACGCCGCGCGACCCCGACGAGGCGGCGCGCTGGTACGGCCTCGCGGCAGCGCACGGCATGGCGACGGCGCAGTATCGGCTCGGCCTGTCCTACCTGCGTGGGTACGGCGTCGCGCAGGACGACGCCGAGGCCGTTCGTTGGTTGCGCCTGGCCGCCGTGCAGGGCCATGCCGCGGCGCAGCACGACCTCGGTCTGCTGCTCGCGAAGGGGCGCGGCGTCGCGGCGGATCCCGAGATGGCCGCACACTGGCTGCGGCTGTCGGCGGAACAGGGCCTGACCACCGCGGCGGCTCGGCTCGACGAAGCGCAGCACCGCGGCGTGCCGGCGGTGCCCGCACCGCTGCACTGACCCGACGGAGCGACGACGCAGCGATGCCCTGCGTGACGCGCGTTGCCGCGTCACGGGGGCGCGGCAACGCAGGCAACTCACTTGCCGCGCTGCTGCCGGTAGCGCTCGCGGTACTTGCGCGCGAGCTCCGTCTGCTTGTTGCGCAGGTCGACCTGGCGACCCTCGACGAACGCGAGTTCGATGCGCGTCGGCAGATCGAACGGATGCCCGTCGGCGACGAACAGCGTCGCGTCCTTGCCGGCGGTCAGCGAACCGAGGTGGGCCTGCACGCCGAGGATCTCGGCGGCGCGCAGCGTGATCGCCGCGAACGCCTGTTGGCGGTCCAGCCCGAAGGCGGCGGCGGTCGCGGCGTGGTAGGGCAGGTTGCGATCCTGGCTGAAGTCCGAGCCCGTCGCGATGCAGAACGCGACGCCGAGGTCGGCCAGCTGCTTGGGCAGCGTGAAGGCCTCGTCGTAGGCGCTGTCGTCGCGGCGCGGCAGTCGATGCACGCCGTCGATCACCACCGGCACGTGCCGTTCGTGCAGCAGCTCGGCGCAGAGCGGCGCGTCGCGGCCGCCGACGATGACGGGCCGCAGCTTCCTGCCCGTCGCCCACAGCACCGCGGACTCGATCTGCTCGAGTTCCTCGGCGAGCACGAACACCGGCACCTCGCCGCGCAGGGCCGGGGCCAGCGCCGCGTGGCGGATGTCGAGCGGCACGCTCGCGTCGGCGGCATGCGCGTCGAGCCAGGCGCGCGCCGCTTCGAACGCATCGTCGATGCGCTGGCGCGCGCGGGCCGTCGCCTCGCCGTTGCGCTCGCTGTCGGCGTCGGGGCGCGGGCCGCGCCGTCCGCGCCGGCCGTCGTTGCGGCGCTGCTGGGGCCAGTCGACGACCGGGCCCGCGTCGGCCTGCACGGTCATGTCGGCGTTCGTCCAGCCGTCGAGTTGCATCACCGAGACGCGACCCGGCAGCAGGCCGCCGCTCGGGAACACCGCCGCCGCGAGCACGCCGTTGCTGCGCGCGACCGGGATCGCCGCCGAGTCCGGGTTGACGGCGACGATGGCCAGCGCTTCGGGCGACAGTTCGCCGAGCTCGTCGGTGTCGACGGTCTGGCGCACGGAGCCGATCTCGACCAGGCCGAGCGACGTGTGTGCGGAGATCATGCCCGGGAAGACGTGTTTGCCGGCGAGGTCGAACACGACCGGTTGCACGCCGGCGGGCAGGTTCGGCTCGCTGCCGGCGGGCAGCACGCCGCGGATCACGCCGTCCTGGAACCACAGCGTGCCGCCGAGCACGATGCCGTCCGACACCGTGTGCAGCACGGCGTTCTTCAGCACGACGGGTGCTGCCTGTGGCGGCGCCTTGGGCAGCAGATCCTGCGCCGGCGTCGATGCGGCGGCGAGCGCGAGGCAGGCGAGGCGAACGCGGCGCGAGCACGCGGCCATCAGCGCCCTCCCTCGTTGCGGCAGCAGTAGCTGCTCGTCAGGTCCTGCGCCGCCCAGTAGGCGTCCTTGGGATCACCTTCCTTCGCCGTGCGCCCCTTGTTGCCCGCGTTGATGGCCTTCTGCAGCAGGCGCTGCCGTTCGCTCGCGATCGATGCGCGTGCTTGCGCGTCGCCGGCGAGCGAGAACAGCAGCCGGCCGTCGACCCAGGTCGCCTCGCAGCGCGCCGCGTAGCCGAGCGGATCGGCCGACCAGAGCGCGATGTCGGCGTCCTTGCCGGCCGTCAGCGAACCCGTGCGCTCGAAGATGCCGAGCTGCATCGCCGGGTTGCGCGTCACGAAGCACAGCGCCTCCGCCGGCTCGACCCCGCCGTACTTGACGGCCTTGCCGGCCTCCGTGTTGAGCCGCCGCGCGTGCTCGTTGCTGTCGCTGTTGTAGGAGACCAGCACGCCCGCCTCGTGCAGGATCGCGCCGTTCTCGGGGATCGCGTCGTAGACCTCGAACTTGTAGCCCCACCAGTCGCTGAACGACGAGGCGCCGATCGCGGCCGCCGCGATCGCGTCGGCCACCTTGTAGCCCTCGAGCACGTGCTGGAACGTGCCGATCTCGAAGCCGTGTTCCTGGGCCAGGTGACACAGCATGAAGATCTCGTCCTGGCGGTAGCTGTGGCAGTGCACGCGCCGCGTGCCGGCGAGCACCTCGGCCAGCGCGTCGAGTTCGAGGTCGCGACGCGGCGGCAGCACCTTGGCCCGCGCCGCCGGCGCCAGCCGTTCGTAGTCGGCGCGCTCGCGCTGGTAGGCGGCGGCCGCGGCCAGGCGGTCGCGCAGCAGCGCCTCGACGCCCATGCGCGTGTTCGGGTAGCGCGGGTTCGTTTCGCTGCCGTTGGCGCGCCGCGGGTTCTCGCCGAGCGCCCACTTGATGCCCGCCGGTGCGCCGGCCAAGCGCATGTCGTCGGGGTCCGGCACGCCGTAGCGCACCTTGACCGTGCAGCTCTGGCCGCCGATCGCATTGGCCGAACCGTGCAGCTGGTTGACGGCGGTCACGCCGCCGGCCAGCTCGCGATACCAGTTGACGTCGTCGGCATCGATGACGTCCTGCACGCGCACCTCGGCCGTCACGGCCTGTCCGCTCTCGTTGACGCCGCGCGAGATGCCGGTGTGCGAGTGGCAGTCGATGATGCCGGGCGTCACGTGCTTGCCGGTCGCGTCGATGACCTTGACCCCGTCGCGCAGGGCCGGCATGTCGCTGCGTGCACCCGCGAACGTGATGCGCCCGTCGCGCACGATCACGGCCCCGTCGCGCACGACGCCGCGGCCGTCGCTGGGCCACAGCGTGGCGCCGACGAGCGCGAACTCGGTCGCCGCCGGTACCGCGAGGAACCCGTAGCCGCCGAGCGGCGTCGGCAACGGGTCCAGCGACGGCGCGGTGTCCTGCTTGTCGGTCTTGCCGGGCTTGTCGTCGGGCGCCTTGGTCTCGCCCACCGTGCGCGTCGCGCGCACGGCGGACGTGCGGCCATCGGGCGCGGTGCAGGTGCCGGCGAGATCGGCGCCCTCGCGGTGGCAGCGCAACCAGTAGGTGCCGTCCTGTGCGAGCGGCGGACCCTGCAGGCGGCAGGCGAACTGCATCGGCTCGCGCACGACGCCGGCGACCGTGAGCGGCACGTCACCGACCTTGCACCGCACGTGCTCGCCGTCGATCTCGAGGCGAGGCTCTGCGTCGGGGGCCGTGCCGGGCCAGCCGCGCGACCAGGCCCACGAGCCGTCGAGGCCTTCGTCCGCGCTCGTGTCGACGGCGTGGCGCACGCCGCCGACCCAGACGTCGCGCACCGTGGCCTTCTCGCCGAACAGTTCGCCGGCGACGACCGTGAGGTTGGCGAGCTTGCCGGGTGCGATCGTGCCGAGCCGATCCTGCACACCGAGCAGCTCCGCGGGCACCGTCGTCACCGCGGCGAGCGCCTGGTCCGCGGTGATGCCGCAGGCCATCGCCTTCTGCACGTTCTTGGTGAAGTCCTTGCGGTCGCGCAGCCGCGCCGTGGTCCACGCGATCGGCAGGCCGGCATCGAGCAGGCGCTTGCTGTTGGTCGGCGCCTGCTCCCACGATTGCAGCTGGCGCAGCGACACGGCCTCGGCTGCGGCCGCGGTCGAGACGTCGGGCGGGTCGGGGAAGTGCACGGGCACGACGATCGGGACCTTCTTCGCCGCCAGCGCGGCGAGCCGGCGGAACTCCATGCCGCTGCCGACGATCACCGCGGTGCGATCGAACTCCTTGCCGATGCGCAGGACGCGCAGCGCTTCGAGTTCGTCCTGCACGTCGAACCACAGCGGCAGCGCGCGTTGGTCGACCATCGCCTGCAGCGCCGCCGACGGACGCGGCGCGAGCGGCGCGAGGCCCGGTTGTGCGGCGATCGTCTGCAGACAGCGTTCGTACCAGAGCCCGTCCTCGAGCGTCTGGCGCAGCAGCGCGATGGCGCCCATCTCGCTGTTGGGGTAGCCGTCGGCCCGCGTCTGCAGGCTGGCCAGCTGGTAGGCGAGCCGGCGCACGATGCGCGTCGGCGCGGTCGGTTCGGGTTCGTCGAGCTGCACGACGCTGCTCGAACCCTTCAGGATGCCGCCCGAGGGCGCGATCGCGGCGGCCGTGAAGCCGAGGCTACGCAGCGCCGTGCGGTCCGCGGCGGGCACGAGCGCGCCGTCGAGGGCGCTGCGCTGCGGCTGGATCGACGGATTCCAGTGCTGGTCCGCAGCCGTCGGGTCGAGTGCGGGCACGTCCGTCGGCAGGAACGGTTCGATGAGGCCCGGGTAGATCACGAGCCCGGTGTAGTCGACGACGGTGGCGCCCGCGGGCGGGGTGAGCTTGCCCACGGAGACGATGCGACCGTCGCGCACGACGACGGTGGCGACGTCGAGCACCTGGCCGGGCGCGGTCACCACGCGCGCGTTCCGCAGCGCGAACCAGCCCGGATCGACCGCGCGCGGCCCGTTGGCCGGCGGCCCCTGGGCCGGGCTCAGCGCGAGCAGGGAGACGAGAATCGGAACGGCTCGGCACCTCATCGCCGCAGCATAGCCGTCGCCGGTTGCGGTTCCGCCGCACGAGCCGCGAGTTCCGCGAACCGGCGCGCGCGAGCTCGCGGTCGCTCGCGGGCCGCGGCCGGCTACGGCAACACGGCCGAACCGCTGCCGTAGCGGGCGAGCATGGCGCGCAGCCTCGGCAACGACACCGGCTTGGCGAGCACCTCGTCCATGCCCGCGCGCAGGCACGCGTCGCGGTCCTCGGGCGTAGTGTTCGCGGTCAGCGCGATGATCGGTACGCGGCGGTCCGCGGCGCGCTGCTGCTGCCGGATCGCCGCGGTCGCCTCGAGGCCGTTCATGATCGGCATCTGCATGTCCATCAGGACGAGGTCGAACGGCTCGGCGGCGAAGAGTTCGCAGCAGTGGCGCCCGTTGTCCGCGAGCGAGACCGAGTGCCCGTCGCGCGTGAGGATGCGCTCGATGAGCTTCTGGTTCACCGCGTTGTCGTCGGCGACGAGGATCCTGAGCACGCGCACCGCCGACGATGGCTCGGCCGCCATCGGCGCGGCGGCCGGGCCGTGTTCGAGCGGGCGCCGCAACGCCGCGAGGCGCAGGGCCAGCTCCCGGGCCGAGACCGGCTTGGCCAGGTAGCCGGCGAACCGGTTCGTGCGGCAGCGTGCCGACGCGTTGGCCAGGCCCTGGTAGGACGTGAGCAGCAGCACCGGCCGCACACCGTGCGCGGCGAGCGGCACGAAGGCGCAGACCTCGACGTCGTGATCGGGATCCCGGTCGTCGAGCAGCACCACGTCGGTGGCCAGGAGCAGGGCCCCGCCGGCGAGCGTCTTGTGGTCGGGCACCGCGACCGAAGCGACCTCCAGCCTGCGCGCGACCGACGCGATCGCGTTGCGCACGCACTCCGAGTTGCTGACGATGCACAGCCGCGTGTCGCTCGGCGCGGGCGGCGATGCGGGCAGCGGGCTCTGCGCGATCTCGAGTGGAACGCGCACGTGGAACGTCGTGCCGACGCCGACGGTGCTCTCGACCTTGATGTAGCCGCTCATGAGGCGGATCAGGCGTTCGGTGATCGACAGGCCGAGACCGGTGCCGGCGAAACGTCGCGTGATCGAGGGATCCGCCTGCGTGAACGGCGCGAAGACCGCCTGCAGCCGGTCCTGGGGGATGCCGACGCCGGTGTCCTGCACGACGATCTCGATCTCGTGCACGCCGCCGAGGTCCTGCAGCAACGAGAACCGCACGCGCACGAGGCCCCTCTCGGTGAACTTCAGAGCGTTGCCGACGAGGTTGGTCAGGATCTGCCGCAGGCGCACGTCGTCGACGAAGTAGGCCGGCGCGAGCTCGGGCGCCAGTTCGAACACGAGCTCCAGCTCCTTGCTCTCGATGCGCGACGTCAGGGGGCGCAACGCCTCGAGCACGAGCGACTCGAGGTCGGCGGCGACCGGTGACAGCTCGAGCTTCTCGGACTCGATCTTCGAGAGGTCGAGGATGTCGCAGAGGATGCCGAACAGGCTCGAGCCGGCGCTGCGGATCACCGACAGGTACTCACGGACCTCGCTCGGGTCGTCGGTCTCGAGCGCGAGCTCGGTCATGCCCAGCATCGCGTTGAGGGGCGTGCGGATCTCGTGGCTCATGTTCGCCACGAAGCTGGACTTGGCCTGCGTCGCCGCCTCGGCGGCCGAGAGCGCGCGGGTCAGGTTCGCCGTGCGCTCGCGCACGTTCTGCTCGACACGTTCCTCGGCGCGGGCCAACTGTGCCTCGCGCGCCTGCAGCAACGTGATCATCTCCTCGAACGACTTCGTCAGCAGCACGATCTCGTCGTCGACGCCGCTCGCGGCGGCGGCCGTGCGCGTGCGCCCGGCGCTGTCGGCGAGCGCTCTGATCGGGCCGAGCAGGCGCGCGAGCAGCAGGTGCACGCCGGCCAGCAGCGACAGCAGGATCAACGCGGACGCCGCCAGCGTGCCGCCCAGATGCGCTCGCAGACGGGCCTGCACCGACGCGCCCGACGCGCGAACGAGCACCCGGCCGGCGCGCGCCGCGCTCCCGGCCGCTCCCATCGACGCCGAACCGACCTGGTCGTCGGCCGCCGGCAGCATGTCGTTGGATCGCACGGGCAACCGCGAGGCATCGCCGGCGACCGCCACGCGACTGCCGTCCGGGGCGTAGATCGCGGCGGCCTCGAGCGGGATCGTCTGCACCGCGCTGGCCAGGAACGACACCAGCGCTTCGTGGGCATCGCCGGCCATGCGATGCTGCGCCCCACCGGCCAGCAGGTGCGCCACGCGTTCGAGATCGGCGCGCAGGTCGGCCGACAGCGCCAGGCTCTCGCGCCGGTACGAGTCGAACCCGGCGATCGTCAGGGCGATGGCGATGACCGCCGCGCACGACACGGTGAGACGCCGCTGCAGCGACTTGCGCCGGGTGCTCATCGGGCGTGCACCCATCGCAGCCATGGCCGCAACCAACCATGGTTGCACGCCGCGTCCAAGCCCGCGGCAATTTGGCCCTGGCCGCTTGCTTGCCGGGGCACCTCGCTCGCCGAAAACCATCGCGCGGCGCGAGGCCTTTCGGCACTCGGTGCCCATCGCAGCCATGGCCGCAACCGGCGCGCGACGCCGCGCTTGGCCCTCGGCAGTGTGAAGTGCCGGGGCGCGCTCACGCACCTTCTGTCGATCCGCTGTGACCCCTGCATTCGGTTCGTCACAGGCATCGACGCACGCGGGCCTGCGCCTGTACTCCGCCTGTGTGCGAGCCGCCGACAGCGGTCCGAGGACTGTCGAGAATCCCGACGGCCGGGCGTCAGGCCGCGCGGTTGCGGCCGTAGAGCCAGCGCCAGGCCCTGCCCGCGGCCCGGCGCAGGTCTTCGAGCACGAGATACAGCGACGGCACGAGCACGAGGCTGATCGCGGTGGCGAACATCACGCCGAACGCCAGCGAGATGCCCATCGGCACCAGGAAGCGCGCCTGCACGCTCTTCTCGAGCAGCAGCGGTGTCAGGCCGCCGAACGTGGTCAGCGAGGTGAGCAGGATCGGACGGAAGCGCGCGGCGCCGGCCGTGCGCACGGCCTCGAACAGCGTGTCGTGTTCGTCGCGGCGTCGATTGACCCAGTCGACGAGCACGATGTTGTCGTTGACGACGACGCCGGCCAGCGCGATCACGCCGAACATCGACAGGATGCTGAGGTCGAAGCCGAGCAGCATGTGGCCCGCGAGCGCGCCGACGAGCCCGAACGGCACGGCGGTCATGATCAGCAGCGGCTGCAGGAACGACTTCAACGGCACGGCCATGAGCGCGTAGATCATGAACAGCGCGATGGCGAAGCCCGAGGCGAGCGAGCGCAGCAGGTCGGACTTCTTCTTCTGGTCGCCCTCGAACGCCCAGGCCAGGCCCGGATGCCGGTCGATGAGTGCTGGCAGCACCTCCTTCCTGAGGCGCGCGTTGATCGCCTCGGCGCTGGCATTCGGGTCGTTCTCGTCGATGTCGCCGCTGACGCGCAGCGCGCGCTTGCGATTGACGCGGTTGATCGACGAGAACGAACGCCCGGTGCTCGTCGTGGCGACCTCGTGCAGGGGCACCTCGTCGCCCGAGGGCGTGCGGATGCGCAGCGAATCGAGGTCGCTCAGCGAGCGCCGGCCCGCTTCGGGATAGCGGACCATCACCTTGACGTCGTCGCGGCCGCGCTGCACGCGCTGCGCCTCCTCGCCGTAGAACGCCTGGCGCACCTGTCGCGCGAGGTCCTGCTGGCTGAGGCCGAGCGGTTCGGCGCTCGGCCGGATGCGCAGTTCGAGTTCGCGCTTGCCGAGGCGGAACGAGTTGCTGACGTCCTTGATGTCCGGCATCGAACGCAGCTCCTGTTCGAGATCGTCGACCGCGGCCCGCAGCTCGTTCATGTCCGCGTGATAGAGCTCGACGTCGATGTCCTTGCCGGTGCTGAAGAACGAGGTCGTGAACTGCAGGTCGACCGCATCCGGCACGGCGCCGACGCGCTCGCGCAGCCGGCTCATGATGTCGTTGGACGCGACCGTTCGCAGCTCGGATGCGAGCAGCTGCACGTTGAGCTCGGCCAGGTGCGAGCCCGATTGGAACTGCGCGTCCCGCTGGCCGCCGTTGCGCGCCTGCTCGACCGAGTACGGCTGCGAGCCGACCGTGGCGAGCATGTGCTGCAGCAGCGCCGGTTGCCCGGGCTGTCGCGCGTCGAACTCGGCGCAGACGTCGCGCGCCGCGGTCTCGATGCGGCCGAGGATGCCGCCCGTGACCGACACCGGCGTGCCCTGCGGCATCGTCAGCGTCACGACGATGTTGTCGCCGTCGACGGTCGGGAAGAACACGAAGCGCGGGAAGCCGGCCCCGGCACTCGCGAGCGCGAGCATCAGCACGACGATCGCGCACGAGATCGTGAGGTAGCGCCAGCTCAGGCAGAACTCGAGGCTCGGCTGGTAGACCCGGCGCACGAACCAGTCGAGTCCGGCCTGGAAGCGGCCCTGCACGGCGGTCCACAGCCGCGCGGGCAGCCACGGGCGATGTCCGGGTGGCTCGACGCCGATGCCGGCGAGGTGCGCCGGCAGGCACAGCTGCGACTCCACGAGGCTGATCAACAGCACGGGGATGACGATCAGCGGGATCACGCGCCAGACCTGGGCGTCGGCACCGGGCACCGAGAACAGCATCGGCGTGAACGCGGCGATCGTGGTCATCACCGAGGCGAAGACGGGGCTGCGCACGGTGCGCCCGCCGCGCAGCGACGCCAGCATCGGCGATTCGCCCATCGTGCGGTGCATCACGACGTTCTCGCCGACCACGATCGCGTCGTCGACGACGATGCCGAGCACGAGCAGGAACGCGAACAGCGAGATCATGTTGATCGACACGCCGAAGGCCGGCATCAGCGCCACGGCGCCGAGGAACGCCACCGGGATGCCGACCGCGACCCAGACCGCCACGCGCAGCTGCAGGAACAGCGCGAGGATCACGAACACGAGCACGAGACCCTGCAGCGCGTTGCCGAACAGCAGGTCGATGCGGCCCTTGAGGATGACCGATTCGTCGCGCCACGTGGTCATCCGCACGCCGGGCGGCAGCAGGCGCCGGCCCGGGCCGTTGACCCAGTCGCGCACCGCGCCCGTGACCGCGATCGCATCCTGCTCGCCGACGCGGAACACCTTCAGCAGCGCGGCCGGCTTGCCGTCGAAGCGCGCCATGAGGTCGTCCTCGGCGAAGCCGTCGACGACGGTCGCGACGTCGCCGAGCCGCACGCGCGTTCCGTCGGGCTTCGACAGCAGCACGAGGTCGGCGAACTGTTCACCGCGGTAGGCCTGCCCCTGCACGCGCAGCAGCGTCTGCCCGGCGTCGGCCTTGATCGCGCCGGCCGGCAGGTCGAGGCTGCCGCTGCGCACGGCCCGCGCCACGTCGTCGAACGTCAGCGCGTGCCGGCGCATCGCCACCTCGCTGACCTCGATCGAGATCTCGTACGGGCGCACGGCGTCCAGTTCGACCTGCGAGACCTCGGGCAACGCGGCCAGGGCCTCGCGCGACTGCTCGGCGAGGCGCTTGAGCGTCAGCTCCGGCACGTCGCCGTAGATCGAGACGTTGACGACCTCCTTGCGCACGACGAGCCGCGAGACGATCGGCGTCTCGGCTTCGACCGGCAGGTTGGTGATCGCCTCGACGCGGTTCTTGACGTCGTCGAGCACGCGCCCGACGTCGGCATCCTGCAGCGTCTCGATGACGACCAGGCCGGTGCCCTCGTTGGCGCTCGAGGTGATCTTGTCGACACCGGTGACCCCCTCGACGACCTCCTCGATGCGCAGGCAGACGCCGTGCTCGACCTCGGTCGGCGTCGCGCCCGGATAGGTGACCTGCACCGTCACGATGTTCGGCGCGATCTCGGGGAAGACCTCGCGCCGCACGCGACCGCCGAGCAGCGCCGCGAGGCCGGCGACCACGAACGTGAAGGCGATCAGCGTCGCGGCGACGTGGTTCTGCGTGAACCAGGCGAAGAAGCCGGCGCGTTCGTCGGGCGGGATCGTGGGGTCGTCGCGCATGGTCACCTCGCCTCGTGCGGTGCTGGCTCGACGGTCGCTTTGGCCTCGACGATGCGCACCGGCATGCCGTCGGTGGGGGTCTCGAGGGACGTGATGCAGATCCGTTCGCCGGCGGCGAGGCCGCCGCCGAGCACGACGCGGTCGGCCTCGGCGCGCAGCACCTGCACCTCGCGGCGGCGCAGCCGCTGTTCGGCGTCGACGATCCACACGCAGGTGCCGTCGCGCAGCGCGGCGCGCGGCACCGTGACCACGCCGGCGAACGAACGGCCGCTCACGCGGGCCTGCACGAACATGCCGACGAGCAACGGCGGCGCGGTCCCGGCCCCGGTCTGCTCGCCGCCGGCCGCGACGCGCGCGACGAGCGTCATCTGGCGCGTGCGTCGATCGATCTCGCCTTCGGTGCGAACGACCACGCCCGTCCAGGTGTGTCGCCGCCCCGCGAACTGGGCGGTCAGCTGCACCTCGGGCCCGCCGGCCACCGCACCGCTCGGCGCGGGCAGCTCGAGGAACGCTGCATCGGCGACGGGGATCGGCAGCCGGGCCTCGACGAAGGTCGTGTCGAACAGCACGGCCAGCGACTGGCCGGCCTGCACGAACTCCCCGACCTCGGCGCTGGCGCTGTGTACGCGTCCGGCGAACGGCGCCTTGACCTTCGTGCGCGCGAGGTCGAGCCGGCTGCGTTCGAGCTGGGCCTTGGCCGCGGCCAGCGCCTTCTCGGCGTCGGCGACCTGCGGCCCGCGCAGGACCAGCGGATCGGCCGGCCGGTCGCCTTCGAGCTGCTGCCAGACCCGCAGCGCGGCGTCGGCCTCGGCGCGCTCCTGCAGCAGGTGGAGTTCGGCCCGCGCCACGGCGGCCTCCTGCTGCACGATGTCGAGCTCGAAGTCGGCCGGGTCGATCTCGAGCAGCACCTCGTCGGCGGCGACGTGGCCGCCCGCGCGCAGCACCGCGTTCTTGGCGACGACGCGGCCCGACACGTACGAACTCAGCGCGACCGTGCGGAACGGCTCGACCGTGCCCTGGGTGTCGACGTCGATGCGCAGGTCGGTCGCCGTCGCCAACTGCGTGCGCACGAGCGGGCCGCGCGCGGGCGGTGGGTCGACGACCGGGGCCTTCTGGTTGTCCTGGATCACCCGGACGAGCGTCGCTCCCGCGACCAACACCGCGAGGGGCAGCAGGACCTGCAGGCAGAGGCGGAGGTACTTCACGGCTTCTGTTGCCTTCACGGTCAGGGTTTGGCCGGCTCGGCCGGTGCGGGGGCGCCGTAGCCACCGCCGAGGGCCAGGAAGAGATCGATGCGGTTCTCGACCCGCTGCCGGTCGGCGGCGATCAACGCCGATTCGGCGAGGAACGCCTGCCGCTGGCCATCGGCGACCGCGAGGAAGTCGGCGAGGCCGAGCTGCCAACGATCGCGCGCGAGGTCGCGGAACTGTCGCGCGTGATCGCTGGCGTCGGCCAGGCTCGTGCGTTTGGCCAGGATCTCCGTGTCGGCGGCGAGCGTGTCCTCGACCTCGGCGCAGGCGCGCAACACGGCGCCGCCATAGAGCGCGATGGCCTCGGCGCGTTCGGCCTGCCGGCGCACGACCTCGGCGCGCAGCGCACCGCCGCGGAACAGCGGCTGCAGCAGGTTGGCGCCGATGCTCCAGATGCGGAAGTCGTTGTCGACGAGGTCCGCGAGGTCTTCGCTGCTGGTGCCGCCGCTGCCGGTCAGGCTCAGGCGCGGGTAGAGCGCCGCCTTGGCCTCTTCGACGCGACAGCCGGCCGCCGCCAACCGGCGCTCGGCGGCGACGAGGTCGGGCCGGCGCTGCAGCAGTTCGCTCGGCAGGCCCGCCGGTACGTCCGGCAGCTGGTCGGGCATGGTGGCCGGGGCCGCGAGGCCGCGCGGGTAGCGGCCGACGAGCAGGTCGATCTGGCGCCGCGCGCGCTGCAGCGTGTCGCGGCGCTGCGCGATCGCCGCTTCGGCGTTGGCGAGGTTGGTCGCCGCGAGGTGCACTTCGAGCGCCGGGCGCAGGCCGCGCCGGTAGCGATCGCGCACGTCGTCGGTGGTGGCGCGCAGCGCGGTGGCCGTCGCCTCGGCGAGCGCCACCTGCTGGTTGGCTTCGACGGCGGCGAACCACGCCTTGCACACCTGCGCCGCGAGGCTCAGCTGCGCGCCGGCGACGTCGGCGGCCGCCGCCTGCAGGTCGGCGATGGCGGCCGATTCACCGGCGCGCACGCGTCCCCACAGGTCGAGCTCCCAGCGCAGGCTCAGCGACAGGCCGTAGGTGGTCGTCGTGCTGCTCGGCACGCCGCCGCCGCCGAACGGGAAGCCGAGGAACAGGCGCCGCGCGCGCAACGCGTCGAGGCCGACGTCGGCCTCGGGCCAGCCCGCGGCGCCGGCGATCGTGCGATCGGCGGCCGCGGCGTCGAGGCGCGCCAACGCCGCGCGCACGTCGCGGTTGTTCTGCAGCGCCAGCTCGACGAGGCGGTCGAGCTCGGCATCGCCGAACTCGCGCCACCATCGGGCGTCGATGTCGGCGTGCGGTGCGACGGCCGCCTCGGGGTCGGCGGCGGTCCACGACCGTGGCACGTCGACGTCGACCTCGGACTGCTCGCTCGGTGGTGGTGCGGCGGCGCACGCCGCGAGCCAGGCCGCGGCCGCGAGAGCACCCAGACGTCCTGGGGTCCGGCACGTCATGCGCGGCCGACCTCCGTGCGGACCCGGCCCGGGCGACGCGGGCCGGTCACGGCCGGCGCGCGCAGGCCGCCGGTCGCGAACGCGACCAGCTGCTCGACGAGCGCGTCCTTGTCGTCCGGGTCGCAGAGCTTGCCGGTCAGGTGCGACAGCGTCGCCGAGTTCTGCAGCGTGTGGGCCATGGCGCCGACGAGGAAGTGCAGGCGCCACCAGATCGTCGCGGCGCCGTGCCCGGGCAGCGTCGCGACCAGGGCGCGCTCGAAACGATCCGCCACTTCGCGGAATTGCCCCGCGAGGAACGAGCGCAGGAACGCCGGCTGCTCGAGGCTGATGCGGCCGAACAGGCGACACAGGCGCTCGGCCGGGCGCCCGGCCTGTCGCGCGCGCTGCGCTGGGCTCGCGCGCAGCGGCGGTTCGACGAAGGCGCGCACGATCGCCTCGACGGGCGCGCGCGCGGGCAGCGCCGCGAGTCGCCGCAGCCGTTCGCCGTTGATCGGCTCCAGGTGCCGCGCGAGCGCGGCCTTGGCCAGGTCCTCCTTGGAACCGAAGTGGTAGTTGACGGCGGCCAGGTTGGCGCCGGCCCGGCCCGTGATCTGCCGCAGCGAAGTGGCGGCGTAGCCCTGCTCGGCGAAGAGCCCCTCGGCGGCGTCGAGGATCCGGAGCCGGGTGTCGGTGCTCGACATGGGCGCGGCACGCTACCCGCCCAACGCGTCGATTCAAACGACCGTTTGAATCACGGTGCGCGACCGAGCGCTGCCGCCAGGTACTCGTACTGGGCCAGCGAGTTGTAGATCTGCGGCGAGATGCGCAGCAGGCGCAACGGCGGCTGCGGCCAGCGCATGACGGGCACCTCGATGCGGTGCTCGTCGAACAGGCGCGCCTGCAACGCATCGAGCCCGAGCGGCGGCACCGGGGGGCTGTCGCTGGCCGGCAGCACGACCGAAGCCAGCGAGCCGATCATGCCCGGCGGTGCCGGCGGCGCCGAGCCCAGCCTGCGGCACAGCAGGTCGCGGCCCGCGAGTGCGAGTTCGCGGTTGTGCGCCTGCAGCGCCGGCATGCCGCCCGGCAGCAGCGAGCCGAGGCAACGCAGCGCCGCCGGGATGCACAGGAACGGCGTGAAGTCGGCGGTGCCCGTGAAGTCGAACTCGAGGCGGAAGCGCGAGCGGTCGGTGCGCGTCGAGTTGGCGCCGTGGCTGATCGACAGCGGCCGCACGAAGGCCTGACGGTCGGCGCGCACGTGCAACAGCGCCGAGCCCTTCGGCGTGCAGAGCCACTTGTGGCAGTTGCCCGTGTAGTAGGCCGCGCCGAGCCGGTCGAGCGCGAGCGGCAGCATGCCCGGTGCGTGGGCGCCGTCGACGAGCGTGTCGATGCCGCGTTCGCGCAGCGCGTGCACGATCGGTTCGATCGGCAGCACGAGCCCGGTCGGGCTCGTGACGTGATCGATGAGCAACAGGCGCGTGCGCGCACCGGCGTGCGCCAGCACGGCGTCCTGGACCTGGCGTGCATCGTGCAGCGGAAACGGGATCGGCGCGACGACGATGCGCGCGCCGGCGCGGTTCGCGACGAAGTCGAGCGCGTTGCGGCACGCGTTGTATTCGTGGTCCGTGACGAGCAGCTCGTCGCCGGCCGCGAACGACAGCGAACGCAGCACGGTGTTGACGCCCGTCGTCGCGTTCGGCACGAACGCGAGGTCGTCCGCGTTGCAGCCCACGAACCGCGCGAGAGCGCCGCGCGCCTCGTCGAGCAGGCCTTCGAGCCGGCGGTGCAGGAACAGCACGGGTTCGGCTTCCATGCGCGCGCGCAGCTCCTGTTGCTGCGCCAGCACGACGCGCGGGCAGGCGCCGAAGCTGCCGTGGTTCAGGAACACCACGCCGGGATCGAGGTCCCAGTGCGCGGCGAACGGCGACGGTGCGGGGCGGTCCATGCGAGGGGCGTGTCCATGAGAACACGAGGGTCGCAGGGAAGAACAGCTGTGCTGCGCTGCCCCGTCAACCGGTCGCTGGCAGATCGTGCACGGTCACCGTCTCCCGGAACCCGTCGAACCACGGCGCCGAAGTGAACGTGTCGATCGCCTGAGGAACCGAGACCTCGCGGCCTTCGGCCGCGTGGCTGACGCCGGCCTTGTCGCCGTTCGGCTTCCTGCCAGCACCGGCGCGGCGGCCGCCGTTCTGGCGGAACGGCAGCACGCGCTGCGGCGGCGGTTGCTTCTTCTGCTGGCGAGCGCCGGTGGCCATTGTGATTCGGCACATATCATCATCGGCGTCGGCTCCGTCAAGCAACTCTGCTCTCGGCGGCATCCTCCATCGAGTGGGCGGACGCGTTGCGCGATGGCCGATCGCACGGCGCGGCGTGCGATCAGCGCAGCGCGACCGACATGCGCACGACCGGCGCCGCCAGCTTCTCGGGCGAAGGTTCGCCTTCCTGCAGCTGGACGAACGGTTGTGCGAGGATCGCGCCCTGCGGCTCGAGCCCCCGCTGCGTCAACGCTTCGCGCAGCAGCCGTTCGCCGGCCGCCAGCTTGCCCGCGAGTTCGCCGTCCTTCGGATAGACGACGAGCCACTTGCCGGCCGGCACGGCGCGGATCTGCCAGCCGTCGGGTGCTTGGAACGCGGGCCCGTCGGGCCGCTGGCGGAACGGCGCCGCGAGCCAGTGTCTGCCGTGCTCCTGCCAGAAGATCGGGAAGCCCGCGATGAGCTGGTCCTGGCGCTCGAGTTCTTCGTGCAGCGGCTTGTACGCCGCGACACGCTGCGGCCAGGTGCCCGCGTCGGGCACGCAGATCCATTGCGCCGCGCGCCCTTCGACGAGGATCGGCGTCGGCGACCGCGTCTCGGCGACCGCCGTGCCGGGCGCCGCGATGCGCAGCACGGGCTCGGCGGTGTTCCTCGGCTCGTCGGGCGGCGCGAAGAAGTCGGGTGTCCAGTCGAGCCCGCCGAGCTCGAGGTGCACGTCGCAGACGCCGAGGCCGTCGAGTTCGAGGTGCTTGGCGATCCAGGTCGTCGAGGTGCGCAGGTAGTCGACGATGCGGACCTCGCCGTCGGGCCCGGCCAGGGCCGCGGGCAGCAGGTTGTCGGGGCGCAGGCGCAGGGTCCACGGCGGGCCCTCGGGTTGGCTCAGCTCGAACTCGAGGTCGCCGAGGCGGCGGCAGCCCGTCGCCCGGTGCAGCGGGCCGAACGTCGCGACGTCGAGCAACAGCCGCAGGCGCTGCACGCGCGTGCGTTCGGCCGGCGTGGCGGGTCCGCCCGCGTTCGCGCCGCTGTCGTCGCGCAGTCGCACGACGCGGTCGTCGCACAGCAGGAAGGCGCGGTCGGCTTCCTGGGTGCGCAGCCTGTCGGGCAGCAGCGCGAACAGGCGCACCTCACTGCCGCCGGCGGGCCGCACGACCGCGGCGATGCGGTCCATGCGGCCGCGCAGTGGCTTGTGGCACTCGTCGAGCACGGCCTCGACGAGATCGTTCGCGGCGATCGTGCGCACGTCGACCTTGCGCGGAGCGGCCGGCGGCGGCGCCTTGCTGCCGCAGCACGCGAGCGCGGCGAAGGCGGTGATGGCGGCGAGCCGCGCCGCGCGCGGCCACGCGCTGCGCCGCCGGGGGAACGGCCCCGCATCCGCGAGGACCGGGGCGGATCGGGCTATTGCCCGCGGTCGAAGGCCTTGCGCCACGCCTGCACGTCGTAGCCGTAGTCGGCGCCCCCGGCAAGGTCCGCCAGGGCCTTGCGCGCGTGCAGCCGCACGTTCTGCACGGTCTCCTGCGGGCCCAACAACTCGATCAGGTCGCCGACCCTGTCCTGTGCGTTCATGCGCGCGAGCGCGATCGCGGCCGCCATGCGCAGGCGCGGGGTCGGGTGGCGCAGGAAGCCGGCGACGAGGCTGCTGTTGGCCGCGTCGCGCGAGCTGCCCAAGCCGCGCACGGCCGTGACGAGCACGCCGATCGGCAGCGTGTCGCGTTCGTCGGTCAGCAGGTGGCGCCAGATCGCGACGATGTCTTCGGGGTGTTCGCAGACGGTCTGGATCCGGTAGAGCGCCCAGGCCGCCTGCACGCGGCCGTCCTCGGGATGCTCCTTGCGCTCGATGATCGCCGCGAGCACGCCGGGCGGCGTCGCCGGGGATTGCAGCATCGCGAGACCGAGCACCGCGTGGTCGACGCGGAACGGATCGCTGAGCTGCGCCCCCTGCAGGATCGTCGGCATGACCTCGAGCTGGCCCGAGAAGCCGAGCGCCGCCAGCGCGATCGCCTGGTTGCTCGGCACGCTGGCGTCCGTGGCGATGGCCTGCAGCTTGCGGTAGTTCTCGCCCGGCGCCGGCCCGGCCGGGTCCATCACCATGTCCTGGATCGAGCGTTCGAGCCGCTCGGCCTGCCGGTCGGCGCGGATCTCGCCCTGGTTGGACAGCGCCTGGACGTAGCTGTCGATCGCCTGGTCGAGCCGCACGAGCACGAAGTTGATGTCGCGCCGCCTCTCCTCGGCCTTGCGCACCTCGAGCTCGTGCTGCTCGGCTTCGGGAGCGGGGACCTTGTTGAGTTCGCTCGACGAGGCGCAGGCGGCGAACAGGAACGGCAGGACGGCGAGCTGGCGCATCATGGGCGGGGTTTGGAAGCCGGAACGTCGCTATCCTTCCCGCTTTCCCGTGCCGGTGCCAGAATCAACGACATGACTTCGTCCGACGTGCTGGCGGCCAGCGACTGCGAGCAGGTTCTCGTGCTGCGAGACCGGGTTGCGGCCGTCACCGCGGTCGTCGCCGTGCACGACACGCGCCTCGGCCCGGCGCACGGCGGCATCCGGCGCCTGCCGTATGCCTCGCTCGCGGCGGCGCTCGCCGACGTCGTCGCGCTCGCCGAGGCGATGACCTGGAAGTGCGCGCTGGCGGAAGTGCCGGCGGGCGGTGGCAAGGCCGTGATCCTCGACCGGCCCGGCCTCGACCGCGCCGCGGCCTACCGGCTGGTCGGACGCGCCGTGGCGCAGTTGGGGGGGCGCTACTTCACGGGCCCCGACGTCGGTACGACCGACGACGACCTGCGTGTCGTGGCGCAAGAGACGCGGTTCGTCGCCGGCGGCGACGGCGAGGGGCCCACGCCCGGTGAGCTGACCGCGGCGACGGCGACGGGCGTCGCGGCGGCGCTCGGCGCGCTCGCCGCCCGGTTGGAGCTGCCGATGCAGGGCCTGCACGTCGCGGTGCAGGGGCTGGGCGCCATCGGCATGCAGCTCTGTGCCCAGTTGCACGCAGCCGGCGCGCGGCTCACCGTCGCCGACGTGGTGCCCGCGCGCACGGCCGCCGCTGCGAGTTCGTTCGGCGCGGCGGTCGTGCCGGCCGAACAGATCGTGCAGACGCCGTGCGACGTCTTCGCGCCGTGCGCCCTCGGCGGCGTGTTGACCGCGACCGTCGCGGCCGCGCTGCCCGCGCGCGGCGTCTGCGGTGCGGCCAACAACATCTTCGCCGAGGCGGAGGCCGCCACCGTGCTGCACCGCCGCTCGGTGCGCGTCGTGCCCGACTTCGTCGCCAACGCGGGCGCGCTGATCGTCGGCGCCACGTGGCGGCTGCAGGGTGTGCGCGTCGGGGCCGAGAGGTTGGCGCGCATCGCCGACACGGCCGGCGAACTGCTCGACCGCGCCGAAGCCGAGCTCGTGCCGCCGTCGGTGCTCGCGCTGCAGCTGGCGAAGGAGCGGCTCGCGCGCGGGCCCGTCGCCGGCCAGGTGGGTCCGGCGTGAGCGGCTTCGAAGGACCGCCGCACCGGGTGCGCGTGCGCTACTGCGAGACGGACCGCATGGCCGTCGCGCACCACGGCAGCTACGTCGCCTGGTTCGAGGAGGCGCGCACCGAGTGGTTGCGCGCGCGCGGCAAGACCTACAAGCAGATGGAGGACGAGGGCAACCTGCTGCAGGTCGTCGAGTTCTCGTGTCGCTACCTCAAGCCCGTCGACTACGACGACGTCGTCGCGATCGCCGTGCGCATCGCCGAGGCCGGCAAGGCCGCCATCGTGCTCGCCTACGAAGCGCGGCGCGAACGCGACGGCGAGGTCTGTGCGGTGGGCACGACGAAGCTCGCGTGCGTCGGGCGCGACGGCAAGCTGCGGCGGCTGCCGCCCGAGCTCGACGCCGGCGCGGGCCGTTGAGGCTCGGGCGCGATCGCGCCCTGCTTCGCGCACCAAGTGGCGGCGTGCCTCGCACGGCAACCCCATCGCTCGCAACACCCGCTCGATCGACGCCGGATCCCAGATCGCCGCGAACAGTCGGCGCGTTCCACCGCAACGAGGGCACGTGAGAATCTCGATCGCGAACCTTCTCGGTCGTCTTGTGCGTCGACGCCAACCGGTCATCGGATCTCCTGCGGTGTCGTGCACCATCAACTGCTCGATGGCCGCGATGACCCCTCGGCGTACCGACCGCCACCGTCAAAAACCACCATCCGCATTGACGAACGCGATAAATCCGTCCTTGCCTCCGGCTGCGATCAGGCTCGTTTGACGCGGATATCCCACGCCGAAACTCGCGGTGTTTTCGAACGAGCCCGCGATTGTCAGGAACCCGGTCTTGTAGGAGCTGGACAAGCCGTAGGTGACATCCCGTCCGACTCCACCCGCCCGTTCGACCCAGACCGGTTCGTCGCCGTTGAAGCAAGCGAGGAAGACGTCGCTGGCACCCGCCGACACCAACGTTACCGGGTCCGGAGAATCGCCGAACTCCGCTGACTCTTCGAACGAGCCGACGATGACTCTGCCACAGGATGTGAACCACACCCCCGTCGCCACGTCGTCGCCCGGCCCTCCCGCCTGCAACACCTGTAGCAGTTCGCCGTCTTCCGTGTAGGACGCGACAAACGCATCGGTTCCGCCATGCGACGTGCGATCCTCGAACGCGGAGGGGCCCGACCACATCGCCGTGCCAGTGAAGCTGCCGACGATGTCGACGCCGATTCCATAGGTAGCGACGACGCCAACGGCATCGTCGTCGAACGGCCCTCCGGCGCGCCTCGTCCACATGAGATCTCCTTGCGAAGAGTATCCGGCGACGAATGCATCCTTGCCGCCGACCGAACCAACCAGTGCGCTCGGTTGCGCGCCGCCGGCGAATGTTGCCGAGTCTTCGATCGTGCCGGCGACATACAGTCGGCCGGGCCAGGTGGCCGTGATCGCGGTCGCCACATCCGCGCCTGGTCCGCTGACCGTGCGCACCCACTGGAACTCGCCGCGGTCGTCGTAGCGCGCAACGAAACCATCGTCGTTGCCGAGCGACTGCACGGTGGTCTGATTCGCTTGCCCTGCCCCGAACACGGCGCTGCCGGCAATACTGCCGGCGACCACGCAGCCGCCCAGCGAATCCCAGAGCGAGGCGATTCCCAGCCCACGATCGTGGCCGACACCCCCGATGGCCTGCACCCACCTCAGCTCGCCGTCGAGGTCGTAGGCCAATACGATCCCGTCTTTTCCCTGCGCGTTGAGCGCTGTCGCCCCGACGGTGACCTGACTCGAAAAGTGACCGGTCACGTAGCAATACGGACCGGCGACGCAGACTGCGGAGCCCACGTCTTCGTTGATGCCGCCGACGGTCCGCAGCCAGACGAGGGTGCCGTCCAATGCGTAGCGGGCAACGAACAGGTCCTTGTTGCCAGCGGCCGTTCGCGTGACCGGGAAACCGTTGGTCCCCACACCGAAGCTTGCCGTGCCGGAGAAGCTCCCTGTTGCCAGGCAGCCGTCGGCCAGCGCGCAGGTGCTGCGAACACCGTCGTCTTCGAGCCCGCCGATCGGTAGTGCGCCGGCCAAGTTGCGGATCTCGACGCGCGTGCCGCTCGTCGCCACGACCGGCTCGTTGACCCGGTCGTCGGCCACCGCGAACAGCGAGTATTCGCCAATCGGCAATCCGACCGTCCTCAGCCTCTTCAAGAACCGGTCTGACGGATCGATCAGTTCGGCGTCGAACTGATCGGCGGTCGTCGTGAGATCGGCATCGGCGTCGAAGAACAGCTTCAGAGTCGGGACGTCGTCGGGATCGTAGACGTCGACAACGCTCCAAGCAGGGTGGCCGCGACTGATGAACGCCGGGGTATATCCGGAGGCGAAGTCCACATGGACGTTCGGGCGGTAGTCCAACCAGACTCGTCCTGTCGCTACAACTGTTTCGCTAGTGCTAGTGGCGTCGCACGCGCGGGCGAGAATCGAGTAGCTGCCGCTAGGCACGCCGCGCGTATTCCACTCGATGCTCACGAGACCGCTGCCGTCCGGTTCCAGCTTCGGTTGCTCGCCGCGCGCGATCACGATCTGGTGGGCGGTGTAGCCGTCAGCCAGCACATCGAGGCGAGACGAGGGACTCAGGCTGTCGACTAGCACCACGATCGGGATTCGATCCCCCGGCTCGGCCAGCACGTCTTCGGCCGGGGATTGGATCGTGATCTGCTGAGCTTCGGCGGCAGGGGCGGCAGAGCCCCGGTTGCTGCATCCATGCGTCACGGTGAGAAAGCTGCATACGGCCACGACATGGCATCTCATCTTTACCTCGCGGTTCTGTCCGCGCTTCTGATGGATGTGTCACCCGGTGACCGAACAGATTCGAGCGGGAAACGCACGGTCACTGGGCTGGCTTCAGGGGGACTCAGGCCGGGGCCGGCGCATGGTTGCGAAGGGCTCGCTTGTTCGCCGGCGCGGGCCATGCCCGATCCAACACCGCCACGAATCGTTGCTTGCGCACGAGGAGCAGCTGTCGACCGGAATCGGCGAACCCAATCGGCAGCGGCATTCCTGGCAACGCCGTTCGCGATGTAGCATGCACTCTCTTGAGATGGCCGCGCCGATGGTTGCCTCCACACCCTCACCCGACCCCGAGCCAACCCGCGACGCCAGCAGCATCGAATCGCTCGAGCGCCTGATCCGCACGGCGCGTGACCAGATCGGTCCGTTCGAGCCACCCACGACCATCGGGCACTACCGCATCGACGGCTTGCTGGGTTCCGGCGGCATGGGGGATGTCTATGTCGCGACCGACGAGCGGCTGGGTCGACAGGTGGCACTGAAGACGCTGCGGACCGACCAGCGGTGGTCGCCGGCTGCGGTGCAGCGCTTCGAGCGCGAGGCCCGCCTAGCGTCCCGGCTCGACCATCCGGGCATCTGCCGGATCTACGAGGCCGGGCACTCCGGCGGCGTGCCGTTTATCGCGATGCAACTGCTCCCGGGGCAGTCGCTGGCGGCGCAGATTGCCGACCGCCGCACCTTCGCGGCCACCTTGGGCAAGGCAATGCGCGCGCCCGTCGACGAGACCGCGTGCCGCGACACCGTTGCCCTGTTCGAGCAGTTGGCGCTCGCCCTGCACGCCGCACACGCGGTGGGTCTGGTACACCGCGACGTCAAGCCCAGCAACATCATGCTGACGAACGAGGTGACGCCGGTGCTCGTCGACTTCGGCATCGCACGCGACTACCGGGACGACCACGAGCAATTGACGGGATCGGGGGGCCCGCCTGGAACGCTGCCGTACATGGCACCCGAGCAGTTGACGAAGCGCGAGAGTGTCGGTCCCCATACCGACGTCTACTCGCTCGGCATCAGCCTCTACGAAGCGCTCACGTTGGATCTGCCGTTCCAGGCTGCGACCGACTACGAACTCCCGGAGCAGATCTGCCGGCACCCGCTGCCCAACCCCCGCCAACGCAATCGCCACGTCGACGACGATCTCCGGGCCCTGCTCGAGACGGCAACCGCCAAGCGGCCGGATCAGCGCTACCGCTCGGCGGCCGAGATGGCGCGCGACCTCTCGCGTTGGCTACGCAACGAACCGCTGCGCGCGCGACCGGTCACGACCGCGACGCGCGCCCTGCGATGGGTGCACCGCCATCGGCTGCTGACGGCATTCGTTGTCGCCCAGACTCTCGCCGTGGCTGCATTGG
Organism: Planctomycetota bacterium; assembly: GCA_036274315.1. Lineage (GTDB taxonomy): Bacteria > Planctomycetota > UBA1135 > UBA1135 > UBA2386 > DASVAL01. The sequence continues at coordinate 13,081 of DASUFY010000243.1, read as the reverse complement.
CCATCGCCTGGCAGCAGGCCGCAACCGTCAGCAAAGTTGATCGCCTGCTCGCCGCCAGGGGACGGCTCGACGACCTCGCAGCATCCTTGGCAGAGCTGCAACCGGTCACTGCTGGCAATATCGAGAACGTGGCCGAGTTGCTGCGCACCTACGACTCCGCGATCGCACCGTTGCGCAGTCTCGCCAACGCGGAGATCAACGCCGGTGCTGGCGGCGGCCACGCCGCAGCCTCGACCTTCCTGCAGGCTCTGACGTTGCACGGCGGACCCAACGGCGCCGTGGAGGCCGCAAGGCGCGACGCCGCCTGGGCGCGAATGGTCGAAGACGCAACCGTGACGCAGCATGCCACCGCTTGGCGACGCGCATGCGACGCAGCGCGCGCACTCACCGGTGTCGACTTCTCGCCGATCCCCGGGCTCGTGCCGCTGGGTAGCGACCCGACCTCGGGTCTGCCGGAGTTCGCGTTCGCGCGCTCCGGCACGGTCCCGGCGCGCGATGCCGGCGGTGAGTTGCAGCTGACCGATGACTTCGCACTCGTGTTCGTGTTGATTCCGGGTGGCACGTTCCAAATGGGTGCGCAGAAGGGCAGTCCCACCGCCGCCAACTACGACCCCGACGCCGCCCTTGACGAGAGCCCGGTCCGCGCGATGTCGGCCAGGCCGTTCCTGTTGTCGAAGTACGAGATGACGCGCAGCCAGTGGATGCAGTTGTCCGAAGGCCCGGATCCGAGCTCCTACAGGATCGGGACAAAGGGGATCACACCGCTCTTTCCGGTCAACGATGTCTCCTGGCTTCAGTGCCAGAGCCTGTTCAAGCGCCACGGCCTGGTGTTCCCGACCGAAGCGCAGTGGGAGTATGCGGCGCGCGCGGGCAGCGATACGCCGTACCCCTGGGGCCGCGACCCCCAGTGCCTCGCTGGCCACGCCAACACAGCCGACAAGAGCGCGGCGCCGTTTGTGCCCTTTGCCTGCGACGACTTCCTCGACGATCGCTGTCCGCTCTACGCCGGGGTCGGCACGTACCAACCAAACGCCTTCGGTCTGTGCGACGTCATCGGTAACGTTTTGGAACTCTGCGACGACGAGCACGCCTGGTACGCACCCGACGAGCAAGACGCCGCCGCGTCAGTCCGAACGGGAGACCCCATCCGCGTGGCACGCGGTGGCGACTTCACGTTGCGCGTCGTCGATCAACGCGTGACGGCGCGGACTACGATGAGGATAGACGACAGGAGCAACACCTTGGGAGTCAGGCCGGCGATGTGGTTGTCGTCCACCCACAAGTGAGTCGGACGCCGCGGCACACGAGGTCCGGCGCCCGGTGGCGACCCTATGACTGATCGGGGCCCTCGACCTGCAGGTAGTCGCGCAGCAGCGGCTTGATCGCCTTCATCGCGCGTTGGTAGCGCATGCGCACGGCGTCCGCGGTCATGCCCAGCATGCTCCCGATCGCGGCGAAAGTATGGATGTCTTCGTCCTCCATGCGCAAGTCGATGATGCTACGGTCGAGCGGTTCGAGTTCCTGGAACGCCAGCTGCATCGCCGCGCGAACACGCGCCGCCAGTTCGTTGCGGTTCGCGGCAGTGACCGGCCCGGTCTGCCGCGCCGCGGGGGCGAGGCTCGACGATGGCAGCGCATCTGCTTTGGGTCGCTTCTTCGCCTGATGCCACTTGACCACGTCGTTGAGAGCCGTGGCGACACACTGCTTGGCGAGAGCCAGTAGGCCACGGTCGACGATCGCCTCGCCGCGCTCGCGCCAGTAGCGGTAGAAGGCCAGCGATGCAGCCTGCACGAGGTCGTCGGGGTCGATCCCGGGTCGGGTGTGCACCAAGTATCGCGCGTGCTCGAGCAGCGCGGCGCGATTGCGCGCCAGGAACTCAGCGATCTCCTGTTCGACCCGTCTGACATCGGCAGGGCCTTGCTTGGATTCATCGCTCATTTCGGAACTCGAGGATGTGTCGTCCCATCGACGTCGGATTCTATCGACAGTCCGAGGATTCGCGGCAGGCGGAAAACCGCGGTAGTCTCCTCATGGCAGATCAGGCGGCCAACCGAACAGGTGCTGCTCTCGAACATGCCCCGCGCCAGTCGCAGGAGACGAAGAAGGCTTCGTGGACGCCGCAGGACAAGCTGCGGCGTCGTGGTGGCCGCCGAGCCGCTTTCCGAGGGGGCATCGGCGAGCTGCTGCGCAAGGAAAGGCTGCATTCTGCGCAGCTCGAGGAGTGGCGACGGGCCACGTTGACGACGCTTGCTGGCTCTGCCTCCTGCGGTGGCTGCGCGTCGTCCATCGTTCCGTTCGCTCCGATGCGAAGCCTGCCGGCAAGCCCGTTCGCTGCCAGCCGACTTCTTCCATGGACTTCCCACGACCCCCTCGGTTCTTCGGGAGGCGAATCCAAGCAGAGATCCAAGATGCAAGCACATGAACAACGTGTATCGTTCCCGGCTCGTCGCGCTTCCCACGGCGGGCTCACGGCGCTGGTGGTGCTGGTCGTGGTGGCGTCGGCCTGCGGGGGTAGGAAAGGCAACAGCGGGAATCCGCCGCCGCCCCCACCAAAGCCACCTGAAGTGCAGCTGTCCTCTTTGAGTCCGGCCGAGAATCCGATCGATGGCCTCGGGGTGACCTTGACCGTGCACGGCTCGAACTTCGACAACAGTGCCGAGGTCTGGCTCGATCGTGGGCGAATCAACGCGCGCCGGTTGACGACCACTCTCGTCGATTCGTCGACGCTCGCCGCCCTCGCCCCCCGCAGCGTGTGGACCGGCACTGGATTCGGTAACGCGCTGGTCTCGGTGCTGCAAGGCGGAGTCACGTCCTCGCAGACGCTGGTTCTCAACTACTACGCCCCCTGCGGCACCGGTGCCGAAACCGGGCCCTACGGGACCTTCACCGGCAACAGCAACGGCTCGGCCGTGCTCGATGCGAACTCCGACGTGCTGCGCTTTCGCGCCTACACTCGGCAACTCGTCATCGATGGAGTGCTCCTGAACAACACGCTGTTCGATCCGTCGAACGGCAACGTGACCATCGATGGCGTTGCGGTTGCCAGGATCTACTCAGCCCCTGGCTCCAGTGGTCAGCCGATCGCGGTCATCGGCACGCTCGACGGTCAGTACCTGCGCGATCAGACGCGAGGCGCTGTCGAGTTGCCGAGCCAGCGCAACTGTTCCGCCTGGGTGCTGCGCACGACGCCGTTCCGAGTGCCGACGTTTGCCGCACTGGGTACGACGCTCGGTGAAGGACCAGGCGGCGCGGGCAGGCTCGAACTGGCAGCCTGTCCAGCAGTGGAGATCACCTCGTATGAAGCCGGTCGGTTGTCGATCCACTACAGCAACCTCGTCCCGGGCCATCTCTACCTCAGCTCGCTTTCATTCGCCGACCCGACAGCTCAGGTGGACTCCGGGGAAGGAGCATTCATCGACTTTGCGCGCATGCAGTCGACGGAGCGGACCGTTGCCGTAGTCAGTCCGTTCGTTGCCGACTCGCCAGACCGCTGCACCACGTTCGATCCCCCCTGGTCAGGGGCGATCTCAGTCAACGTGATCGACGCTTCCGGTGGCCTGCCCGGCTGTGGCGCGTTCGCGAGTTCCGCTGATCCATTGCTCGGCAACGTCGGCGCGACGGCGGCAACGAGCGCCGAGATGGCCGTCGTCAACAATGCGGACGATCGCTGACGTGCGACGACCGGCCCGCCTGGCCAAAGGTTCCTTCCGGAGAGCTCGATTCGGGATACGCCGTGCCCTCGAACAGCAGTCATCTACGTGCCGAGCACGATCTCCATCCCATCGCTCAACGACAGGAAGCCAAGGGCCGCGCCGGCGCTGTCGACCACGGCCCATTGAAAGAAGAACTGGGCCCCAAGCAACTGCGCGGAAATCGGCAGGCCGAGCGGCAACGTGGCGGTGCCAGCCAAATCGGTCAGCTGCAGGCCGAAGTTCAGGAATGGGGGAGCGATCAACGCCTGACAGCTGCCGCCGATGGGCACGGACGCTTGCGTCAACGAGCCCAACGGGAGCGCGATGGTCGAGGGCAGTGCCTGGCTCACTACCAAGCCGAAGGTCGGATTCCCCAGCCGCGGCAGACCGTTCACGCCGGCCGATGGTGTGACGGCGCCGGCGCCTGGGCACCCAGTTCCGTAGGTTGCGGCCACGGGGGTTCCGGACGCCGTGACTCGGATCACATAGTCGTTCGTGATCCCATGATCCTCGCGAAGGATCTGCAGCCAGTGTGTTCCTGGAGCCACCGTCGGAACGGTCACCGTGATTTCACCAAGGACGGCAGGCCCTGGTAGCAACTGCCCGGTCATGTACGAACCATCGAACCATACGAAAGCGCCATTGTCGACACCGATCTCGATCATCAGGCCGAGCAGGCCGCCCGGCGCCGGCGATTCGATCCGATAGATGATGGCGTCCTCCGCTCCTATCGGCCATGCGGTGGGGATCGCTTGCAGCGCCGACCAGTTGGAATTGAGGCTGTCGGGGTTCGTGAGCCAGTTACCGAGTATCGAGCTGGCCGGAGTCAGGTCGGGCGGCGTCGTGATGGTTGGCATCACGGGATCCCCAACGACAGGAAACACGGGGCTGGTGCCATTCAGCACCGTCAGTACCGAGCCATTGTAGAAGCCTTGCGTCGGGCCATCTATCAGCACGACCTGCGCCGATGCGGATAGGGACAGCGTGGCGGCGGCCAGCATCCATGACGGCAAGCATGGCGACTTCATGTTCCGACCCTCAGTTGTGGGAGTGGGAGAACGAACGGTGATCGACGCCGAAGCCGGACGGACCACCCGAGGCACAGAGTAGGCAATTCGCCAGGATCTGTCGAGCTGGCGGGCAAACTCCGAAAGTCCCGACGCCAAGTCCACCCCGCAGCGGCTCAGGGAAGCAGGCTCAAGGGCATGGCAGAACCCAGCGGCCGACCCTGCACGCGGGGAACGGCGGCCGAGCCGGATGCCGAGCTGGCCCGGCGCCGGCAGCCGCGCGCGCAGCGCACCAGACTTGACAACCCGAGTGCGACGCGTCTACCCTGCGCGTCCGTTGCTGACCGACCTTCCCTTCACTTGACGCTGACGCGCACCCGCACAGGTCTGTGCGGCGAGCCGGCCCATGGCTTGCCGCTGCGTCGCCAAGAAAGAATGTCTCACCCGAAAGAAGGGAGTCCGTCATGCGCCCCGTCCGAGTTCGCAGCCTCTCGATCAGCGTCCCCGTCTTGTTCTTCGTCGCCTGCCACTCCGCGGACGCGGGTTCCGCGGGCGGTTCGACCGGGGGTCCGGAAGCCGCGTACGCGCGCATGCCTGCCAATCCGGACTACCTGAAGCCCGGCGACTCACGCACGTTCGCGATCCAATACACGGCGCAGGTCAAGGACATCCCCGCGGGCACCAAGCAGCTGCGGCTGTGGGTGCCGATCCCGCAGGATTCGCCGGTGCAGACGATCCGCGACCTGAAGTTCGCCGGCAGCGCGCCGCGGCTCACGACCGAGAAGAAGTTCGGCAACCGGATCGCCTACTGGGAGATCGCCGACCCGACGGCCAGCGTCGAGACGACGTACTCGTTCACCTGTACGCGGCGCGAGCAGATCACCGACTTGTCGCGCGTGGCGCCGGAAGGCAGCGAGACGCAGGCCGTGCCGGCGGTGTTCACGGGCAACGACAAGCTGACGTTCGTCGACGACCGGATCCGCACGATGGCGCGCGAGATCACCGCGGGCAAGACGACCACGGTCGAGAAGGCGCGTGCGATCTACGACTACGTGCTCGGGCACATGAAGTACGACAAGTCGGGCGAGGGCTGGGGGCGCGGTGACACCAACTACGCCTGCGACGTCGGCAAGGGCAACTGCACGGACTTCCACGCCCTGTTCATGTCGCTCGCCCGCGCCAGCAACATCCCGGCTGGCTTCGAGATCGGCCTCTATCTGCCCTACGAAGTCGGCAAGCAGGAGACGCCCGGCGGCTACCACTGCTGGTCGTTCTTCCGCGCGCCCGGCAAGACGTGGGTCCCCATCGATGCTTCGGAGGCCGGCCGCAACCCGGCTCGCGCCGACTACTTCTTCGGCGCGCACACCTCAAACCGCGTCACGCTGTCGGCGGGCCGCGACCTCGTGCTCGAACCGCCGCAGGCTGGCGCGCCGGTCAACTACCTGCTGAACCCGTACGCCGAAGCCGACGGCAAGCCGGTCTCGACCAGCAAGACCTGGACCTACCACGACCAGTGATGCGATCCGCGGACCGCACGAAGAGGACGCGTGCTGCGCGGTGAAGCAACGCGCTCCCGCCGCCTCGCCGGGCTCCTGCTCGCGGCAGGCGTCGGCGCCGCGGCCGGGATCCTGGTCTGGCTGGGCAATCCCGCGAACATGGGCATCTGCGGCGCCTGCTTCCTGCGCGACGTCGCGGGTGCGCTCGGCCTGCAGGCCAAGGGCCCGGCGATCTTCCGGCCCGAGATTGCGGGCGTCGTGCTCGGCGCATTCGGCTGGTCGCTCGCGAGCCGCCGCGGCGGCAGCCGTTCGGGCGGCTACGCCGGCATGCGCTTCCTGCTCTGTCTGTTCATGTCGCTCGGCGCCCTGGTGTTCCTCGGCTGCCCGTTCCGCATGCTGCAGCGTCTGGGTGGCGGCGACCCGACGGCCTGGGCCGCCCTGCCGGGCTTCCTGGCCGGCGTCGGTGCTGGCATGTGGATCGAACGGCGCGGCAAGACGATCGGCACGACACAGCCGGCGCCGTGGATCGTCGGGCTCGCGGCGCCGCTCGCGGTGCTCGGGCTCCTGGCGTTGTTCCTCGCCGGCGTGCTGGTCGGACCCGGCCCCGGCGACGTTGGCCCGCCCGCGCACGCCAACTGGCTCATCGCCCTCGGCATCGCGCTGGCGGTCGGGGTCGCGCTGTCGGCGACCGGCTTCTGCGCGGTCAGCGCCGCGCGGCAGGTGTTTCGCGGCCCGCGATGGATGCTCGGCGGCGCCGCCGCGTTGGTGGCCGGCTACGCGCTCGTGGTGCTGCTCACGGGCAAGCCGGCGTTCGGTTCGCCGGCGATCGCGCACAGCGATTGGCTCTGGAACGTGCTCGGGCTCGGCCTCGCTGGCCTGACCGGAGCGCTCGCCGGCGGCTGTCCCGTGCGCCAGATCGTGATGGCCGGCGAAGGCAACGCCGATGCGTTCTGCGGCTGCGCTGGCCTCGTCGCCGGCGGCGCGCTGGCGCACACGCTCGGCCCGGTCTCGATCGTGGCGACCGCGACCGATCCCGGCGGTGCCACGCTGGCGGGCAAGGTCGCCGTCGGCGTCGGCATCACGTTCGCGCTCGTCTACGGTCTGGTGGTCACGCGCGCGCCGGCGAGTAGGTGAAGAGAGGCTTCCTCGAGGAGATGGCGGTCGATGCCGATGGCAAGGTGGAGGTGCCGGTGCGATGGCTTGGCGGTACTCGGCCGAGGCGCGCCTCGGCAACGGCGACCGCGGCGGCTGCTCCCTGTGCGGTTTCGAGCCGCGCAGGTTCACGTCTCCGGGCACGGTGGCGCTGATGCGCGACCGCGGGATGCCGCGGTCGAGCAAGTCGCGCGTGGCGCGCAGCAGCAGCGATGATTTGCCGACGCGGCGCATGCCGACGACGGCGTCGACCTTGCCGGGCGGGGCCGGCAGGGTGGCGTCGCGCGCAGTGGGTTCGGGGACCGGCTCGGCCCCGGCGTCAGCCAGCAGGCCCTCGACTGCCTCGTCCAGGTTGTCCTTCATCCGAGGACAAGCTCGGGTCAAGTTGTCCTCGGACCAAGGACAAGCTTGCCAGAATCCCGGACCAGCTGCGGGTTCTCTGTCGCTACCACAGGCGTGTCGGCTACGACGAGGTGGTGGTCATCGGCGTGCGCAACGCCGAGGCGGGCAACGCGCCCTCGTGCTCGCCTACGAAGCGCGCCGCGAACGTGATGGCGAGATCCGTGCTGTGGGTGAGACGAAGCTCGCGTGCTTTGGGAGCGACCGCGGGTTGTGGTGCCGGAGTTGCGGGTCGCGCTCATCTCCTATCTGAAGCCAGTGTTCGCGATGCTGTCTCCGCGCTCGTCGGCGACTGCAGGGTCGGTCTGCCGCCCGCGATCGGCACCGCGCTGGTCGTCGCCCGCATCGCGCTCGTCGTGCGGCAAGGCAGCTGAGACGTTCCATCTGCCGCGCTTGCTCCTGTCCCGGCCGCGACTGCATCAGCTCCGATTGCCACGGTTGCCGCGCCTGGAGCCCCGCGCCGTGGATAGACAGTTCTCGCCGACTCGCATCGGGCCGGCGCACCTCACATCAGCGGCGGCGGTTGCGTCGTCGAGAGTTGCCGGTAGGCTCCCCTGGAACACGGACGTGCCGGAGGTCGGCATTTCCATCGACTACGAGTTGGCTGGACTCGGCTGAGGCATTTGTGTTTACAAAGCAACCGAGCATCTCGGTTGCGCGACCCGCCGGTGTCGTTGATGGCGGATGCGCGATGCCGGCAAGTTGCGCAAGTGCGCGACGCCCGCACGAGGTCCGTCGTTCGGACCTGAGGCCGATGGAACAGCCTGCCGCGATCGCCGCTGCCGTCAGCACGCTCTGGCTTGAGCGTGCGACTCACCGGCTCGATATCGCGAGCCGGACCGGCTCGTTGCATCGGCCTTTGCCGCGGCCAACCACGGTGCCGCCCGCATCCAGCACTTCGAGGTCGCCGGTTTGCTCCCTTCCCGCGAGCACCCGGAACGACCCATCCGCGCCACAAGGCGCGGTGGACCAAAGCCACACCGGTGACTCGGTCCACATGCGGTGCTTGTGACGCACGCGCAGAGCCGACGATCGCTGCGCGTCCACGCGACCCTCGAACCAATTCGGTTCGCTCAGGAAGACCAGGATCTCCTGCGGTTCGGACGCACTCGTAACCGATACCGAGGCCTCGGCAAAGAGGCCGGCTTCCTGCCAGAACACTGCGAAGTTGTACTCCCCCGCAGGAATGGGCTCCGTTGTGAACGGCAGAGAATCCGCACCGACGATCTCCGCTGCCGTCCCCACCTGCATCAAACACCATTGGACATCGCCGCCGCGCGAGACGGCATCGGTCTGGGGCGCCACGGCGTGGATCCGCAGGGCCCGGCCTTCCGGCAGCGGGATCAACAAGTTCTCCGCCGGTGGCGAGCCGATCACGACGGCACTCATGCCGCTCTGCTTCGAGAACGCAGTCAGCTCGAATTGGACGTCGCCACCGACCTGCAACGAGAAGCTGCCGTCCTCCGCCGTCCGCGCCTGAGCGGGCAACAGTGTCTTCAGCAGACTAGCACGAGATGTAGGCAGTGCGGTGACTACGGCATTCGCATGCGGAGCGCCATGTTCGTTGCGCACATAGCCAGCGAGCACGTCGCTCGGCCCCAACGCTCCCAGCGTGAGTCGGAGTTCGCTGGGCCACGACTCCTCGGCAACGGCCGCGTGGGCTTGGCGCCGACCTGTTGCCGCGGCAGCAACAAGGAGAGTTGGTGCGCTGCTCACCCGCAAGATCGCGAGGCCCTGCGCGTCCGTGGTCGCCCGAACGACGGCACCATTCCGGCTGATCTCCGGCGGGGCAACGCCTACTTCCGCTCCAATCACCGAAGCCCCGGCCTCATCCACTGTCCGTACGACTAAGCTGCGCGTCTGGAGAGTCCCGAGGAAGCCCTCCAACGAGCTGAGCGTCGCGACATCCGTCGTCAGCGCGTGGATGGCGGACCCGCAGCCTACGCGGACGCGGACCGGCAGGGTTGCATCCGCAGTACGACAGTGCACCTGGAATCGTCCCTGCGCATCGAGGGTTCCTTGGCCGAGATTGCGCGAACGCCCCATTCCCAGTTCCTGCACCAGCACGAAGGAAGCGCCGCGGTCACAAACGTCGGCAACCCCGTCGACCGCGCCGTGCAATGCTAGCGAACGAGGTACCAGCAGAACCAGCCCATTTGTCAGTTGTACTTGTCCTGCAAACAGGACCTCCTTGACGGCATCCACAACGACTGCTCGACACACACTATCGCTGATGACGTGCCGAGGCAGATCGACGCGGAACTCACCGGAGCGCGTCGTCGCGGCCTCGATCGTCTCCACACCCCCGCTGGCCTCCGAGGAGGCCGGCAGGTCGAGACGCACCCGGACATCGGCAACTGGAAGACCAGTCCCTTCATCCAGGACATGGCCGAGGAGCGAAGACTCGCTGCCAGGGCTGCCCTCCGATGGCACGGGCACGAGGGACCGGCGCGCCTCCTGGTAGGGCAGCACCTCCGGCCAAACAACTCCCCCAACCGGAGCTGCGTCCGGTGCAGACGCCGTCGTTCGACCGGACGGCGCATCGCGCCATGCCAACGGATCGGCGACCACGATCCACGCCGTTGCAACCAATACTGCGAGCAAGCCAATCGCCAGAATGGGGCGCTTGGAATCGGCACGAGCGGTCATCGGATCAGTCCTGTTTGTGGCAGCAGCCTGCGCCCGCCGTACGGGCGCTGGTCAGGTCGTCATCAGTACACGCACTTGCACGTGATCGGGACGGTGGCGTCGGTGACGGCGCACTCTCCCCCGCGCCGGATGCACGCTTCGTTGGGCATGCAACTGGTTCCCGGTGGGTTGATGGTTGGGCACGCCGGCGCAGCGCCCGGCGGCTCGAACGGCAGAGGCGCGGCAGCACTGGCGAAGCCTCCGAAGACCAAGAGACTCGATACGCAGAGGGCAATCTTCATGGTTCTGTCCTTTTCTGAGGTAGGGATTTGATGAGGATCCAGCCTTGTGCCGAGTCCTCCTCAAGGAGCCTTGTAAGTGTGCGAGGACGCCGTTGTCGCGGTCAATACGTCCCGCCTGGGTCGAAGGACCAACGAATGATGGGATTTGTGGCCACCACGGAATGCCTGTGGGGTGGAGACTCGACTCGTTTGGAGGCTACCCACGGCAGCGCGAATGTACGCGCTCTCTGCGCCACGGCGTGCAGCACCTGAAGTCGATGAAGATGCAGGGCATAGCCGACGCGGTGCACATGCACATCTGTTCCAAAGCTCCAAAGCAACCGAAGCACCTCGGTTACGCGGCGCCCGTCGGTTGCGCGGATGCGCGACGCCTTCCGGACTCGTTGATGCGCGATGCCCGTTGGCGCCGTTGATCAGCGGATGCGCGATGCCCCAAGGTGCGCGGTCGCGCGACGCCCGCCTGACTCGTCGATGCGCGACGCCTGCCGGTGTCGTTGATGCGCGCGTGCGCAATGCCGGCAAGTTGCGCCGGTGCGCGACGCGCGACGGACTGTCTGCTGCGCGACGCCCGCATGAGGGCGGCGTTCCGACTGACTCGCCAGGGCCCAGTTCAGCGGATGAGCCCGGGGTCAGCGGCTTGTGTCGCGCGCCGGATGTGCGACTGACCATGCTCGCCAGCCAACAAGACCATGCAAGCGACGAGCGGCGCGTTGAAGCAACCGAGTCGGAAGAGCAACCGAGGTTCAAGAGCAACCGAGAATGCCAGAGCCCTCGAGCGCGCCGCTCGCGCCTGATGGTCAAAGACGTTAGCCCGCGCCATCACCCGATCGGTCTGACTCGATCGGTCTCCGGCGTCTCGGGGCATCCGCGGCATCAACGACGCAGCGAGATCGACGCAGCCGCAAGCTCGAGGTTGCTCGACCATCCGCGCACGACGACGTTGACCGCCAGCCATGGCGCCACGATGCGGGCCCAGGCCCTCGAGCAAGTCAGCGGCATCGCGACCCAGCGCGAGCAGCATGGCCGCAGGCGTGGCGCCGCGTCGGTCGACGGTCTCGGTGCCGGTTGCGCGCTCCTGTCTCCGCTCTGATGATGGCCCCGTCCGGCCCGTCCCCTTGGGCCGGGCTAACTCGACGCAGCAGGCGACGGGTCGCACGATCACGCAACCGCGAGATCAAGCAACACCGCGTGCGACCCGCGCCTGAGCGTCAAAGACGTTGGCCAGATCCAGCCGGGTGCTCTGCGACCGTAGTTCGAGATGCGTCTCATTCCCTCCCGCACCTGAGGCTGGGCGACCTTGCTGCCCGAGGTCACGGGTTGGGCCGGCGCAACGTAGTATCGCCAACATCATGATCGACGTCGACAGAGTCTCCGGGCGCGAGTTGGACGCCCTTGTTGCTGAGCGTGTCTTGGGCGCGAAGCTCGATGAATCGCAACGTGGGGCCGATGGTTGCCCCATGATCCTCCAAGAGGTGCCGCGCTACTCGGAGAACCCAGCGTTGGCGCGCGGGACCGAGTTCAGTCTGGAGCAACGACACCCAGGAAGCAGCCTCGCGTATGTCTCGCGGTCGCCGTTCACGGTGGTGATTCGCGGGCCATCCGGGACGGACTACACGGCGACGGACGGTTCCGAGGCGACGGCCATCTGCCGCGCGATGCTGAAAGCGATGGGCGGCGAGGGTCCTGGTCTTCCTCGCGATCAGGTGCAACCCAGCCGGTCTCCTCGCGCCATCTCGGCGATTGCCGACCTGCTTTCCGTCAAGGCCGCGCCACATCAGTCGGCTGGCTTGATGATGCAAGCAGTCGCGCTGAAGGAGGGGGCGCACAAGGAAGCGCCGGCTCGCGTACTGATCCAGTACATCGGTCCATTGAACGAGATCGCCGGCATCATCGCTGAACAGGTTGCGGGGCCGGACTCCAACGTTGCACTCATGTGCGTCGCGATGCTCGAGAGGCTACTCATGGCCGGCGATGTTTCGCGCTTGGCCTTGCAGGAGGCGCAGCGGCATCCGAACCCAGAGATCGCCACTGCAGCCGCCAGGGCGCTGAAGGCGACGCAGTAGGTCGGGACATGGAGGCGCAGGCCTTGAGTCATGGGCGGCCCCATGATGCGGGTGGACCATGCGTCGGATGTTCTCGGCGGCGCAGAGGTCGGCGAGCCAGTACCAGCAGAACACGCACTCGACGGCGACGGCGAGGTCGTCGCGGAACGGCGCGATCAGGCGCAGGAACTCGGCGGGGTCGGTGGGGATGTTGCGCTCGAACAGGATGTTGCCCTGGGCGTCGAGGATGCAGACGAACATCGTCCGCGCGTGAAGGTCGAAGCCGCAGTAGTGCTTGTGCGGCTTCGTGTAGAATCGCGTGTGGCCTCCTGGGTTCGGTTGACAAGCTGAGCCCACCCGCGT
>DASUFY010000242.1:0-7323 GCA_036274315.1 Planctomycetota bacterium | reverse complement strand
CCCGCGCGGCAGGGACGTGCTCTTCGCGCTATTCTCGTGGTACATGGCCGGAGCCCCGGCCAGCCACGAGACCCTGCGCACCGTCATGACCAAGATCCACGAGGAGAATCCGCCGATGCGCAGCCTGCTCGACATGGTGCTCGAACTCGGGGAAGAGCGTGGGGTCCAGAAGGGGAGCCTGAGCGGCCAGCGCAGCATGCTCGAGGGCCAACTTCGGGCCCGCTTCGGCGACCTGCCGAGCGGCGTGCACGAGCGCCTCGCCGGCGCGGACGCCGACACGTTGCAGCGCTGGGGTGTTCGCGTGCTGACCGCCACGTGCATCGACGAGATCTTCGCGGACGCGTGATCGCCTTCCAGCGGCGCGGCGACCGCGGCCGCTTGGAGTCGCGGCCCGGGGCAACACCGGCTGGCGATCCGCACCTGCGCGCCGCGGATCCGGCGGAAACACCCCTGGGTTCGGCGGCCGGGCCGACGCTGGCCCCTGTGATTCCAACCCGGTCCACAACCATGTCCAGACTCACCTCCCCCCTGTTCGCTCTCGCTCTCGCAATGGTACCGGTGGCCGCACGGTCCCAGGTCGTCGCCTACCACGACCAGAACGGCGCCGCCCACCAGCTGCAGCACGACACGCTGACGCCGCTCGGCTACCGCATGATCGCGCTGACGATCTACGGCAGCACGTCGGCCCCGAGCTATGCGGCGGTATGGGTGCATCGCGCCGGACCGCCGGTCCAGGCCTTCCACGGCCTGACCGCGGCGCAGTACCAGTCCTTCAGCGACACGTGGTGGCCGCTCGGCTACCGCCCCAAGATCCTGTCGGCGATGGGCACCGCCGCCAATCCGCGGTTCGCCGGCACCTACGAGTTGACCAATGCCGCGGGCTGGACGAGCCACGGCCTGACGCAGACCGAGTTCTGGGACGAACGCGACAGCGCGAAGCAGAGCGGTTTCGACGTCACGGCCGTCGACGTCTACGGGTCCAACACCGACCCGCGGTTCGTCGTCGCCTTCGGCCCCGTCGACGCGGGCCAGGCCACGATCGTCAGCGTCGGCGACTCGGACTACCAGGAGCACTTCGACGCGCTCGGTTCGGGCCACAACCGTCCGGCGCTCGTCGCGTGCAACGACGCGCATCGATACGTGTCGCTGTGGCGCAGCGACGACGTCGGCGACTGGGTCGGTCACCACGACATGACGGCGACCGAGTACCAGAACCACTTCGACACCTACCTCCTGCAGAATCGGTATCCGATCGCGCTCGCGGCTTCGGGCAGCGGTTCGTCGCGCCGATTCACCGCGATCTGGGCGCCGAGCGACCTGCCGCTTCTGCCGACGTTCACGGCCATCGGCCCGACGGTGCCGCAGTTCGCGCCGTTCGACACGTGGGTGCACAACTGGATGCTCGCCAACAGCACGCGGGCGGCGAGCCTGGCGATCGCGCGCAACGGCCGGCTCGTGCACGCGCGCGGCTACACGCTGGCAGGCGCCGGCTACCCGCTGACCCAGCCGACGAGCCTGTTCGAGATCGCGTCGAACACCAAGCCGTTGACGAGCATCCTCGTGCACCAGCACTTCGCGAACCCCACGAGCGGCGTCGCGCCGTTGAACACGATGCTGTCGTACTTCCCGACGATCGCGCTCGATCCGCGCGCGGGCCAGATCACCCTGCACCACCTGCTCACGCACCAGGGCGGTTGGGACCGCAACGTGTCGCCCGATCCGATGGTCGGCCTCGACCCGACGATCGCCGCGACGTTCTTCCAGCCGCTGCCGATCGGCAAGAACCTGATCTACCGCTACATGATCGGCACGCAGTTGCTCGACTTCGACCCGGGCACCGACTCGCAGTACAGCAACTTCGGCTACTCCGTGCTCGGCCAGGTGCTCGAGGCGGCCAATCCCGGCCTCAGCTACGAGCAGCTCATGAAGACACGCGTCTTCGCGCCGCTCGGCATCACGCGCCCGCTCATCGCCGACTCGCTGGTCGTCCACCCCGGCGAGGTCCGGTACCACCCGTACGTGCCGATGCTGTCGCGCAGCGTCGTGGACGACTCGAGGCCGTGGGTCGCCGGACAGTACGGCGGCCTCAACAAGGAGAACATGGACTCGCACGGCGCGTGGGTCATGGCCGCTCCCGACTACGCGAAGGTGCTCGCGGCGTTCGACCTCGGCGCCAGCAACCCCGTGCTCGATCCGACCCAGACGGCGGCGATGTGGACCGTCGAACCGGGCTACCCGACGCTCATGCGGGGCTGGTATCTGCGCAACGTCGCCGACGGCCTCGGCGGGCAGGTGCGCATGTGCCACCACAACGGCCGGCTGTACGGCGCGGTGTCGTTCATCGCGCGACGCATGGACGGCTTGTCGTTCGTGTTCCTGACCAACGGCGATCGCACCAACCTCGACGGCGGCGTGCACGGCGAACAGCTCAGCAACATCGCCAACACGATCTCCCTGTGGCCGACCTGGGACCTGTTCCCGCAGGTCGGACTGCCTTCCTTCACGCACGTGAGCGGCTCGGTGACGCCGTTCGGCGTGCCCTGCCCCGGCAGCGCTGGTCAGCCCACGCTGACCGTCGGCGGCACGCCCGAGATCGGTTCCGTGCTGTCGATGCAGGTCGGCCACGCGCCCGCCAATCGCTTCGCCGTGGTGGCGCTCGGTCTGTCGACCGTGGTCGCGCCGCTCGCTGCGTTCGGCGCACCTGGGTGCTACCTGTACACGGACCCCGTGACGACGTTCGCCGCCATCACCGGATCGACGGGAACGGCGACGATCGGCTGGACGCTGCCCACGAACCCCGCCGCGATCGGCGTCGTCGTGACGGCGCAGGGGGCCGTGCTCGATCCGCCCGCGAATGCGCTCGGCATCACCACGACTCGGGCGCAGCACGTGCAGCTCGGCGGCTGGCAGTGAGCGCGGCCGGGCGGCAGCCGGGCCGCGCGGCCGGTGCGGTGGCATGATTTCCGTGAACCCGCCCGCGCCGTTCGCGCGACTCCTGCTGCACCCATGACCAGCCTGCCCGCACCCGACAGCCTGCTCGCCGACACGGCGTGGCTGCGCCGGCTGACGCAGCGGCTGACGGGCGACACCGAGCGGGCGGCGGATCTGCACCAGGACGTCGCACTCGCGGCGTTGGCGCAGCCGGAGGCCGCGGCGCTCGGCCGTTCGTGGCTGGCGGCGGTGGCGCGCAACCTGGCGGTGTCGCTGCGGCGACGGCGCGCCGTCGAGCAGCGCGGTGTGGTCGATCTGCCCGCGCGCGAGCCGCCACCTTCGCCCGCGGAGCTCGTGGCGACGGCCGAACTGCAGCAGCGGGCGGTCGCCGCCGTGCTGGCGCTGCCGGCGGTCTACCGCGACACGGTGCTGCTGCGTTTCATGCAGGGCAGGTCGGTGGCGGCGACGGCGCTGGCCATGGGCGTTCCGGAGGAGACCGTGCGCACGCGACAGAAGCGGGCACTGGCGATGCTGCGCACGCAGCTCGCGCCGGCGCGCGAGCGGCGCAGCATCGCAGCGGTCTTCGGGTCGATGGTCGCGTGGGGAATCGCCATGAAGATCAAGCACGTCGTCGTCGCGGCTGTCCTGTTGTTGGGTGCGATGTGGGTGACCGCGCCGTTCTGGATCGGCGGGAGCGCGAGCCCGCCCGCGCCGCCGGCCGGCACATCGGCGGTGGCCCACGCCGATCTGCGCCGCAGCGCCGACGCGAACGCTGCCGCCGAGCCTGTGGCACCCACGCAGCGCGTCGAGATCGCGTCGTCGCCGGCCGGCACTGCGGAGACGACGGCGAGCTGCACGGTGCACGTGACGTGGCAGGACGACGGCGCGCCCGCGACCTTCGTACCGGTGCAGTGCCGCCGCCGGACCGAGTCGGGCGCGTTCGCGTACACCGACACCGCCGGCGACGTGACGTTCGCCGACCTGATGCCGGGCGAGTTCGAGGTCGGCACGCACGATTGGCAGTTCCGACGCGTGAGCCTCGCGGCCGGCGAACATGCCGTGCTCCAGTCCGTGCTGCCGCGCGGGCGTTCGGTCGCCGGCGTCGTGCAGGACGCGAACGGTGCGCCCGTGGCAGGTGCCGCGATCCTCGTGTCCGCCACTGGAACGGCGCCACAGTGGTCGTTCCCGGCCGGCCGCAGCGACGCACAGGGTCGGTTCCAGCTCGGCGGGCTGCGCGAACTCGCGATGGTCGGTGCGTGCCATGAACGCCACGGCACGTCGGACTTCCGTTGGCTGCTGCTCGATCAGGGTGTGGCGACGCCCGAGCAGATCGTGCTGCAGTTGCCCCGTGCTGCCGTGTCGCTGCGGGGTCGCGTCGTCGACGCGGCGGGCACGGCGATCGCCGGGGCCTGGGTGGAGGTCGGCAGCTACACGGGTCGCGCGCGGCAGGATGAGCGCGGTCGCATGTGGCAGCCGCCGCCGGCGAGCTACTGCACGTCAGCCGCCGACGGCAGCTTCGTGGCCGACAGCCTGCCGGCGGGGCAGTGTCCGGTGCTCGTCTATCGCGCGGGCTTTGCTCCGTACCGCGCCACCGTGACGCTCGCCGCCGACGCGGGGCCGATGCTCGTGACGCTGCACGAAGGTGGTGTGTTGACCGGCACCGTGCGCGACGCCGCCGGCAACGCGGTGGTCGGCGCCGAGGTCGAGGTGGAGCCGTACGACTACCCGCGGCGCTGCTTCCAGGAGATCGCGGCCGACGGTGCGTTCCGCCTCGACGACCTGCCGCGCGGCGAACTGACGTTCCGGGTCACGGCGCCGGCGTTTTCGCAGCAGGAGCAGACGTTCTCGTTCGCCGGCAGCGAGGTGCAGCAGTGGGATGTCGTGCTGCACGACGAACACACGATCCGCGGCTGCCTCGTCGACCACGACGGCCAACCGCTCGCGAATTGGTGGGTGGCTCGGTGCGGCGCCAGCCGCCGCGCCAAGACCGATGCGCAAGGCTGCTTCGTCATCGCCGAGTGCGACGCCGACGGCAACGAACTGATCGTGCGCGAGACGATGGGCTTCGTGCCCGAGCGCACGCGCTTCGCCGACGTCGAGCCAGCACCCGGGCAGCAGACCTTCGTCGTGCCCGCCGACTCGGCGCCCAGTGCGCAGATGCGCGGCCGGTGCGTCGACTCCGAGGGCGCTCCGCTGGCGGATGCGATGCTGCAACTGACCCAGGCCAATTGGCCGATCTCGTTCGAAGGCGATCGCTGCGGGCCCGACGGCGGGTTCGCGGTCGGGCCGCTGCCCAAGGGCAGCTACCAACTCTGGCCGCGGCACCCGGAGTTCGTGTTCGCGCCGATCGAACCCGACTTGAAGGCCAGTGAGACGCGCGAACTCGGCGTGCTGCGCGGTGCGCGCCCGGCGCGGCTCGTCGTGCGCGTCTGCGGCGAGCCCGCGGCGACAGCCGACGCGGTCATCGCCCTGGTTGGGGCCGTACCGGTCTTCCGCAGCCAAGGCGACGGCAGCGAGCGCACGTTCGTGCGCGTGTTCCCGGGCCGCTACCGCATCGTCGCGCACCGCGGTGAGCTCGAACAGGACTGCGGCGAGATCGAGCTCGCGCCCGGCGCCGAGATCGTGCGCGACGTGACCGTGCAGTAGCCCGGCGCGCGGGCATGACGCAGACCCCCGCTTGTCGCCGACGCCTCAGGCTTCGCTGGCCATCTCCTCCCGGCGCGCGTCCGCATTGCGCGCCCGGTCGAGGTCGAGATCGAGGCAGAACCGCGCCGCGGGCACGAAGCTCTCGCGGTGGAAGAACCCCAGCAGGCTGCGATCCTCCCACGACACTTCGGTGCGCAGCACGGGGATGCCGAGGCCGAGCAGGTTCTCGCGCAGCTGGCGCAGCAGCGCCCGCCCGATGCCGCGGCCGTGGAACCGCGGGTGCACGCCGATCGTGTCGAGCACGGCGCTGCGCTCGGTCGCGCCGAACTCACCGTAGTAGACGCGCGCCAGCAGGAAGCCGACGAGTCGCCCGTCCAGCTCGGCGGCCAGCGAGACCTGGATGCCCGTGTCGGCGAGCGCCTGCGCGAGCTTGACCTCGAAGTACCGCGCGCGACTCCGGCCGGTGTTGCGCGTGTCGATGTCGACGACGCGGTCGAGGTCCTTGGGACGCAGGTTGCGGATCTGCACGGTGTCGCATGTGTCGTTCGGGTTCATGGCTTCTCGTTTGGTTCGATGGGCTCGACGTTCAGGCCGTGCATTGGCCGCCGTCGACGCGCAGCACCTGGCCCGAGACGTGACCGCTGAGGTCGGAACAGAGGAACAGCACGGCACCGGCCACGTCCTCGGGGCGGCCGAGCTTGCCGAGCGCCGTCTCCGTCAACGCGGCGCGCTTCTGCTCCACCGTGAGGGACTTCGTCATGTCGGTCTCGATCCAGCCAGGCGCCACCGAGTTGACGCGGATGCCGAAGCTGCCGAGTTCGCGCGCCGCGCTCTTGCCGAGCGCGATGAGGCCTGCCTTGCTGGCCGCGTAGTTGCACTGGCCGAACTTGCCGCGCTCGCCGTTGATCGACGCGAGCAGCACGATGCTGCCACCGCCGGTGGCGCGCAGGCGCGGCACGACCACTCGCAGCAGATGGAAGGCGGAGTCCAGGTTGACGCGCAGCACCTCGGACCACGCCTCGGGAGCGAGCTTCCACAGCACGCCGTCGCGCGTGATGCCGGCACAGTGCACGAAGGCGTGCAGGTTGGCAGGCAGATGGTCGTGCAGCGCCGCGATCGCGGCCGCGTCGGCGAGATCGCACTGCAGGTGCACCGCACCTGGCGGCGCCACCGTGCCGACGCGGTCGATGCTGTAGACCTCGGCCCCGGCGTGCTGCAGCGTGGCGACCACGGCGCGGCCGATGCCGCCGCTGCCGCCCGACACGAGCGCCGTGCGCCCGTGCAGCGAACAGAACGGCTGCTTGCCCTGCTGCGTGCTCACCGCGCACCGCCGAGGGCCACGCCCTTCTTCTGCAGCTTGCGGTGCCGGAACGCCCCCCACAGCGCCGCCCCGATCGCGCCGGCCAGCACCGAGTGCTCATGGCTCCTGATCTCGATCGGCACCTTCTGCTCGTGGGCGGCTTCGCGCAGCGCCGCGAGCAGGCCCTCGTCGCGCGACAGGCCGCCGGTGACGAGCACCGGTCCGCGCGCGCCGGCCGACGTCAAGAGGCGCAGGTAGCGCCCGGCCATCGACTGGTGGATGCCCTTCAAG
Source organism: Planctomycetota bacterium (assembly GCA_036274315.1). Lineage (GTDB taxonomy): Bacteria > Planctomycetota > UBA1135 > UBA1135 > UBA2386 > DASVAL01. Next base: position 155 of record DASUFY010000242.1, on the reverse strand, counting down.
ATGTTCGGGATCGAGATGCCGCGCGAGACCATGTTGATGACGTCGGTCTCGGCGAGCACGGCGCAGATCGACGAGCAGACCTCGGGCTGGTCGGCGCGCTGCGACAGCGGCCCGATCTCGTCGATCGTGACGCCGAGGTAGCGGCAGATGTTCTC
>DASUFY010000241.1:0-14322 GCA_036274315.1 Planctomycetota bacterium | reverse complement strand
CGGGGAACGGGTAAGTAGCACTCGTGACGCCGAAGACCCCCGAGCAGCACTTCGCCCGCTATCGCGATGCGGGTGACCTCACGGCGCTCGCGGCCGTGTTCGATGCGGTCGCCGGCGAACTGCTGCTCGTCGCCGGGCACCTCGTGCGCGATGGCGCGCTGGCCGAGGACCTCGTGCAGACTACGTTCGTCGAGGCGATGCGCAGTGCCGCTCGCTACGACGCGCGGCGCCCGCTGCTGCCGTGGCTCGCGCAGATCCTGACGCACCACGCCAAGAAGGTGCAGCGCCAGCAGGCACGCGCGGCGCGGGCGGTTCCGGCCGCGGCTCGCGGCGAACGCGATCCCGTGGCGCACGCACTCGACCGCGAGGCGATGGCTGCGATCCAGTCGGGCCTCGCGCGGCTCGAGCCGCCGTACCGCGAGGTGCTGACGCTTCGGCTCGTTCACGAGCTGTCGCCGGCCGCCATCGCGCACGCGATCGGCTGCCCGCCGGAGACCGTGCGCACGCGGTTGAAGCGCGGGCTCGAACACCTTCGCCGCCGGCTGCCCGCGGGCCTCGCGACATCGCTCGCGCTGCTGCTCGCGTCCGGCCGCGGCCTCGCCGCGGTGCGCGCCGATGTGCTCGCGCATGCGCGCGACCTCGCGACGAAGGCGACGGCGGGCGCGGGGGCAGCGATACTCGGAGGACTCCTGATGAAGCAGTTCCTGTCGTGGGCCACGATCCTCGTGTTGGTCGTGCTGCTCGGTTGGTGGGGCGTCGCGGCCGCGACGTCGGCCACGGTGATGCCGGAAGACCCACGCGGCGTCGCGTCGTTCGCCGTCGCGGACACGAACGGTGCGCAGCGCGCTGGCGCAACGATCGAGCGCGAGGCGATCGCGGCATCGGCGACGACGCGAGAGCAGATCGTCTTCACGGGTCGGTGCGTCGACTTCGCCACGCGCGCACCGCTCGCCGGGGTCGGCGCGGTGGTGCATCGCGACGTGCCGAAGCGCGACGTGTGCGACAACGAGCTCGCCGCCGATCCGGCCGCGGTGCGCACCGTGTCGGGCGTCGACGGCGTGTTCCGGCTCGCCTGCGAACGTGTCGCCGGCGCCGAGTACGACGTGCGCATCGGCAACCGCGAACACGTGCACCGCACTCGAGCGTTCGCCCCGTACGAGCGCGCTGCCGAGGTCGACGTCGGCGACGTCCTGTTGAAGCGCGGCGTGCAGGTGACGCTCACCGTCGTCGACCGCCGTGGCGCCCCGGTGGCCGGCGTTCGCGTCGTCGCGGCCGAGCATCAGCCCGCTGGCCGCCACGACATGCTGATGGTCGACACGGGGTTCCCATGGCGCAGCGACGCGCATGGCCTGATCGAACCGCCGTACGCGATGCGACCCGGCCACTACGACATCATGTGGTATTTCGGTCAGATCCCTGCCGAGCTCGGTCTTGCGGCGTTGGAGGTGCCTGCGAACAGAGATCAATACCATGCGGTGCTCGTCTGGCCGGTCGACGATGCGCGCCACGCGATCCACGGCGCGGTCGTCGACATTGCGGGCAAGCCGGTCGCTGACGTCGAGCTCGGCGCCGAGGGTGGCGGCACTCGCGGCAACGCGAGGACGCGCGCCGACGGCACGTTCCGGATACCGAGGATCGGACCTTACGACGCGAACGCGATCGGACCGGTGTGCTTCGGCTTGCCCGATCCCCTGTGCGGGCTCGAAATCGTCGGTGAGCCCGTGTGCAGCTGGGGCGATCGCGACGTCGTCGTCGTCGTGCGGCCGACGGCGACGCTCGTCGTGCGTGCGGTCGACGCGACCAGCGGCGCGGTCGTGCGCGACGTGCGCGTCGCGTGCGCCGCGCACCGCGACGACGGGCCTCCCGCCGTCGTGTGGGAACGACCGAGCCCGGTGGAGATCCGGCCTGACGGGTCCGTGGCCCGCCGCGTGGCGCGGTGTGCGCACGACGTGCAGGTGTTCCCGCGCGATCCGAGCCACGCGCCGAGCGCCAAGGTCGTCTGGGACCCTCGGCACGGCGAGGAGCTCGTCGTGCCCGTGGCCGGCGCGCGCAGCGTGGGCGTCCGCGTCGTCACGGCTGACGGCGAACCGGTCGCGGGCACCGAGCTGTGGACGCTGCAGCCGATCGAGGCGGTCGCCGGTGACTCGGCGGCAGCCGGGTGGCGCGAAGTGCCCATGCCGGGCCGGCCGGATCCCGAGCTCGACGCGACGAGGCGATGGGGGCGGCAGGGCATCGACGATGCGCCGCTCGGCGCCGCGCGCACCGGCGCCGACGGCCGCACGCAGATCCGCGTGCCCGTGGACGCCGACGTGCTCGTCGCGGCGTTCGGTCCCGGCCACGTGCCGAAGGCGGTCGTCGGTCGCGCGACCGGCGACGAGATCGAGTTGCGCGTCGAACGCGGCACCACGCTGCGCATCGTGCTGAAGCCGAAGCACGCCGTGGCTCGCCTCGTCGCCTCCGCGAACCAGCAGCGGCTGCGTGCTTGCGGCAGTCGCGATGTCGTCTTCGGCGGCGTCGAACTGCAGATCGCGCCCGCCGCGGCCGGCGCGGCCGACGGCGATCCGCGCCTGGCGATGGAGACGGTTCGCATGCCGCTCTCGGCCGACGGTGTCTGCGAGCATCGTGGGCTGCCGCCGGGCCGGTACGACGTCGCGCTGTCCGGCAACATCGAGTCCGGCGAGCTCGACGGCATCAACGTCTTCCGCATGTTCCCCACGGTGACGGTGCACGAGGGTGCGCCCAACGAGGTGGAACTCGACGTCGCGAACCTCGCACTCGAACGCTTGCAGGGGCAGGTGTTGCTGAACGGACGGCCGTGGGCGTACGTCGGCGGCTGTTTTTGGTCGATGGACTGGCCCGCGCACCGGTTCCTGGTGCCCGTGTTGACCGACGCGAACGGGAGGTTCGACGTCGAGGCTCCGGCCGCCGGCAACGGCTATCAGCTCGGCGAGCTTCACCTGTCGGTGGGCCAGACCGTGATGTGCGCCGAGACCGTGTATGCGAGACCGGGCGAGACGACTTCGGCGGTGATGACGGCGCACGCCGTCACAGCACGTGCACGCATCGTCGACGCGACCGGGGCGCCGGCGGTCGGGCTGACCGTCGTGACCGACCAGGAGATCTCGGCGAACACGACCTTCTCCGGCGTGACCGACGGCGACGGTTGGATCACGATCACATTCGCTCCGCCCGTGCCCTTTCACCTGATCGTGCGCAATCCGAACGGACCGACGCGCGCGGGACGCCGCACGACGAGTTCGGGCGACGCGGTGCTCGGACCGTTCCAGATCCCGCCGACGGGCGACCGCGCCGAGTTCCTCGGTGTGCTGCCGGAAGGCTGGCGATGAGCGCGACGACTTTCTGCCGAGCCATGTAGCATCGCGGCCCGTTCCGGATCACTGCCGACCTGATGTTCGTGCGCAGCAAGACCGACCGGCGCTTCGCGCAGTTCTGCCGCAGCGGCGATCCCGATGCGCTGGCCGAGGTGTTCGACCGCACCGCAGGTCGGCTGCTGCGCATCGCGCTCTGGCTCACACACCAGCGGGCCGACGCCGAGGACCTGCTGCAGCGCACGTTCCTGCAGGCGATCGCGCTGCGCGAGCAGTTCGAACCTGGCCGGCGCGTGCTGCCGTGGCTCATGGGCTTGATGTCGAACCAGGCGCACCTGCTGCGGCGCGAACGCGATCGGCGAACGAGGCTGGTGCCGGTGGTGGAACGCACCGTCGATCCCGAGGCGGAGGCGGTCGCGAGCGAACTCACGGCGGCCGTGCACGCCGTGCGCGCGCGGCTCAGCGCGCCGTATCGCGACGTGCTCGAACTGCACCTCGAGCAGGGTTTCGACGCGCGCGAGATCGCCGCGCGGCTCGGCCGGCCGGGCGGCACCGTGCGCACGCAGCTCGTGCGTGCACTCGAGATGCTGCGCAAGCAACTGCCGAGCGGCTTCGTGCCGGGCATGGTGCCGCTCGTCGTGCAGGGAGGCGGGGCGCTCGGCGGCGTGAAGGCATCGGTCGTGGCGGCCGCGCGCCGAGGTGTCGGCCCGACCTCGCTCGGTGGGACGACGGGTTTCGCGATCGCAGGAGGCCTCGTGGCGAAGAAGGTGTTGGTGGTGGTTCCCGTGCTGCTGCTGGCCTTGGGGGTGGCGCTGTACCCGCCGTGGTCGGCAGCGCCGCAGGAGCCCGTTCCTGTCGCGGTTGCAGGGCCAGTCGTCAGGGCAGTCCAACGCGACGCCGCATCGCCGGTTGCGGAACGCAACGTCGTGGACACGAGTCCACCAGATGCGGCCGAGCCGACACCGATGGAGCGGACTTCGTTCGATCGTTCGCCGCGGCGCGTGGCGAGATGGCTCGCGCGCTTCTTCGTCGTCGATGAGGACGAGCAACCCGTGGCGGGGGCGACGGTCTCGATCTGGGCGGCGACGCGCGTCGAGGCGTACGGCGCGCGCGTCGAGAGCGGCAACAAGTACTCAGGCCACTTCGGCGAGCCGCTGTTCGAGCTGCGCACCGATGCGACGGGGTGCGCACACGAAGTGCTCGATGTCGAGTGCGTCGAGGCCGCGGCCGCCAAGCCCGGCCTCGGTTGGACGGGCTGCCTCATGCTCTCGAACACGAGGGCCGCCGCGGTCGAGACGAAGTTCGTGCTCGAAGCGCCGGTTGCGCTGCGTGGTCTCGTGCTGCGTGCCGATGGCTCGCCGGCGGCGGGCGCCAGGGTCCTGGTCAGGGCGAGTGGCCACAGCATCTTCCAGCAGGGCGAGCCCTTCGCGCCAGGGCCGTTGGTTGCCGGCGACGACGGTCGCTTCGTGCTGATGGCGCAGAGGGGGGTTGGCTACGGGCTGCATGCGGAGCAGGACGGCACCAGGTCGTTCGATGAGACGGTTTGGATCCACGGCGACGATCCCGAAGTCGTGCTCGTGTTCCCGGGCGCGATCACGCTGGGCGGCATCGTCGTCGACCTCGACGGCATGCCAGTCGCCAAAGCCGACGTCTCGGCCTGGCGCGAGTACCACATCGACGATCCGCAGCAGGCGCCGGACTGGGAACACCTCAGGGCCGAGACCGACGCGCACGGACGGTTCGTGATGGCGGTGCGCCGGTACGCACGCTACCAGCTCATCGCCGCTGCCCCAGGCCACGCCAACAGCAAGCTCGTCTGGGCCGAGCCGACGGAAGTGCGAGCGCATGCGGAGGTGCGGCTCGAATTGCTCGCGTCGACCACCATTCGCGGTCGGGTCGAGCGCGGTGATGGCACGGCGGTCGCGGGCGTCGAGGTCGGAGCGCAGGCGGAGACCGGCGTCCCTCGCGGCTACACGACGGTGGCCAACCAGGTCGACGAGTTCCAGAAGGTCGAGAGAGTGCGAACGGGCGACGACGGCAGGTTCTTGCTGACCGTGCATCCGGGCACGAGTTGGACGCTGCTGGCCTGGCCGGACACCGGCGCGTCGCGGTTGTGCGTGCGGCAACGCGGCGTCGCGCCGGGCCGCGACGACGTCGTGATGCGCATCGACGACGAGGATCTCGCCGGTTGTGTCGTGCGCGGCACCGTGCAACGCGCCGACGGCAAACCGGTCGGCGCCTACGGCGTCGAGGTGTTCATCCATGACGGTGGCCGCGAGAACGGTGGGACGCCGGTGCAGGCGCGGATCGACGGCGAGCACTTCACGCTGTCGCCGCTGTCCCGCGGCGAGCAGTACCACGTGCTCGTCACGCCGAGAGACGCGAGCCAACCGGACCGGCGCGGCATCGGCGACGTCGCACCTGCGCGAACTGCGCCGTTCGTGGCGGACCGGGCCGAGCTGGCCTTCGAGTTCCGCCTCGAACCGTGGGGAGAAGTCCCCGTGCGTGTGCTGACCGCTGACGGTGCCGCGGCGCATCGCGTGCGGGTCGATGCCTGGCGCGACCTCGGGCTCGGCTACTCGAACCGCGCCATGCCCGTCGACGCCGAGGGGCGGGTGGTGTTGCTGCGCTGTGCGCCGGGTGCGCATGCGCTGCGCGTGTGGCGCGATGTCACAGTGGTGTGCAAGCGCGAGTTGCAGATCACCTCGGGGCCAAACCCCGAGGTCGTCGTTCGCCTGCCGGCTCTTGTGCAGCATCGATAGAGGCAGCGCGCGTCAGAACGTGCCGATCACGAGCTGCACGCCGTTGCTGCTGCTGACCGCGAGGCCACTCGCTCCGGTTTCGAACTGCCACGCCTGGGCCTGGAACTCGAAGCCGATCAGCGAGGAGTCCAGGGGCACGGACCCGCCGAACGTCACCGCACCGCCGACCGGCAGCACGACGTCGAGGAACGTGGCGATCGTCGAGATCCGGCAGCCGGGCAGCGCCTCGGCGAACACGACCGACAGCGGCAGCGAGACCTGCGGCAGGCCGAGGATCTGCAGGCCGAAGCCCGTCGGGCCGTAGTTCGCGGCGCGCAGCCGGTAGCTGCCGCCGAGCCACGGCGCTTCGAGCGCCTGCAGCGTGAGCGGCCCCGTGAGGCCCGAGCAGCCGACACCGTAGGGCGTCGACGTCGCGGGGCACGGCGCGTGGAAGCGCGCCACGTTGCCGGCGATGACGCCACCCGCCGAGTCGAAGATGCCGCCGATGACGATGTCGCTCGACGCGGCGATGTCGTAGACGAGGCTGCCCTTGACGTCGAGCGACGACTGCGTGCCGTTGCGGACCATCAGCAGGTTGGTGCTGAAGCCGCCGAACGGGCCGAGCGAGAACGAGAAGGTGGCGCCGCCGATCAGCAGCGTGCCGTTCGGATGCACGGCCAATGCGGCGATGTCGACGGCGTTGAGGCCGAGCAGGTTGATCGGGGTCCAGACGCCGTTCTTCCAGCTCGCCAACCGCGCATTGAGGCCGCCGGCAGCCGTGAAGCGGCCGCCGACGTAGAGCTCGCCGGTCGGCGCCGTCGCGAGCGCGAACACGATGTTGTTGCAGCCGCCGCCGAGAGCGAGCCACGTCGAGCCGTTCCACTGCGCGATGCGGTTCACGGCCAACGCGCCCGTGGTGAGGAAGTTGCCGCCGGCGACGATGTCGCCGTTGTCGAGACGCGCGAGGGCATTGACGCGCGCTGGGAAGCCCAGGCCCAGCGGCGCCCAGGTGATGCCGTTCCAGCGCGCGATGCGGCTGGCGCTCACCCCGCCCGCGGTCGTGAAGTCGCCGGCCGCGACGATGTCGCCGTTGGGCAGCGCGAGCAGCGCGAGCGCGGGGCCGTTCAAGCCCGTGCCGAGCGGCGCCCAGGCGGTGCCGTTCCATCGCGCGATGCGGTTCGCGGAGAAGCCGCCGGCCGTCGTGAAGTCGCCGGCCGCGATGATGTCGCCGTTGGCTGCCGTCGTCAGCGCGAACACCCCCTGACCGCCCGTGACGCCCGTGCCGAGCGGGGTCCACGAGCCGCTCGAGCCGCGCGCGACGCCGTTCACCGCGACGCCGTGGATCGTCGTGAACGAGCCGCCGATGACGACCTCGTTGCCGACCGGTTCGACCGCGAAGACGATGTTCGGCACACCCTGGCCGACGACACCCTGCCACTGGCTGCCGTCGAAGGCGCGTACGGCGGTGGAGGAACTGTTGAGGCCCACCGTGTTGCTGCCGCCGAAGAAGGCGATCGTCGCCGGCCAGATGTTGGTCGAGCCGTCGCCGAGGCTGCCGAGCGCGGACCAGGCGCCGCTGCTGAACTGCCAGACGCGCTGCTGGGACGCCGCGTCCTCGATGCCGGCGAGCAGCACGAAGCTCGTAGTGCCTGTCGAGCGCGCGAGCAGCGACGTGCAGCGCGCGCCGGGTAGGCCGGATCCGACCGCGGCCCACGAGTTCGTCAACGCCGTGAAGCTCGCGACGTGCGACGCGGCGACGACCTGCGTGCCGACCGTGAACGACGTGAACGCGCCGCCGACGAACAGGGTGGCAGTCCCCAGCGTGATGCCGCTGCGCACCGCGAGCGCCTCGACGGTGTTGTTGAAGGATGGCGTCGCGACCCAGGTCGAGCCGTTCCAGATCGCGAGGTTGCCGACGGTCAGGCCGCCCGCGTTGAAGATGCTGCCGCCGACGTGGAGTACGGAGTTGAACACGGCGAGCGCGCGCACGGTGCCCTGCACGCCGGTGCCGAAGGCGGACCACGAGGTACCGTTCCAGCTCGCGATGTTGTTCGCGACGGTGCCGGTGATCGAGAAGAAAGACCCGGCGACGACGAGCTGGCCGTTGAACGTCGTCATCGCGTTCACGAAGCCGCTGCCGAGGTTGCCGATCGCCTGCCACGTCGAGCCGTCCCAGACCTGCACGCTCGCAAACGAGCCGAACGGCGTGACGCTCGTGACGCTCGCGTGCAGCTGGCCGTTGTGCACGGCCAGCGCGCGCACCGTTCCGGCCAGCGCGCCGAGCGGCGACCACGTGGTGCCGTCGTAGGTGGCGACGGCTACCTGGCTGGAGGTGCCGGCCGTGAGCAGGCCGCCGACGACGAGCACGGATGGGGCCGGGCCGGCGCCGTCGGGGTCCCACGTCGTCGACGCGTTGACGATGCCGCCGGGCACCGGCTTCGGCTCGCCGGGCAGCCATTCGGGCAGGCACTGGGCCGCGATGGGCTTGCAGGGTGCGAACGCGAAGGCCGCGAGCACCGCGGCGAACAGGTGGACAGGACGGGCGCAGCTGGGCATGGCGAGGTCACTCCGTGGGTGGGGGCCGTGGGAGCGACGCGGCCGGGCCCGCTGTTCGCGGGCGGCCGAGAAAAGGGCCCGGCGCCTCGGCGAGGCCGTTCCACGCTGGTGACCTGCGACCAGGCGATGGAGAAGGCCCCCGGCGGGCGAGCCCACGTCGAACTCATCGCCTGACAAGGCAACGGCCCGGCGACGCAGGCTGCGCCGCCGGGCCGTTCGCCGATTCGGGTCTTGGTAAGAACCGGTCTCCTCTGCTCCGAAGGCGCCGTTCGGCGCCGCAGGAGCAGCGGGAGGTCCTGACCAAGCCCGCGCGGAGCGCGGTCTTGGTCAGAAGTCCATGCCGCCCATGCCGCCCATTCCACCCATTCCGCCCATGCCGCCATGGTCGTGGTCGTGGCCGCCACCGGCGGGCTTCTTCTCTGGCACCGAGGAGATCAGCGCCTCGGTCGTCAGCAGCAGCGTCGCGACCGACGCGGCGTTCTGCAGCGCGGCGCACGTGACCTTCGCCGGGTCGATGACGCCGGCCTTCACCATGTCCTCGTAGACATCGGTGGCGGCGTTGTAGCCCCAGGTCTGGCTGGCGTGGGCGCGCACGTTCTGGACGACGATCGAGCCGTCGACGCCGGCGTTGATCGCGATCTGCCGCATCGGGGACTCGAGGGCGCGGCGCACGATGTCGGCGCCGATGCGCTCGTCGCCGCTGAGCTTCATGTCCTCGAGCACCTTGGCCGCGCGCAGCAGCGCGACGCCGCCGCCGGCGACGATGCCTTCGGCGACGGCTGCGCGCGTCGCGTGCAGCGCGTCCTCGACGCGGGCCTTCTTCTCCTTCATCTCGGCCTCGGTGGCCGCGCCGACCATGATCTGCGCGACGCCGCCGGCGATCTTCGCCAGCCGTTCCTGCAGCTTCTCGCGGTCGTAGTCGGAGGTCGTGCGCGAGATCTCGGCACGGATCTGCTCCATGCGTCCCTGCGCGTCCTTGGTCTTGCCGGCGCCCTCGATGATCGTGCAGTCGTCCTTGCCGACGACGACCTTCTTGGCGGAGCCGAGCTCGGCCGTCGTGACCGACTCGAGGCTGATGCCGAGGTCCTCGAAGATCGCCTTGCCGCCCGTGACGATGCCGATGTCCTCGAGCATCGCCTTGCGGCGGTCGCCGAAGCCGGGCGCCTTGACGGCGCAGCACTTGAAGACGCCGCGCAGCTTGTTGACCACGAGCGTGGCCAGCGCCTCACCTTCGATGTCCTCCGCGATGATGAGCAGCGGACGGCCGCTCTGCGCGATCTTCTCGAGCAGCGGCAGCATGTCCTTGATGGCCGAGATCTTCTTCTCGTGGATCAGGATCCACGGGTTCTCGAGCACCGCCTCCATCTTGTCCTGGTTGGTGACGAAGTGCGGCGACAGGTAGCCCTTGTCGAACTGCATGCCTTCGACCCACTTGACCTCGGTCACGAGGCTCTTGCCCTCTTCGACCGTGATCACGCCGTCCTTGCCGACCCGCTCCATCGCGTCGGCGAGGATCTTGCCGATCTCCTCGTCGTTGTTGGCGGCGATCGAACCGACCTGCGCGATCTCCTTCTTGCCCTTGATGTCGATCTTGGTCTTCAGGATCGCTTCGACGACCTTGGCGACCGCCTTCTCGATGCCGCGCTTGATGCCGACCGGATTGGCGCCCGCGGTGACGTTCTTGATGCCCTCTTCGAAGATGGCTTCGGCGAGAACGGTCGCCGTCGTCGTGCCGTCGCCGGCGACGTCCGAGGTCTTCGACGCGACTTCCTTGACGAGCTGGGCGCCGAGGTTCTCGTAGCGACCTTCGAGCTCGATCTCCTTGGCGACGGTCACGCCGTCCTTGGTGACCGTGGGGCTGCCGAACGACTTCTCGATGATGACATTGCGGCCGCGCGGGCCGAGGGTGACCTTGACGGCGCGGGCCAGCTTCCTGACGCCGTCGCGCATGCGCTCGCGCGCTTCCTGGTCGTAAGCGATCTTCTTGACTGCCATGGGGGGATACTCGGTGGGGGGTTGTTTGGTTGGTGCGGGCGCGGTGCGCGCGCTCGACTACTCGATGACGGCGAGGATCTCGTCCTCGCCCAGGATCAGCAGTTCGTCGCCGTCGAGCTTGATCTCCGAGCCGGCGTAGGAGGAGAACAGCACGCGGTCCTTGGCCTTGACCGACATCGCCTGGCGCGAGCCGCTCTCGAGCAGCTTGCCGTTGCCGACGGCGACGACGATGCCCTCGCGCGGCTTCTCCTTCGCGGTGTCGGGCAGGATGATGCCGCCCTTGGTCTTCTCGTCGGCGGCGACGCGCTTGACGAGCACGCGGTCACCAAGGGGGGTCACGGTGGCGGACTTGGTCTTGGACATGGGTTCGGTTCCTCAGGGGGGATGGTTGTCGGGGAAGGGGAGAGTGGCGAAAGGCCCGCGCCGCGCGTCACCGCTGCGGGGGCGGAGCGGGTGGCTGGTCGGGCCGCCGGTGTGGCTGCGGCCAGCCGGGCAGCGGCCAGGTGCCCGGGGTGGTCACCGGCCCGCCGAAGTGGGTCTGGATGAGCTGCTGCACCGACCGCCGCAGATGCTCGAGCTCGAGCGGCTTGCGCAGGAACGAGAAGAAGCCGGCGTGGTGCGCGGCGCGCGCCTCGTCCGTCGAAGCGAGGCCCGACATCAGGATCGCAGGCATCGGCCGGATCGACGCGAGTTGCTGGAAGAGCTGCAGCCCCGTCGTGCCCGGCAGGTGGAAGTCGAGGATCGAGAAGTCGAAGCGATGCCGGCGGGCCATGTCCATGGCTTCGTTGCCGAAGGCCGTGGCCCCGACCTCCCAACCGTGGCTCGCGAGGAACTCCCAGAGGCAACACCTCAGGGAGTCGTCGTCCTCGACCAGGAGCACGCGGAAGCTCTGTTGCATGGGGCAGTGGAAAACCTGGGGTCGGTCCGTGGGGGCGCCCGCAGAGCAAGCCATGTGCCGCCGCCTCGGGGCTGGCGTAAGCAGCTGAAAACCATGGCTCTAGGGACCGCCGTGGCAGCGTTGGCCGCCGCTGGTTGCGGCCAGAATGGCAGGCGGGGCCTGGCGCGCCGCTGCCAACTTGACGTGTACCCAGGTCGCCCAAGGGCCCGTTGCCCGGCGGCGGTGGTCGAGCCTGCCCGGGCGGTCGGGCCGCGTGGCCCGCGGCGGCGCTCAGCGCTCGTCGTCCTCTTCCTCTTCTTCTTCTTCCTCTTCTTCCTCGTCCTTGTCGTCCTCCTCGTCCTCCCCTTCCGCGTCGTCGAGATCCTCGTCGAATTCCTCGTCGGCCACGTCTTCTTCGGCGTCCTCGTCCGCGTCGGTCTCCTCGTCGTCGTCCCAGTCGTCCTCGTCGTCGACGTCACCCTCGTCGTCCTCGTAGGACGCGAGAACGCGGTCCCAGTCGGCAACCTCGATGGTGTTGTTGCAGACGAGACAGACGCTGTCGTTGTCGCGAAGGTCCTCGAGTTCGTCGAGCTCGCGGTAGACCTTGCCGCATTCGCGGCACCGGACGATCTTGCCCATGGGTATCGGTTCGGTTGGGGCAGGGCCCCGGGGGACGCTGCCGATGCATACCGACTCCCCCGTGCAAGGCAATGCCCCTGGCATGGATTCTTGCAGGTTGGCCCGAGCCGGCGCCCGGGCGGCGGCTCGAGCGCGGGGCCGGCGTCGCAGGGCGCGTTCGGGAGTTCGTTCGCGCGCCCGTGCAAGTCCTGCCCGGCCTTCGAGAAGGGCGCGAGGCGGTCCGCCCGCGGCTGGAGGAAACCTCGTAGTGCGGGCGCTCGGGCGTCGCGCGGCCTCGAGCGATGCGTCGGTGGCATGGTCCGGAACGGTTCGCCCGGAGGTCGAGCCGTCGCCGCGATCGATAGTGCAGGAACATGGCCACCGCCGTGGTGTTCGCCTTTGCCGTCGCCGACGGCCTGTCGCCCGTGGTCGGGGCTGCTCCGTACGACGTGCTCGCCCGGCAGCTGCCTCGCATGCTCGTGTCGCGCCTCAACGGCGGCGGCGACCGCGGCGTGCGCTTCTTTCCGTTCCTCGGACCGGTCGACGGACAGCGCAGCTTCCTCCGGCTGCACGAGTTCTTCGCACCCGAGGTGCTGGCACAGCTGCACAAGCAGGGCGAGGTGCAGCTGCTGTGCGACGGCATGTTCCGATCCGGTGTGCTGCAGTGGCGCATCCTCGACGGCACGGCGTTGCGCGTGCTCTCCAGCGGTGAGCTCGCGTTCGACGCGCGGCAGCCGATCGACGGGCTCCTGCGCATCGAGTTCGAGATCATGGGTGTGCTGGGCTGGACCGGCAGGCCGCGCCCGCCATGTCCGCTCGAGGGCGAGGCGCTCGGCTGGTTCCTCGTGCTCAAGGATGCTCTGCTGCGCGTCGAGGCCAACCTCGGCGAGGCGCCGCCCGACCCGCTGCGTCCGGCGCGCCGCTGTGTCGAGCTCTGTGCCGAGAACGAGGACGTGCAGCAGGTCCTGCTCGATCTCGCGGGCCTGTGGTTGCGCCGCGACGAGCAACGCGTCGAGGTCGGTCACCTGCTGGTCGCGTTCGCGGCGCGTGAGGTCGGCGGTGTCGCGGTGCTCGAGCGGCTCGCCGCACTGCTGCTCGTCGCCGGCGAGCAGGATCGTGCGGCGGACGTCGCCGCCCGCGCCGCGCGGTTGGCGCCGGAGAAGCAGGAACTCGTCGAGCGCACGGCGGCGCTGTTGTTCCGCCTGGGTCGCGATCGCGAGGTGCGCGAGATCGTCGAGCTGGCCCGGCAGCGCGGCGCCGCGAGCTCCTCGGCGTTGGCGCAGCTCGCCGCCGTCTGCGATCGCAACGACGACCCCGAGACCCGCGACGCGCTGATCGCGGAACTGGCGGCGATGCCCGACCTGCCGGTGCCCGTGGCGCGTCTCGTGGTGTCGTTCCTGCTCGACGACGAGCGCGCTCAGCTCGCGCGCAGCATCCTGCAGCGTGCATTGGCGAAGGAACCCGGGCAGGCGATGCTGCACTTCGAGCTGGGCCGCGCCCACCTGATGCTCGACGACGGACCGGCTGCGGCGGCGGCGCTGCGGCGCGGAATGTCGTTGGGTCTCGCGCCAGCACTCGCGACCCAGGCGCAGCGGCTCGTGCGTCTGTCGGCCGAACCGGGACTCTGGGCGCGCGTCGAGCGCATCGACCGGTTGATCGCGGCGGCCGGGTTCGCGCAGGCCTTCCGGGAACTGTCCGCGCTGCTGCGCGGGCGTCGCCGCGTCGCCGATCTGTGGTTCCTGTTCGGGCTCGTGCGCCACAAGCTGCAGCAGCCTCGGCGGGCCGAGCGTGCGCTGCGCCGCGCGCTGCGCTACGACGCCGATCTGGGCGAGGCGCACAATCGCCTCGGCATCCTGCTCGTCGCCAAGGGTCAGGTGAAGGCCGGGTACACGCACCTCGAGCGCGCGCATCGGCTCGCGCCCGGCGATCCATCGACGCTGCTGCACCTGGCCCAGGCCTGCGCGTTGCTCGGCCGGAGCGCCGAGGCGCAGCGCCACCTCGAGGCCGCCGGGCAGGCCGGTGCCGAACCGGACCTCGTCGCCGCCGTTCGCCGCCAGGTCCTGACTTCGCGCGCGTAGTCCGGCGGTTCGTTGCCCGGGCGTGCGCTGGCCGCGGGCATGCGCTAGAACGGCCGTGCCGTTCCCGCCGATGAGCACCGCCGACCCGCTTCTCGCCCACCGCGCGCGCTTCCCGATCACGAAGCGCA